>NZ_JBICJJ010000002.1:0-445308 GCF_043102985.1 Acinetobacter sp. YQ_14 | reverse complement strand
GGCGGTACCGATGGTAGCCCTATCGATCTTGTCACTGGTGTGATTGACGGCATCACAGGTGGTACTGACGGTAGTCCTATCGATTTAGTGACCAATGCACTTACTGATGTAATCAATTCAGAAGATTCATTAGGAACAGTAACCAACTTACTTGGAAGCATTACTGGGGATCTAAACAGTGGTGTGCTTGGCGGATTGACTGGGCTTACAGATACAATTAGTGAAACCCTAAGTGGTGACTCACTCAATTATGTGACAGATGCTATTGATGGTATTAGCGATAATTTTGGATTTGAATTCGACAGCGCAGATTTAGTTTTAAGTGTTGCTGAACCAACACAAACAATTATTAGCGGTGGTAATACAACTATCGATATTCTTCAAGACAGCGTAAGCACATTGTTTAGTGATACTACATTTGACAGTATTAATGATCTGATTGGCATAACACTCAATACAGATAGTGATCTTGCAAATAATACTGTAGATAATTTACTAACCGCCATCACAGGAACAACTTCAACCATTACAACTGTAGCGGATACAACAACCAGTGATAGCTCATTAACTGAGACGGTTACGCCTCAAACCTCTCTAACACACTTAACTGACAACTTATTCCACAGCTTAAGCTTATTCTAACTCACAAAGACGAAAAAGCCGCTGTCATCAGCGGCTTTTTTATTATCTATCGAAAATATATAAAATTCAGACGTAAAAAAACCGCAATTAAGCGGTTAATTTCTTTAAGTTGGTGCGCTCAGAGAGATTCGAACTCCCGACCCCTTAGTTCGTAGCCAAGTGCTCTATCCAGCTGAGCTATGAGCGCATTACTTAGGTGCTTCACTTATCGTGAGCTAGTGTTACTTACAATCTTTACTTGGTGCGCTCAGAGAGATTCGAACTCCCGACCCCTTAGTTCGTAGCCAAGTGCTCTATCCAGCTGAGCTATGAGCGCCTTAAGTAAAGTGGCGGTGAGAGAGGGATTCGAACCCTCGATACAGTTACCCGTATGCATCCTTAGCAGGGATGTGGTTTCAGCCACTCACCCATCTCACCGTAACACGAGCGCAATAATACAAACTAAAAGCTCATTACACAAGCCATGATCCTTATTTTTTATGTTTTTTTAAATCAATCAAATATTTTTTAATCAATTTCTGTTTTTTTTTCAGCATTTTTTGTTGTCGCGCTTGATAATATAGTCGTCTCTTCTTTTATTTAGATCATGTGCATAAATAGAATCTTGCAATCTTTGACGTGCAGTCCAAGTTTGAATGTCTTATGCTAAAGTGATCTGCCAAATGTGAATTGGAACGATATGACTAATAATTGGGTTGATCCCGAAGCAAAAGCAGAAGCTGAACGTTACGATAATCCTATTCCTAGCCGAACTCTTATTTTAACTACATTAGAACAATTACAAACCGCACAGTCTCATGCAGAACTCGTAGACCACTTTAATATTCCTGATCAAAAAAGTATTGATGCGCTGAATCACCGTCTCAGTGCAATGGTTCGTGATGGCCAGCTCATGAAAGATGGCTTTAAATATCAACCTGCCACAGATGCACCTAGTCATGAAGCAACGGTTTATATTAATAGTAAAGGTTTAGGCACGGCGAATATTGCAGGTCAAAATGATGTGTTGTTACCTGAACGCGAGTTACGTCTAGTCTTTAATGGTGATCGCGTTAAAGTGCGTCAGACTTCAGTAGACCGTAAAGGTAAAGCCTGGGGTTTTATCACTGAAGTCGTACAACGACGTGTAAAACAGATTATTGGTAAAGTCTCTGAACATCAGGGCGAATACTTTATTCAACCAAGCAATCCTAATCAGCATCAGCCGATTACCCTTGAAAAGGAGTTGATTGAACATGCCAATGCTAAAGTTGGCGATATGTTGCGTGTTGCAATTGACGATTATCCAACGCGTGAAGAGCTGGCAACAGGCCATGTGATTCAATCAATGGCGGATAAAGCAGATACGGAAATTATTATTCCGCAAACGATTTTAGAGTTTGGTCTGCCTTATGAATTTCCTGAAGCAGTCATTAAAGAAGCTGAAAGCTTCAAAGAACCTTCTGAACAAGATATTAAAGGACGCGTCGATTTACGTGATTTACCATTAGTGACAATTGATGGTGAAGATGCACGTGACTTTGACGATGCAGTTTATGCAGAGAAACGTCCAGGTGGCGGTTATCGTGTGGTGGTTGCAATTGCCGATGTAAGTCATTACGTTCGTTTAGATTCGCCTTTAAATGAAGAAGCAGAAGAACGTGGTACATCAGTTTATTTCCCGCACTTCGTTTTGCCGATGCTACCTGAAGCATTATCAAATGGCTTATGTTCTTTAAATCCGCATGTTGATCGATTATGTATGGTCTGTGACTTGAAGCTTTCCCGCGCGGGCAAAGTAACAGGTTATGAATTCTACCCTTCTGTCATGCATTCAAAAGCACGTTTGACTTATACCCAAGTCGGTCAATATTTTGAAGGTGCGACTGATGCCATTCCAGCGGATAAAACGATTCATAAATCATTGAATACGCTATTTCAACTTTATCAAACTTTAAAAGAGCTACGCGCCAAACGTCATGCGATGGAGTTTGAAACCGTTGAAACTTACATGACCTTTGATGAGTTAGGCGGAATCAAGGAAATCTTGCCGCGCACGCGTAATGATGCACATAAACTCATTGAAGAATGTATGTTGTTAGCGAACGTTGCCGCAGCAGAATATGCGTTAGAACATGATATTCCAATGCTGTATCGTGTGCATGAAGCGCCTGAATTCTCACGTATTCAAAAAGTTCGTGATTTTGTCAAACTACTTGGTTTGCCATTCCCTGAACAACCAACTCAAGCTGATTACCAAGCGGTGATTGAAGCAACCAAAGATCGTTTGGATGCACCAAGCATACATGCTGTGTTATTGCGTTCAATGATGCAAGCTTACTACGGCGCAAAAAACTCAGGCCATTATGGTCTCGCTTATGAAGCATATACGCACTTCACTTCGCCAATTCGTCGTTACCCAGATTTATTGTTACATCGTGCGATTAAAGCTTATCTCGATAAGAAGGTTTACCCACTTTCTGGTGCTGCTCTAGATGATGCAGGTGAGCATTTCTCACAAACTGAACGTCGTGCTGATGAAGCCTCACGCAGTGTGACTACTTGGTTGAAATGTCACTATATGCAGCAGCATTTAGGTGATGAGTTTGTCGGCATTATTAGTGCAGTGACTGAATTTGGTTTATTTGTAACACTCAAAGATCTTTATGTTGATGGCATGATTCATGTCAGCCAGCTCGGTGAAGACTTCTTCCTTTATGATCAAGCGAGTCAAAGCTTAATTGGTCAGAATCGTGGGCAATCTTTTAGCCTCGGTGATGAAGTGAAGATTCAAGTTGCAGGTGTGAATTTGGAAGAGCGTAAGATCGACTTCCAATTGATACAACAATTGACACATTTAGGTCGTGTGATTCGTCAAAAAGCACCCCGTACTGCGAATTCTTCTAGCTCAAACCGCGCATCAACAACGGAAGAAGTGTTTGGTAAAGCTCCATCATCTACGAAAGCGAAAGTCAGTGAGGATGGTGAAAAACCTGTACGCAAGAAAAAAGATAAGAACAAACCAAGTTCTTATACTAAGAAACCTGCTAAAAAAGCGTCTGCTAAGCCTGAAACTAAAGAAAAGGCAAAGAAAAAAGTGAAAAAGAAAAAGTCGAATGCGAAAGCAAAAACTGAGTAATTTATAATGGCTTTAGGGCTAACGCCCTAAAGCCATTCACTTTATACCAGCCAATCTCATGAAAATATTTTTAATTCTCTTTTTACTTCTACACTCATCTCAGTTATTTGCACAGACTCAAAAATCAATATCTTCGACATCTAGAGAAATACACCTAGATATTCCCATATTGTCTCTTTTTTCAGACTTTTCAAGCATTCAATCCGAATTCCCCCCTGCAAGAATACAGTCCTAATAAGAACTATATTCAGGAATCAAAACATTATTTTTTGAAGCTCAACTTGTTGATATTAAATTAACCGAGTGGAAGGGGAAATTACATGAAATCAATTATACTCTTAAAACAGAAGATCCCGTTCAATTGAGAAAAATTCAAAAATATCTTTTCGAGCAATATAAAAAAATTTCGAATGGGAGCTAACTATTGATAATGGATTTGGTAAATTCTATGAAAATTCCAATAAACCTACTCTAGGAATATATAGTTATTCTTTTGATCCTACGGTCTCTTTTCTCTCAAATGAATTAAGAGTAGAGGAAACTAAAAGACGTTTTCCTGATTTAAATGAGTGATACACATGGAGAACTCAAAATTATTTTATTAGCCTTGATTTCCCCTCTCCAAACCCCTACATCTATAACTATGTTTAAAGATGATATGGCAAAAAATACAATGACACTTCAGCAAGCAACACTCCCTATCCCACAGTTTGACAAAATCCAACTCGCCGACTTAAAACAACAGATTGAACAAAGCATCCAAGACGGACAAAACTTTTTAAATCAACTCACAGAAGTTCCTCAGCTAGCTGAAGCACAATTGCAAATACTGAATCAAGTCGATCAACTTGAAAACAATATGAGTGAGTCATGGGGCATCTTGTCGCACTTAAATGCAGTCATGAATAATGCTGAAACCCGTGAAGTTTACCAATCACTTTTACCCAGTTTAAGCGAATACTACACACAACTTGGACAGCACACAGCGCTGTATCAAATCTATCAACATATTCATGATAGCAATGTATTTCAAACATTAAGTGAAGCACAACAAAGTGCGATTAAACTCGCTTTACGTGATTTTAAACTATCAGGTGTTGCACTCGAAGGTGAAGCAAAAAAACGTTATGCAGAAATCTCAGCACGTTTATCTCAGCTTTCTTCTGACTTTTCCAATCATGTACTTGATGCAACCCAAGCCTACTTTAAACCTTTAGATGAAGTACAGCTCAAAGGACTACCACAAAGTAGTGTTGAATTATTAAAGCAATACGGGCAACAACGTGAGCTTGAGCAAGCTGTTGCCACGCTCGACTTTCCTGCTTATTTTGCGATTATGACCTATGCAGATGATCGTGAATTGAGAGAAGAACTGTATAAGGCTTATGTCACTCGTGCATCAGAACAATCTGATAAAGCCGAGTTCGATAATACCCCAGTGATGGAAGAAATTCTGAGCTTGCGTCAAGAAATGGCCCAACTGCTTGGCTTCAATAATTTTGCTGAATATTCATTGGCTAGCAAAATGGCACCTGATGTTGAAACAGTAAATCAATTCCTTGTAGATTTAGCTGAACATGCACGTACCCCTGCGCTTGCTGAAATTGCAGAATTAAAAACAATCGCACAACAGGATGGCATTGAAGAATTAAAGCCGTGGGATGCAACCTACTATTCTGAAAAGTTAAAACAGCAACAATTCAATCTGTCTCAAGAAGCATTGAAACCATACTTCCCAGCACCAAAAGTGATGGATGGTTTATTCCAAATTGTTCAACGTCTCTATGGCATCCAAATTATCGAGCGCCAAGTACCTGTTTGGCAGAATGATGTTCGTTATTTTGAAATTGAAGATCAAGGTCAAGTGGTCGGTGGTTTCTACTTCGACTTATATGCACGCAACGGCAAACGTGGCGGCGCGTGGATGAGTGGTTTCCGTTCTCGTGTGCAAACAGAGAGTGGTCTACAAAAACCGATTTGCTACATGGTATGTAACTTTACTCCACCGATTGGCAATCAACCTGCGCTACTCACACACGATGAAGTCATTACCCTATTCCATGAATTTGGTCATGGTTTACATCACATGCTGACAGAGGTGGACAATATCTCTGTGGCTGGAACACACGGCGTAGCATGGGATGCAGTCGAGTTACCAAGTCAGTTCATGGAATTTTGGGCATGGGATAATGAAAGTTTAGATGTACTCAGCGAACATACTGAAACTAAGCAAACTTTACCGCAAGAATTGCTATCTGCTTTATTGAATGCGCGTTTCTTCCAGTCAGGTATGCAAACTCTGCGTCAGATTGAATTCGCTTTGTTTGACTTAACCATTCACCGTCAAGCACCCGCTTTAAACAGCGAGCAAATCCAAACTACATTAGATGACATTCGAGCGAAATTTGCAGTTGCACCCACTGTTCCATATAACCGTTTCCAACATAGTTTTAGCCATATCTTCGCTGGTGGCTATGCCGCAGGTTATTACTCTTACAAATGGGCAGAGGTTTTGGCGAGTGATGCCTTCGATCGCTTCGAAAGTGAAGGTATTTTTAACACCGAGACTGGAAAAGAATTTAGAAAGTTTATTCTAGCAGTTGGCGGAAAAGATACAGCACTTGATGCGTTTCGCAATTTCCGAAAAAGAGAACCAAAAATAGATGCATTATTACGTCATCAAGGTTGGACGAACACCAATAAAAGCGCTTAAACTACGTCAATATTGTTCACAGGGTGTAATTAACTGACATGAAAAGACAGTTCATCGCGGGTGCTAAATGCCCAAAATGCGGAGCCTTAGATCGTGTCGTTAAGATCATCACTGTGGATGACGAGTGGATTGAATGTATCGACTGTGCTTATAGTGAAAAACGCCCGACCCATGTGGAAGAGCAACAACCTGCTGAGCCAGATGAAATTGGGGTCATACAATTCAAACCTCGTCATTTTGACTAGAAGGTTAGAAGATGATGTCCTCATATCAAAATGAAAACTCAAAATTATTATGGATGATAATCGGTGGGATCAGCATTATTGTTGTGCTTATCTTTGCTGTTCAATGGTTCCTATCTCAAAATAATACAGATACAGCGGTAACGCCGACAGCATCAACAAAAACTGTTGCAGAGAAAACCGTTCCTACAAAACCAGAAGCGCCTATCGCAACAGCAGAAACGACGCATGCTGCGAGTGAAGTCGCTGCACCAATTCAATTGGTTGAAGAGTCAATTATTAAAGACCCAATCCCTTCAAATGATGCGTTAGCAAAAGAAGAAATTGCAAAACTTGATGATATTCATCACCAGCTGCAAGATCAACAGCAAGAGTTAAAGCAGCAACATACGGATGCAGACACATTACTCAAGTTAAAAGAAGAGCAAATCAAGTTACTCGAAGCTCAAATTGCGGCGCAGAGTAAATCTTAATGATCAAAGGCTTTAATCCATATTAAAGCCTTTTTTATTAATACCTTAATCCACAACCTGATTAGAGCGAGCTTTGAACTGAATCGGTTTTTGAATCGTTTGTGCAATTAAAATACCTATTAACGTTAAACCACCGCCTAGGTAATGAAAAGCTTGTAGATGTTCCCCCAATAAGATGACAGCAATCAATGCCGTGAACAATGGAAGTAGATTCATAAAAATGCTGTTCCGATTCGGTCCTAAATGTCTTACCCCTTCGATCCACAAATAAGAAAGCAAGATCGAGGAGAATATACTTGCATACAAAATCAAAGGAATTGTAGTTTGATTCAGTTGCATATCAGCCGCAGGTAAAAAGATAAAAAAAGGCAGCACATATAGAATGGCAAAACTCGATTGCACAACGTTCGATTGCCAAGAGGGAATCGGCATTTTCCAATGTTTGAGCAAAACACCATACAAAGCATAACCCTATGCAGCAACCAGCATTAAACCATCACCAAGATGAACACCTTGATCCCATATATTTAAAATAGAACCATGACTAAGCAAATATAAAATGCCGTAAAAAGATAAAGCACCGCCAAACAACATGCCATAACTTATTTTATCTTTTAAGATCAAACTACTCAGGATCATTGTTAATAATGGAATAAGCGCGGTAACAATCGCCATATTGGTCGCTGTCGTAGTCGCGGCAGCCTGATAAGACAAAAACTGAAATAATGATACAGATATAAAACCACCTAAGGCCAATTGCTTCCAATAGAGTTGAATCGTATGTCGATTTTTCCAAACAGGAATCAGCACAAAAGTACTCATGACTGCTAGCGCTAACACTAAACGATAAAAAGTAATCGCGACTGGTAAAATGTTATGACTTGCCATTTTGGATACAACGACATTGCCCGCCCAAAATAAAATGGCAAATAATGGATACAAAGAAGCTTTTTGAAACATGATCTCAACCTATGCATTACGGTGACAATCATGCTAAAAAACTATTTATTTAAAGTTTCTCGATAAAAAGACGATAACTATCGAGAAACAGACAATCTAATCGTGGATATCCAATCTATGGGAAAGAATTTTCAACATGGTTTTTTAGATTATCCTGTCTACGCATTTTCTGAGAACTACCCTCATGGTCATGTCGAGGATTGGCATCATCATGATCGTATCCAAATGATCCATACGCTTTCAGGCGTAATTCGCATTCAAACAGATCAGGGCATCTGGATTACTCCACCTGGACGTGGGGTTTGGATTCCTGCCAACAAACCACATGCATTATTCAGTAGTGGCGACGTTAAAGCACGAGGTGTATTTATCTCTCCCTGCACCCGTGAAAATCTTGTCAACGAATGCCGTGTGATCGCCATCCCTGCTTTACTACGGGAGTTAATGAGCAGCGCCATGGAAATTCAAACCGCAATACAACCGAATAGTAGGAATCAAAGATTGCTTGAAATGATCTTGGATGAAATTGAATTACTACCAACACTCGCGTTTAACTTGCCTGAACCACAAAGTCAAAAGCTGAAATTATTATGCCAAGAAATCAAAGCGAACCTCAGTATCAATTGGAATTTGGAAGATACGGCGAACTACTTACATATGAGCAGTAAGACGCTTGCTCGACATTTCCAAAAAGAAACGAGTTTGCATTTTTCCCATTGGGTTCGACAAGCCAAATTAATGCAAGCGATGATAGATCTAGCAATGAATAAACCCATTTTGAATGTCGCCTTAGAGCTTGGTTATGATAGTCCAAGTGCGTTTAGTGCTATGTTTAAGCGAGAAACAGGCATGACACCAAGTGGCTATGCTTGTCAGTTTCCTACGACTCAATAAACAATGTGAAAACATTGATAAATACTTATTTCATCTTCTAAGAGCTAAATGAGATTTCTTTCAATGACTGAGCAGCTTAAAATGAACGCATTATCCAAATCTCCTCAAAGCATATGACGCTTATACAAACTAATCGTAATTTATTTCTAGCGATTGGTTGCCTAACGATTTCAGCACTCTTGTTCTCAGTCATGGGGATTTGCATTCGATATGCTTCACAAAGTGTCGATAATTACACGATTGTATTTTTCCGTAATTTAGTTGGATTAGTTCTTTTTCTACCATTTATTTTCAAACAAGGAATTCATTTTGTAAAAACGGAAAAGCTCTGGATGCATACATGGCGAAGCCTCATTGGCTTAGCAGCAATGTATGGCTTTTTCTATGCAATTGCACATCTAAAGCTTTCTAATGCTATGGTCTTTACCTACTCATCCCCCATCTTCATTCCGCTGATCGCATGGCTATTCCTAAAAGAAAAAATTACAACGGGGATGTTATGTGCAGCGGGCTTAGGCTTTATCGGTGTTTTTTGTGTGGCCAAACCTGATCAAGGATTATTGAACTGGATTTCGATTATTGGAATCGCATCGAGTTTATTTGCATCAATGGCTTTCGTTACGGTACGAGCACTGACCAAAACAGAACCACCCGAACGCATTGTTTTTTACTTCTGCCTTATCGGCTCGCTGATCTCAGTCATTCCCATGTTTTGGGTATGGCGTCCATATCATTTACATGAATTGTTTTTCCTGATTGCAGCAGGCGTACTTGCAAATGTGAGTCAGATTTTCATGTCTCATGCCTACCGCCTAGCACCTGCTGGACAGATTGCACCCGTCAATTATATGGCAATTATTTTCGCAGGGATTTGGGGATTTTTACTATGGAATGAAGTCCCTGACCTATATAGCATTACTGGTTTTTGCATTATTTTGTTGGCAATTTTATTATGTAGCCCACTTACACAAAGAGATAAGAAATGGCGTTTTAAACTTTAACAATACACTTCTCTTTTGAATAAACTTGCAACAATACAAATTAGGAAAATTCAAACTCATGAATATAAGAAATACCATTTTTGCAAGCGAATCTCCTGAAATGATTTCAGCCTTCAATAAAGCTCAAGAAACTTTTAAATACTTTTGGCGAGAGCTTTCTTGGGAATATCGCAGAATAATTCCTGCTTTTGATCTTGCTTATGTTAAATGTGCATTTATCCAAGAACACAGCGACTCATCTGATTCACCACTAGTTGAATATATGTGGATAAGCCAAATTGATTTTGATGGAACTACGATCTCTGGTCAGTTAATGAATCAACCAAACTATATCGACAATGTACAAGCTGGTGAAATTATAGAGCAACCATTTGAGACGATCGTCGACTGGATGTTTTTAACTCAAGATCAAGTTTATGGTGGCTTTACGATTCAAGAATATCGTAAACAATTAATTGATTCTGAGCGAAAAGAATATGATGCGTCATGGGGAATAAATTTTGGTGACCCCAACAATATCTTATTTGTCTATGATCAAGAGGAACATCCAGAAAACTTAATTGAACATCCCATGTGCGAAAAGATGTTAGATAGTTTTTTACACTTTATCCAAACCAATCCAACCGTAATTCATGAAAGAGATAATCGCGGTAATCAACTATTACACCGAGAAGCTATTGCGGGTAATTTCTTAATTATTCAAGCACTATTGCAACATAATCTAGATAAATCAGCACTGAATAACCAATCTATGACCGCCTCAGATCTAGCTCATAAAATGGGATGGGAAAATATTGCAAAATTATTAGCATAGCTTTCACCCACTTATAGTCATTCCTATTTTGATATACAGAAAAAAAAGCACCCGAAGGTGCTTTTTTAATAAGTCTCTCACTTAATTAGTGATACCAACCAAACAACTTAAAGAAGTAAGGAACATACGCAATAATCAAGATTGCAGGAACCATCACTAACAATGGGAAGATCCAACGTTCATAACGGTAGAAGAAAGATAAATGACGAACTTCTGCATCCGCTTCAGCGACTTCTGCATCACCAATCGCCTGCCTTGCCAATAAGTGGTTCAATGCAACTGGTGGAGTGATATAACCCAATTCGAACCCAACCAATGCAATCATCCAGAAGTGAACTGGATCAATACCGTATTGATATGCTACAGGCGCAACAGTTGCCGTAATCAAAATCACAGCACCAAATGGATCCATGATCATACCTACGAAAATCATTAGCATTACGATTAAGCTAATAACAACAAAGGTACTGCTAATATCTTTAGGGAAAGCTTCCATGATTTGGATATGCTCAAGGAAACCACCAACACTAACTGAAAGTGCCATCAAGATCACAAGCGCACCAATGTGCCCAACCGTTTCACTTGTCGCTAAATGCAATGCTTTACCAAACGAAACATTACGTTCTGGCTTGCGAGGGTCATCTTCAGGATTGATCTGAGGTGCAGGTTGCGTACCATCTACAGGTGCAGTATAGGTATTTAACGTACTATCCCAATGCCCTACTGGTGCTAATGGTGCAGGCTCTTTACGTAATTTATCAAACAACACCATCATTAATAAGATGATTGGCATCATCACTGGTGCTGTAAATTCATTTAAATCAGTCGCTAAAGCATGTTTGTAGAACAACCAGATTAAAACGAAAATTACGATATATGGAGATACTGGCACGAATGCACGTAAAGATTTTGGCAAAGCAATGTTAAGCGGTGCAATTCGGAATTTCTGCTCCGCAAAGATCAATGCAATGATCAAGAATAAAGTCGAGGTTAATAAGAAAGTGTATAAACCATATTGATAAAGTAAATCAGTCGTTACTTCTTTGTTCAATGAAGCAACCACGACAATCAATAAACATGGACGAAGTACAACACCCATCGAACCAGATAGTGCTGTCGCTGCTAAAGCAAATTGACGACGACCACCCGCATTCCATACTTCTTTATAAATAATTGCACCAGCCGCAATAACGAAAATACCAGATGCACCTGTGTAGGCTGTTGGTAATGCTGCTGCAATTAAGATTAACCAAGTTAATGTTTCAGGAGCCAAATTCCATGGACGTAGAATATTTAAGAATAAATCTACAATACGAGTTTGTTTCAGCAACATACCCGCCCAAATAAACAAGGCAAGATTCAAGAAGATGTTTGAGAACTCAACCAACTGACCAAGATAAATACCTTGCCCCATTGGGTAATCCATAAAAATGGTAAATGCAACACCGGTGATAATCGCCATATATGCATATAGCGGCACACTGAGGAATGCTAAACCAATGTTACCGCCCTCACGTGTTGGTGTTGGAGGCTTCGCTAACTGGAATAAACTAATTAAAGTTAAACAGCCAAATAGCACCATCCATAGCCAATAAATAATCTTCATTTCTGGAGACATTGGCACGCCAGAATTCATGACCGAATTATATTGGCTAATCACAGATGATGTAAGGAAACCATTACCGAGTAGCATCGCAACGCTGTAGACACGGAAATCTATTTTAGTCGCCGGACTACGTAAACCAATATGATGTGTTTTTAGGGTCGCACTGATTGCTGCGAAGACAACCATGATCACCAAAAATAATGCACGATTCTCAGTACCAAATTTAAAGATACCAAAGAAGCTCGTTTCAATTTTACGATAAGTACGGATACTCGGATGAGCCTCCATATGCTTCATAGCTTTATCATAGAACTGATACTTTTCATCACACTGCTCACGAGCAGCAATCAATGACGCACGTACATCAGCTTCAGATGCAACGCCAAACATACTTGCAAATTCATCAGCAGCATTGATTTTCATCTGCTCTTGAACTTGTGCATCGATATTCGGATGTCGATCACAGCTTGGCTTTTCTGGTTCAGCACGAAGAAATGAGTATTGCATTCCTGTATCAGGATCGCCATACAGACGCTCCCCCATACGCAATAATTGACCATGAATCATCTCACCTGTACCAATGACCAACGTCATTAGTAATAAAACGAGGATGACAAATGTCGATATCCACTCCGTCCAAATATAACTCAGTAGACCTAATCCAGACTTTTTCTCTTGATCATTTTGCATGTCTATTCCAATTTTTGTTAGCAACATCCATCCAAAGATGTTGATTCATGCGAAGTCCATGGTTGATAGATAAATGAATTTACCCTCTTGGTAACCAATCCCTTTTTCAAACCGCCTAAATTTGCAGCAAACTTTTTCAAAAAAGAATGACTACATTCACTTTTTTATTGGTTGTTTTTATCAATTAATCTGTTCTCTCTACCCTTTTAAACATTAAATAACTAAGTCCACATAACACACCACCGATCGCACCAATCAAATGCGCCTCAGTAAGTACAGGACTACCTATCAGCTGTGCCGTACCCGTTTGTCCAAAGGTATTTTCCCAAACTAGTTTTGCGGCAATAAGTAACAGCACTAAAATGGCAAACTTTCTTTCTTTCGGATATTGCAGATACACTAAACCAACTGCGGTATATAAACCATGTAATACACCTGAAAGCCCAGCATAAGCTTCAATATAAGGTAAATAGAAATAAAAAATGAGACTGATAAATGGCGGAAGTAACAGCAGTAATACACATAAATGCCAATTACGTGCATGGGGAAAGATAAATGGTAAACAAGCGAATGCCAACATATTCAAAAAGAAATGCATCCATCCCACATGTACCCAATGCGCGGTCCACAATCGCCAAAACTCAGCGAGTAAACTCGGTCTCCAGTAAATAAAAAGATCGGGAAAAACCTGAAGACATGCTGATACTGAAACACATACCGCGATCAAAATGACTTTCCCTATCCATATTTGATCTTTCATTTACGTCCCCCTCTTCTAAAACAGACCTTTTACGATTTAAAAATAATAAAGCACTTCATTTTTAATGTTGTAAAAGGTCGTTTAATTCAGGTTACTGAGCTGGTTGCTCTTCAGCTGGTGCAGATGCTTCATCTCCACCACCATCGAATAAATCATCGAGTTCAGAAGAAGTTTCTGGCTGATCATCCCAGAACGTTGATAAACCTTCTCGTGTCGATCTTACACCCGTATTTTCTGTCCAATAACGATCAGCAATACCACGAACCATTAAACCAGCCATTTTATCAATCAATCTAAATTGAGGATTAGCAGGTTTATCATCTCCCGTTGCAGCAGCGTATGAACGGAATGCATCACGAAGTTTGGCGTCATCACCACTTGCTTGTGCTGCAACTGCATACAAAGCATGCGCTAAACGGACACCTTTCTTCTCACCAATAGCCATCGACTCTTTCAGCGTCGCATACGGTTCTGGCTTACCGTCACCGGCACCTGGCAATAATGTCCAAATGACCGCACGGGTTGCCATTGGAGCACCCCAGAATTTTTCATTATCTAGACAAACCATGCCGCGCTCAACAATACCTGCAATATCTTTAGGAACGTTAATCGCACCGCCTGAGTTAATATCATTGGTCATTGCTTGCAAACCATTAATCATACCGAGCAAATAAACAGTTTGATCAAGGTCGTTGCGCATGGTTGGGCAAGAGTCACCTAATTTATAATTGTATTTTGCTTCCCAACGATTGGCAAAAAGCTTATAACTTGCATATTGACGTTCAGCAGCAATACCAGCCCAGCGTTTTTGCTCAACTCGAGCATCCTGAGCTTCGGTCACTTGACCAGCTTTAGCTGCACGTAAATAGCGTAATTCAGCTTCAAGTGCTTCATTTTCAGCACAAATACCCGCAGCGGTATATAACAATACCGCCATACGGGTCGGGTCTGCACCCATATCTTTTGTTGACATAATTGCAGGGGTTAAAGCATTCCCTGAATTACACACCATTTCAGCATCATCCATCGCTAAAATTGGTGGAACAATATGATTTTCACTAAAACCTAATGCAACATTCGCCCCTGTTTTTATCACATACGAACATCCAGATAACATTGATGTTGTAAGCAAAGCAACCGCCACACCCTTTCCCATTTTGTGGAGCTTAGACATTCTTCCTGTCCTCTTTAATTTGTTTTTCCTTTTAGATGTACATTATCAGATGCAATACTTGAATTAAAGAGTAATTGCTCTAATTTTAACATGGACATTTTGACACAATTCACAGATAAGCGAATTGACATAGAATTCAGAATACATAAATTTCAGGCAAAAAAAAGTAGCATTGCGACGGTTCAGCACATGCTACTTATTAACTGGTTAAAACGTGAAACTCTTTATCTTTTAGTTTTTATCAAAAATAATCCTTGAGTAATGTTCCAGCTCTTCCTACAACAATCGCCATAACGACTGCAATTACTAGAAACATCCACATTGAAATCTCCATAGAGACCTCCTACACTTTTGTATCTACTTTTGATAGATACCAGATCGACGTTCATCATCAGCATTCACGGGATTGTGATATATTGATGACACCTTCAATCTCTTTCTCTTGGTCACTACAACATGATGCTGCTGTGATTCAAGAAGTTCCCTGAGTAAAGTTCCTGCTCTTCCTATAACGATTGCAAGAATAGTTGCAATCACCAGAAACGACCATGTTGGAATTTCCATCATCTTAGGACCTCCACCACACTTTACGTTGGTGTTTGTACTTTAACGAAAATGAACTCAGGTTAAAGGCTGAATTGTCTGACAATCCATATTTTCAGTATTTTTTAGAGTATTTAATCTAACAATTCAAAGTAAAAAGATGAAATAAATATATAACCAACTGAAAAATATTATTTTAATAAAAATATACAACTGTAGAATTGTCGAACAATTATGCTAGTTTTACGAGTATTTTCAGGTTTTTCCAGTGAAAATAGGATAATTGATCCCACCAAATGATTAAATTTTTATGCTGTGGATCAGAAAAATAGATCACGATGTAGCAATGATGATCAATTATTTTAAGAATTTCCCGCTGTTGAATATCTAAATTTTGATCAGAAAATTCGACTGACCATAAATTTTTTTCTAAATTCTCGATCTTTTTAATTTGAGATTGTTTAAAAAATAGTGCCCACGCACCACACATGAAAAGAAAACTGATAAAGAAAAATAAAGGTTTTAATAATAGATAAGATAAAAAGTTGATTCCAAGAAAAATCAAAAGTTGCAATACAATCGAAAACCGACTGTATCGCAACTCAAAAACACGCTGATTAGCCGTGTACATTATGTTTTAATTTTAAGATAAATTCTTTTAGCTCAGTTCGAGGAGGATTACCGACTTCCATAAACCAATCAAGCAAATCTGGATCTTCTTGATCTACCAACTCAGCAAATAAAGCTTTTTCAGCAGGCTCAGCACTCAAATAGCAATTCTTCACATAAGGGTCGAAATACACATCAATTTCTTTTAACCCACGACGAGCACGGTAAATTACCTTACGTTCTTCTAACGTCATTTCATCAGACATCTTATGTTCCGCTATGCAACTATTTGTGCATAGTGTACCCGATCGCACTATAACTTTCGTCAACATTTTTCCTAAGTGACCAAATACATCAATCAAATTGAGCATTGATCACATTGTTCAATATTTTCGATTTCTTGTATGGTGATGATGATTTTTAATCCATAAACTAGGGAAAAAATAACAAATGCAATCAGGTGCTATTCGTCCAATTCCAAACATGTTACCACGCAAGCTTTTTACATCTGATCATGAAGCATTTCGTGAAACTGTACGTAAATTCTATGAAAAAGAAGTTGTTCCAAATATTGAAAAATACGAGAAACAACAACATGTTGACCGTGACTTATGGAATAAAGCTGGCGAACTTGGTCTGTTATGTACCACTATGCCTGAACAATATGGTGGATCAGGCGTAGATCGTCTTTACAGTATGATTTTGATCGAAGAACAAGCCTATGCAATGGATTCAAGCACAGGTTTCTCGCTCCATTCAGACATTGTTGCGAACTATATCAACAACTTTGGTAATGAAGAACAAAAGCAAGATTGGTTGCCAAAAATGGCAACAGGTGAAACTGTAACTGCAATTGCCATGACGGAACCTGGTACAGGTTCTGATCTACAAGCCGTCCGCACGACTGCCGTACTTGATGGTGATGAATATGTAATCAATGGTTCTAAAATCTTTATTACCAATGGCTATCTTTGCGATATGGCAATTGTCGTCTGTAAAACAGGCAACACAGAGAAAGGTTCAGCAAATCTTTCTTTAATCATTGTAGAGGCTGATCGTGCTGGTTTTAGTAAAGGAAAACCTTTAAATAAAATCGGAATGAAAGGTCAAGATACTTGCGAACTGTTCTTTGACAATGTTCGTGTACCTAAAGAAAATCTGCTTGGTATGGAAGGCATGGGCTTCATGATGCTGATGAAAGAACTTGCTTGGGAACGTATGTTAGTTGCGATTATTTGCCAAGCAGGTGCTGAAGCAGCTTTTGCACATACTGTTCAATACACTAAAGATCGTAAAGCATTCGGCAAACCAATCGGTACATTCCAAAATACACGCTTTAAATTAGCTGAGTTACGTACAGAAATCGATTTTTGTCGTACTTATTTAGATCGTTGTATGGAACTACAACTCGAAGAAAGTTTAGGTGTTGATGCCGCCGCAGCAGCTAAATATAAGATTTCAGATATGTTCTCAAAAGTTGTAGATGACTGCTTACAACTACACGGTGGCTATGGTTATATGCTTGAGTATCCAATTGCTCGCGCATATATCGATAATCGCGCCAACCGTATTTATGCTGGTACCAATGAGATCATGAAAGAACTCATTTCTCGTACTCTATAAAACTAAACAACATAAAAAAAGGGATCATCATTATGATCCCTTTTTTGATTGATTATTTCTGTTCAGCTTTTTCTACCGCAGCTACTGGTGCTGGGTTCATACGAGCCATCAACTGTTTTACGGTAGGATTCTCAACATGTTCTTGCATGGTAGTGTTTAAAGCATTACGAGCATTTTGCGTTGTGAAATGAGCAACCTCTCCTCCAATTTCACTTGCTTTCTTTGCCCAAGCCTTCCCTTCATTTGACTGATAAAAGTTTAAAGCGGCTTGTAACTCTTTCTGGCTAAACGTTTCCACATAACGCTGAACAATAAATTGTTTACGTTGTTCACTATTTAAGTTTTTAGTTAAATCAGTGAAAAAATCAGCTGGCATATCTTTTGGTAAGCGCATACGAATTTGTTCAAGAATCATTTTATCCGTATTTTCAAGTCCTTGTTCAGTACCATCAACCGAAACTAACTTCTCAGCAATTGCTGTCTTTTGTTTAACATCATCAGCATAACTGAATGTACTAAGTAAGATAGTCCCCAAAATGATGATTTTTCTCATCGTATTATCCCTAATATGAATTTTCTAATGTGCTCAATATACGCGATATTTCTAAGATTTAAACCCTGAGCACAAATAAAAAACCCTATGCTATGCATAGGGTTTCAAATCATTCAAGCAAAAATTATGATACTAATTTTGGCTTACGGTTTGTTGCTTGCTCACCGCGCTTATGGAATTCTAAAACACCATCATTAAACTTAGCATCTTTTAACTCCTTACGATCCGCAAGGTAATTATTTGTGATCTTCCAAGGTGCTTGCTTACCTTGTTTTGGCATCACATCCGCTGCGCGAGCGATATAACCAGATGACATTTTACCCATGATTGTGTCATTTTCACGCTGCGAAGGATCGGCGTGTGCAATCACCTCATCAAAACCATTTTTATCCATATGATTAATCAAACGGCAAATATAATCAGCAGCAATATCAACCTTCAAAGTCCATGACGCATTGATATAACCAATGATCATTGCCATATTAGGCACATCGCTTACCATAACGCCTTGATAAAGCATATGTTGAGATGTATTCATTGGTTTACCATCGATTGAACCTTGCACACCACCTAAAATCTGAATCTCTAAACCAGTTGCTGAAATCACAATATCAGCCTCTAAATGTTTACCAGATTTTAATTGAATACCATTTGCGGTAAATTTCTCGATTTGATCTGTCTCCACACTTGCCTGACCTTCACGCAATGCTTTGAATAAATCACCATCTGGCACAACACATAAACGTTGATCCCAAGGATTGTAGCTTGGAGTAAAGTGTTTCATATCGACTTTACCTTTCAACTGCAACTCAATGCCTTTCAACAATAAACGACGTACAGTTTTTGGATACTTTTGTGCTAGTGCATAAATACCGCGTTGCATACCAATATTACGTGCACGAGTAAATTTATAAGCCGTTTCTTCAGACATAAATTTACGTGTTTTTTCATAAATAAAGTCGATAGAAGGAATCGTCGCAATATACGTTGGCGAACGTTGTAACATCGTCACATGCCCTGCACCACCTTTGACCATAGAAGGTACAAGGGTAATTGCAGTTGCACCACTGCCGATGATCACAACTTTTTTACCTGTGTAATCTAAATTTTCTGGCCAGTGCTGTGGATGAATAAACTGACCTTTGAAATCTTCTTGTTTCGGGAACTTAGGTGCATAACCTTGATCGTAGTTATAGTACCCTGTACAACCCATTACGAAGTTTGCAGACCACGTTTGTTTTTTCTTGTTGTTATCTTCGATCTCAACTAACCATTTTTTCTTTGTAGAATCATAGTTCGCAGAAAGTACACGATGACCAAAGTGAATTTTATCTTTTAACTGATTTTCGCTAATGACATCACTTAAGTAGCCTTTGATCTCAGCGCCACTTGCCAATACTTTGTCTTTTGCCCATGGCTTGAAGTTAAAACCAAACGTTGACATATCAGAATCTGAACGAATACCAGGATAGCGGAATAAATCCCAAGTTCCACCAAAGCTTTCACGACGCTCTAAGATTTCAAATTTGCGTTGTGGACAGTTTTTAGAGAGATGCACAGCTAACCCAATTCCAGAGATACCTGCACCAATAATCAATACATCAACTTGCTTTTCCATTTTTTTTATACCCTGTATAAACCATGACTTTATTAAAGCACAAATTTGACAATACACAATGTCAAGTTTAGTCATTCATCGGTTTTTTCATATCACTTCGGGACATTTTTAGAAAAAGAGAGTGTAAAAAATCCTGAGATTTTTGCTTGGATTTGCAATTTATTAAAGGATCAGAGTTTAAGAAAAAATCATTTTCTCCGTATAACCAAAAAACTTAATTTAAGTAATATGTGTAAAGCATGAAAAATATGTTAACCCCAATGAATGTATAAATAATTTGTTAAAAAATTTTGATGTAAATAGAAAGCTCAATACACTCACATACAAAGTATCGAGTTAACCTTTAGCAATCATAATTTTATAAAACAAGCTGTTAATAGAGTATAAGCAATTGATTCCAAATTTATCTGCCGAAATCATACCTGCAAAATCTGCTGCTGGAATTAACTTAGGATTAGATTTCAACACTTTTAGAGCAATATCCGATTATCAAATCATTCATGATTATAATGAATCTGAAAACGTCTATTATGAGAAAGATAAGTGGCTGATTTTATATCGGAATTTAATACTACCATGGGAAGAGTCCATTAATGAAATATGTTGTTATTGGAATAAAACTGTCACTCTAACATTCAATGCAGATACCAAAAAATTAGAATTCATCTATGTAGCGAAGGGGTATCAAGGAAAATTATTAGGCTTACTAGGAATAGGTGATAGATTGGATTCGGTCAAAAACCAATATAATTTTTATTTTGAAGGTGACAGGCACTATCTTGAATATACAGAAGATAGCAGTCAAGCTGGTGAAATTATTCCTGTGGAGATTGAAACAAACTATAGAACAGCATACTCAGCAGAACATTCAGATCAGTTCATTGAAGCTTTCTTAATCTACTTGCCCCCTAGTGAAAGAAATCATTGAAACCTAATTAAGTCATTTAAATAGACCATACAGCCCTTTTAAATATCACTTCGCACAATATCCTAGCAATAAAAAAGGTCGGTTATTACACCGACCTTTTTGAACAACTGAGCTGCTCTTGTATAGAAGTATTATTTTACTTCACGATCTACAAGTTCAACGTAAGCCATCGGTGCAGCATCACCTGCACGGAAGCCCGCTTTAAGAACACGTAGATAACCGCCGTTACGCTCTTTGTAACGAGGGCCAAGAACGGTAAATAATTTACCAACAGTTGCTGCAGAACGAGTACGAGCAAACGCTAAACGACGGTTTGCTACTGTATCGTTTTTAGCTAAAGTGATTAAAGGCTCAGCAACGCGGCGAAGTTCTTTCGCTTTAGGCAAAGTTGTTTTAATTAACTCATGCTCAACTAAAGCATTAGTTAAATTTTGGAACAATGCCTTACGGTGGCTGCTTGTACGGCCTAATTTCACACCACTATTACGATGACGCATGGTGATAGTCCTACTTAATTAACGGCTACGATAGGCAAATCGGTCATCCATACGGAGACTAGCTGGTGGCCAGTTCTCTAAACGCATGCCGAGTTGTAAACCTTTCGATGCCAAAACATCTTTGATCTCTGTTAACGATTTTTTACCTAAGTTAGGAGTTTTTAACAACTCAACTTCAGTACGTTGAACAAGATCACCAATGTAGTAAATATTTTCTGCCTTCAAACAGTTAGCAGAACGAACAGTAAGCTCGAGATCATCTACTGGACGAAGCAAAATTGGGTCAACTTCTTCGCGAGGTTCTTGAGCAACAGGAGTTTGATCTTTCTGAAGGTCAACAAAGATTGCAATTTGTTGTTGCAAGATTGTTGCCGCTTTGCGGATTGCTTCTTCAGGATCAACAGTTCCGTTAGTCTCAAGATCGATCACTAACTTATCAAGATCGGTACGTTGTTCTACACGAGCATTTTCTACTGTATAAGAAACACGCTTGATCGGGCTATATGAAGCATCTAACTGTAAACGACCTACTGGACGTGTTTCACCTTCTGGGAAGCGTGAGTCAGATGTTTCATAACCACGACCTTGAGCAACTTTAAGGCGCATTTTTAATGAACCAGTTGAACTCAAAGTACCAATTAAATGATCAGGATTAACCACTTCAACATTATGAGGTAAACGAAGATCAGCAGCTGTTACATCACCTGCGCCTTGTTTCTCTAATGTTAAATATGCTTCATTTTGATCGAACAGCTTAATAGACAATCCTTTTAGGTTCAGCAAGAGCTCGACGATGTCCTGCTGCAAGCCTTCTAAAGTACTGTACTCGTGCTCGACACCTTCTATTTCTACTTCAACCACAGCAGCGCCAGGTAAAGAAGACAATAGAATGCGACGTAAAGCATTGCCTAGAGTATGACCAAAGCCACGCTCCAAAGGTTCCAGAATCACTTTTGCCGAGGTCCCGCTCACCGCTTCGACCTTGATCGCTTGCGGAGTTAGAAACTCGTTTGCAGTACGCGTCATTTATTGCTACCTCAAGGATTATTTAGAATACAATTCTACAATCAAGCTTTCGTTGATTTCAGCAGGTAAATCAGAACGATCTGGTGCAGCTTTGAACGTACCTTCTAACTTAGAATGGTCAACTTCCATCCAAGCTGGGGTACCACGTTGAGCAGCTAACTCAATTGCATTTTTAATACGCAATTGTTGCTTAGCACCTTCATGAACTGCAATTACATCGCCCGCTTTAACTTGAATAGACGCAATGTTTACACGACGACCATTTAAAGTAATAGAACGGTGACTTACTAACTGGCGAGCTTCTGCACGTGTAGAACCAAAACCCATGCGATAAACTACGTTATCAAGGCGGCTTTCAAGCAATTTCAACAAGTTCTCACCTGTTGCGCCTTTAACACGAGCTGCTTCTTTATAGTAATTACTAAATTGACGCTCTAACACACCGTACATACGACGTACTTTTTGTTTTTCACGTAATTGTAGTGAGTACTCAGATTGCTTACCACCGCGTGCCTGACCATGTTGACCAGGTGCTTTGTTAGCTTTTTTAGTTTTGACGTCAAATGGTTTAACGCCAGATTTAAGTTGCAGGTCTGTCCCTTCGCGGCGAGAGAGTTTGCATTTTGGACCAATATAACGAGCCATGAATGTTTCTCCTTACACGCGACGTTTTTTAGGTGGACGGCAACCGTTGTGAGGAATTGGAGTCACATCGGTAATGCTGTTAATCTTATAACCCACTGCGCCTAATGCACGAACCGCAGACTCACGACCTGGACCAGGACCTTTTACAAGGACGTCTAGGTTTTTCAAACCGTAATCTAAAGCTGCTTTACCAGCAACTTCAGCAGCTACCTGAGCAGCGAACGGAGTTGATTTACGTGAACCACGGAAGCCTTGTCCACCTGAGGTAGCCCAAGCCAATGCATTACCTTGACGATCGGTAATCGTTACAATGGTGTTATTAAAAGACGCGTGAATGTGTGCAACACCTTCAGAGACGGTACGAGTGACCTTCTTGCGTGTGCGAGTATCTTTAGCCATCTTTTAGCTTCCAGAAATCTTACTTTTTAATCGGTTTGCGCGGACCTTTACGGGTACGTGCGTTAGTTTTGGTGCGTTGTCCGCGAACAGGCAAGCTGCGACGATGACGAAGACCGCGGTAGCAGCCTAAATCCATTAAACGTTTAATGTTCATGGAAATTTCGCGACGTAAATCACCTTCGGTCGGAACCTTAGCAACTTCTGCACGAATCGCATCAAGCTGAGCATCATCTAATTCACGAATCTTTGTAGTTTCAGTGATACCTACAGCAGCTAAGATATTCTTAGCAGTGTGGCGACCGATACCAAAAATATACGTGAGAGAGATAACAGCATGCTTGTTATCCGGAATGTTTACACCGGCAATACGAGCCATTCAATTTTCTCCAAAAAGGCAGTTAAGATAATCAACCGCCCCACAAAAATCTTGAGGGGCGGATAATAACCTAATTAGCCTACTGAAATCAACAGGTCTTAATTAAATTAACCTTGACGCTGCTTATGACGAGGTTCTGCGCTACAAATTACGCGAATAACCCCATTACGACGGATAACTTTACAGCTACCACAAATTTTCTTTACAGAAGCTTGTACTTTCATGATGAAAACCTCTAAGTGCGCTTATCCCTGAGGATGAGCAGTCGTTTTTCTCATTAACGTTTGATTATCATATTGATGCGAAGTTAAGTGCGCTTGAAGTTGCGCCATAAAGTCCATCACTACAACAACTACGATCAGCAACGATGTTCCACCCAAATGGAATGGAATACCGAATGAACTTTGTAGAATCATTGGCATTAAACATACAACAGTGATGTAAATTGCACCAATAAACGTCAAACGGTTAAGAATATGATCTAAATAACGAGCCGTTTGCTCACCTGGGCGGATACCAGGCACATAAGCTCCACTGCGCTTTAAATTCTCTGATACTTCTTTCGGACTAAAAACAAGTGCCGTATAAAAATAACAGAAGAAAATAATTAACGCGCCAAAGAGCATTAAATATAACGGCTGTCCAGGCGATAATACCAATGCCAAGTCTTGCAGACTACGTTTTACAATCCCTGCATTTGGATCAGCACTACCTAACCATTGACCCAAGCTCGCTGGAAATAATAACAATGAGCTTGCGAAAATCGCAGGAATAACACCTGCCATATTAATCTTTAATGGCAAATGTGTTTGCTGTGCAGTAAATACACGACGACCTTGTTGTTTCTGAGCATAGTTTACTGGAATACGACGCTGTGCTTTTTCAATAAACACGATCGCAGCTAAAACAGCTAGTGATAATAAACCAAATACTGCTAAACCAATTAAACTACCTTGACCATTCTGCACTGATGTAAATGACTGAATCACCAAGTTTGGCAAACCAGCAACAATACCTGCAAAAATGATCATTGAGATCCCGTTACCAACACCACGTTCGGTAATCTGTTCACCCAACCACATCAAAAACATTGTGCCTGCAACTAAAGAAGTTACAGCTGGAATATAAAATGCAAGGCCTGAGGTTAAGGTAATACCTTGACTGATCAAGCCTGCACACATCCCTACACCTTGCACAAGTGCAAGTAGCAAAGTGCCGTAGCGTGTGTATTGATTGATTTTACGTTTGCCTTGCTCGCCTTCTTTTTTCAAAGCTTCCAGCGAAGGAACTACCGTAGACATTAACTGCACGATAATCGATGCAGAAATGTAAGGCATGATACCAAGCGCTAGAATCGACATACGTTCTAATGCACCGCCAGAGAACATGTTAAATAAACCTAAGAAGGTACCTTCATTAGCTTTAAAAAACCGTGCTAGCGCTACATTATCAATACCCGGCAACGGAATATGCGCTCCTAGTCGAAAGACCAACAACGCGCCAATCAAGAACATTAATCGGCGGATAATTTCACGATATTTCACATGAAATGGCTGACCTTTCATCATGTTAACATGACCTGAAGAACTAGGAGTCATAGACACTCGAGATTACTCCTCGACTTTACCGCCAGCAGCTTCAACAGCTGCTTTAGCGCCTTTAGTCAACGCAACACCTTGTACAGTGAATGCACGAGTGATTTCACCAGAAAGCACGATGCGAGCACGAATTTGGTCACGACGAACAACATTCGCAGCTTTTAAAGTTTCAAGGCTAACTACGTCGCCTTCAACTTTATTTAACTCAGACAAGCGTACTTCAGCAGTTTTCAAAGCGATTTGGCTAGTGAAGCCGAATTTAGGTAAACGACGATATAACGCTGTTTGACCACCTTCAAAGCCTGGACGAGTACCACCACTTTTACGTGAGTTTTGACCTTTGATACCACGACCACCAGTCTTACCAACGCCAGAACCGATACCACGGCCTAGACGACGGTTTTCACGCTTTGCACCTTCTGCAGGTGAAAGTTCATTTAAACGCAGAGTCATGGCTTATTCCTCTACACTAACCATATAGTAAACTTTGTTGATCATACCACGGTTAGAAGGCGTATCTTGCACTTCTACAGTATGACCAATACGACGCAGACCTAGACCTTGTAAGCAAAGTTTATGATTTTTTAAACGATGCGAAGAAGATTTAGTCTGGGTAACTTTAATCGTTTTCATGATTGATTACCCTTGAATTTGTTCTACTGAAAGACCACGTTTCGCAGCGACTTTCTCAGGAGAAGTCATATCACGCAAACCTTTAAAAGTTGCGTTTACTACGTTAGCAGCATTAGTAGAACCATAACATTTAGCAAGTACGTTATGTACACCTGCAGCTTCAAGAACAGCACGCATTGCGCCACCAGCGATTACGCCAGTACCTTCTGAAGCAGGTTGCATGTATACACGGCTTGCACCATGACGAGCATTCACAGGGTGTTGTAAAGTAGTACCCGCGAGGTCTACAGTAATCATGTTACGACGAGCAGCTTCAAGTGCTTTAGAAATAGCAGCTGGAACTTCACGTGCTTTACCACGACCAAAACCTACACGACCGTTACCATCGCCCACAACAGTTAATGCTGTGAAAGAGAAAATACGACCACCTTTAACAACCTTGGCTACACGATCAACGGCAACCAGCTTTTCAACGAGACCTTCGTTTTGTTCAACTTTCGCCATGATTAGAACTCCAAGCCGCCTTCACGAGCAGCATCAGCCAAGGCTTTGATACGACCATGATATTTAAAACCAGAACGGTCAAATGCAACTTTAGTAACACCAGCTGCTTTAGCACGTTCTGCGATCAAAGCACCAACTTTCGTCGCAGCTTCAACATTACCAGTAGTACCACTACGTAAAGATGCATCCAAAGTAGAAGCTTGCGCTAAAACTTTGCCACCATCTGCTGAAATAACTTGAGCATAGATGTGACGCGGCGTGCGGTTTACACACAAACGAGTCGCACCCAATGCACGAATGTGCAAGCGTGTGCTTTTCGCACGACGCAAACGGGTTTGTTTCTTTTCGTTCATAAGAACCTCGCGCCTTATTTCTTCTTAGCTTCTTTACGAAGAATAACTTCATCCGAATAACGAACACCTTTACCTTTATATGGTTCAGGAGAACGGTATGCACGGATTTCCGCTGCCACTTGACCTAACAACTGCTTGTTTGCCGATTTCAAAATGATTTCAGTTGCAGTTGGAGTTTCCGCTGTTACACCTTCAGGTAAAGCGTAGTCAATTGGGTGTGAGTAACCGAGTGCAAGGTTCACAACAGAACCTTTAACTGCAGCTTTATAACCAACACCAACGAGCTGTAACTTACGTTCGAAGCCTTCACTAACACCTTTTACAAGGTTATTCAATACAGCGCGAGCAGTACCAGCTTGCATCCAAGCGTCTTTCGACTCTTTAGCTGGAGCAAGTTGAAGTTTACCTTCTTCCTGTTTTAGCTCGACCAGCGCATGCAGGTTGAAAGACAATGTACCTTTGCTGCCTTTCACTTCGACCTGCCGGCCGTTCTGAGTAACTGTTACACCATTAGGTACAGCTACTGGGGCTTTAGCCACACGAGACATGAGGAATCACCTATTAAGAAACAAAAGCAATAACTTCACCACCGATGCCCGCAGCACGTGCAGCGCGATCAGTCATGATGCCTTTGCTTGTAGAAACAATTGCAACGCCTAAACCTTGCTTAACGCTAGGAAGTTTATCTTTACCACGGTATTGGCGAAGACCTGGACGGCTTACGCGCTTAACCATTTCGATAACTGGCTTGCCTTCGAAATATTTTAACGTAATAGTCAAAGTAGATTTAGTGTCTTCTTGAGCCACTTCTACATTTGAAATATAACCTTCTTGTTGAAGTACGTTTGCAATTGCAACTTTCAACTTAGAAGAAGGCATAGAAACAGTTTGTTTCTTTGCCATTTGTGCGTTACGAACACGTGTTAACATGTCGGCAACGGTATCTTGCATACTCATTTAGTCGCTCCTTACCAGCTTGCCTTAACAACGCCTGGTACATCACCCTGCATTACTGTGTCACGTAATTTGTTACGGCTTAAACCGAACTTACGGAAGTAACCATGAGGACGACCAGTTAAACCACAGCGGTTACGAAGACGTACTGGAGATGCATTACGTGGCAATGCTTGTAACTTTAACATCGCTTCGAAACGTTCTTCGTCACTTGCGTTTACATTTGCAATAACAGCTTTTAATTCAGCACGTTTTGCAGCGTATTTTGCAACTGTCTTTTCGCGTTTCAATTCGCGATTAATCATACCTTTCTTAGCCATATCGACCTCTTATTTGAACGGGAAGCCGAATGCACGCATAAGCGCACGGCCTTCGTCATCGCTACGAGCAGTTGTCGTGATCGTGATGTCTAAACCACGGATACGATCAATTTTGTCAAAATCGATTTCAGGGAAAACGATTTGCTCTTTTAAACCCATAGAGTAGTTACCACGACCATCAAATGATTTCGCAGAGAAACCACGGAAGTCACGGATACGAGGGATTGCGATCGAGATCAAACGATCCAAGAATTCGTACATTTGGTCGCCGCGTAAAGTTACTTTACAACCGATCGGCCAACCATCACGGATTTTGAAACCTGCGATTGATTTACGAGCAAGAGTCACAACTGGTTTTTGACCAGCAATGAGTTGCATGTCAGCAACAGCGCCATCTAATAATTTCTTATCAGTTGCAGCTGCGCCTACACCCATGTTAAGGGTGATTTTAGTGATGCGTGGAATATCCATCACGTTCTTAACGCCAAGTTCTTCTTTTAACTTCGCTTTAAGTTCGTCATTGTAACGTGCTTTAAGTCTGGCCATTGCCTTTTCAACCTATTACTTCGCTGCCGCCACTGATTCACCATTTGATTTATAAACACGAGTTTTCGCGCCATCAATCACTTGGTAACCAACACGGTCAGCCTTTTGGGTTGTAGCATTAAAAATTGCCACGTTTGAGATATGAAGCGTAGCCTCTTGAGTAACGATACCGCCTTCAGCGCCAGTTACACGGTTTGGCTTTTGGTGCTTCTTCACTAAGTTAAGACCTTCGACCTTAACTCGATCTTCAGAAACAGACAAAACAGTACCCTGTTTGCCTTTTTCTTTACCTGCGATCACGATTACTTGATCGCCTTTTTTAATCTTAGCCATGATTGCCTCTTATAGAACTTCAGGAGCCAATGAAATGATTTTCATGAACTGTTCAGTACGAAGTTCACGAGTCACTGGTCCGAAGATACGAGTAGCAATCGGAGCTTTGTTGTTATTCAAAATAACAGCTGCGTTATCGTCGAAACGAATAACTGAACCATCTGGACGACGGATGCCGAATTTTGTACGAACAACTACAGCATTCATCACGTCACCTTTTTTAACACGTGCGCGTGGGATTGCTTCTTTTACAGTAACTTTAATAATGTCGCCAACAGAAGCATAACGACGATGTGAACCACCAAGTACTTTAATACATTGTACGCGGCGTGCACCACTGTTGTCTGCTACGTCGAGCATACTTTCGGTTTGAATCATTGCCCTACTCCAAAACCGAGCATCACCGGTCACAATTTCGAAAGGCTCAAAGAGTACTCGAAATTGTCCGATGATGCAACAAGAACGTCTAATTACTCAGCAGCAGCTTCAACTACTTCCACTAAAGTCCAAGCTTTAGTTTTAGAAATTGGGCGGCTTTCTTTGATGGTCACTAAGTCGCCAGTTTTAGCAACATTGTTCTCATCGTGAGCGTGTAATTTAGTTGAACGGCGGATTGATTTGCCATACAACGGGTGTTGAACGCGGCGTTCAATAAGCACAACAATAGACTTGTCCATTTTGTCGCTTACGACTTTGCCGGTTAACGTGCGGACTGTTTTTTCACTCATTGTCCGTTCCCCTGTTTTTCGGTAAGGAGTGTCTTGATACGAGCAATTGTCTTACGAGCAATTTGCACTTCATGCGATTTGCCTAATTGACCAGTTGCTTTCGCCATACGAAGACGGAATTGGTTAAGCTGTTGCTCATCAAGCAAAGCCTTCAACTCTTCTACCGATTTTTCACGTAGATCTTTAGTTTTCATTACATTACCGTCCGAGTCACGATAGTGGTTTTAAACGGAAGTTTAGCAGCAGCTAAAGCAAATGCTTCACGCGCTAACTCATCGTTAACACCTTCAATTTCGTACAGGATCTTACCTGGCTGGATCTGACAAACCCAGTATTCCACGCTACCTTTACCTTTACCCATACGAACTTCTAATGGTTTTTCGGTAATTGGTTTGTCCGGGAATACGCGGATGAAGATTTTACCACCACGCTTAATACGACGGCTGATGGTACGACGGCAAGCTTCAATCTGACGAGCAGTCATACGACCACGTTCAGTTGCTTTAATTGCAATCGAACCAAATGATACTGTACTACCACGATGCGCTAGACCAGTGTTACGGCCTTTGTGCACTTTACGGAATTTGGTACGTTTAGGTTGCAACATGGATTATTCTCCCTTGTCAGCAGCACGGTCATTGCGACGACCACGACGCTCTTGACCTTCACCACGACCACGACCACGTTTAGCTGGACGCTCTTCAGCAGGAGCAGGGTTCATGACTTGTTTCATGCCACCTAAGATCTCGCCACGGAAAATCCAAACTTTAACACCGATCGTACCGTAAGTAGTTTCTGCACGGAAAGTAGAGTAGTCGATATCCGCACGAAGTGTATGCAAAGGTACACGACCTTCACGATACCATTCAGTACGAGCGATCTCTGCACCACCTAAACGGCCAGAAACTTCAACTTTGATACCTTTAGCGCCAGCACGCATCGTGTTTTGAACCGCACGCTTCATAGCACGACGGAACATAACACGCTTTTCTAATTGAGAAGCAATTGCTTCAGCAACTAAACGAGCGTCTAAGTCAGGGCGATCGATTTCGTTGATGCTAACTTGCGCAGGAACACCCATAATGTTAGTGAGTTCGCGCTGTAATTTTTCAATGTCTTCGCCTTTTTTACCGATAACGATACCAGGACGAGCAGTGCTAATCGTTACTTTAGCAGCGCCAGTAGGACGTTCGATAAGAATATTGCTTACCATCGCGTTCTTAAGTTTTTTAGTTAAAAACTCACGAACTTGAAGATCTTTAAGCAAGTATTCAGCGTATTGTTTCGGATTCGCATACCAGTTAGCGTTATGGCGTTTCACAACACCTAGGCGGATACCGATTGGATGAACCTTCTGACCCATATCAAACCCCTACCTTAACGGTGATGTGACAAGTACGCTTAGTAATACGATCTGCACGGCCTTTAGCACGTGGCATGATACGTTTAAGGCTCATGCCTTCATCAACGTAAATCGTAGTTACTTTAAGGTCATCAACATCTAAGCTGTTGTTGTGTTCAGCATTCGCGATTGCAGATTCAAGTGCTTTTTTAACAAGCACAGCTGCTTTCTTGTTGCTGAAGTTTAAAATGTCTATCGCACGTGCAACCGACTTACCACGGATCAAATCAGCAACTAAACGTGCTTTTTGTGCCGAGATAGCGGCACCGCGTAATTTAGCAGTTACTTCCATCATAGCACCTATTAACGTTTAGACTTCTTATCAACACCGTGACCACGATAGGTACGAGTTGGCGCGAATTCACCCAATTTATGACCAACCATGTGCTCAGTAACAATTACTGGAACGTGGTTACGGCCATTGTGAACAGAAATTGTTAAACCAACAAAGTCTGGAAGGATCATTGAACGACGTGACCATGTTTTGATCGGCTTACGGTTGTTAGCAGCAATCGCAGCTTCAACCTTAGCGAACAAATGCGCGTCGACGAATGGACCTTTTTTTAATGAACGAGGCATTATTCAGATTCCCTTACTTGACGCGACGGTCGCGAATAATCATCTTAGTCGTACGCTTGTTGGTACGTGTCTTGTACCCTTTAGCTTTTTGACCCCATGGACTTACAGGTTGAATACCTTTACTACGTCCTTCACCACCACCGTGCGGGTGATCTACCGGGTTCATCGCCATACCACGAACGGTAGGACGAACACCACGCCAGCGCGCAGCACCAGCTTTACCCAATGAACGAAGGTTGCTTTCTTGGTTAGAAACTTCACCAATTACAGCACGACATTCAACGTGAACTTTACGCATTTCACCAGAACGTAAACGAACGATAGCGTAAGAACCATCACGACCCAACAATTGAACTGAAGTACCAGCAGAACGTGCTAATTGAGCACCTTTACCGATTTTAAGTTCAAGATTGTGAAGTGTAGAACCAATTGGCATGTTACGAAGTGGTAAGCAGTTACCTGGACGAATTGGAGCATCGTTACCAGATTGAACTTTATCACCAGCACGTAAGCCTTTCGGCGCAATGATGTAACGACGTTCACCGTCAGCATATTTCAACAAAGCAATATGAGCTGTACGGTTAGGATCGTATTCGATGCGCTCAACAGTCGCTGGAATACCATCTTTGTTACGTTTGAAATCTACGATACGGTAGTTTTGCTTATGACCACCACCCACGTGACGTGTAGTGATGTGACCATTGTTATTACGACCACCAGTACGTTTTTTAGCTTCTACCAACGGTGCATAAGGAGCGCCTTTGTGAAGGTGGTCATGAACCACTTTCTCTACAAAGCGACGTCCTGGAGACGTTGGCTTACATTTTTGAATAGGCATAGTTTTCGTCCTTATTCCGCTGCGTTTTCAGCGGTATCGCCCAAGTCAGCCATTTCAACATCTTGGCCAGCTTTCAGGGTGACGTATGCTTTTTTAACATCAGAACGACGTCCTAATGTACGACCAAAGCGTTTTGTTTTACCTTTAGTGATCGTTGTATTTACTTTAACAACTTCAACACCGAAGAGTTGCTCAACTGCTTTTTTGATTTCAAGTTTGTTTGCATTTAATGCAACTTTAAATACTTGAACACCAGCAGTATCACCTAAAACTTGCGCTTTTTCTGAGAATACTGGTCCTTGTAGGACTTGATATAAACGTTCGTTGTTCATCCGAGTTCTACCTCAATTTTCTTAGCAGCAGCTACAGACATGACAACTTTATCGAATGCGATCAAGCTAACAGGATCAATTGCAGTTGCATCAACCACATCAACGTGTGGAATGTTGCGCGCTGCAAGATACAAGTTCTCATCTACAGCATCTGTAACGATCAATGCACGAGTTGCATTCAAGTCGTTCAATTTAGCAAGCAATTCTTTAGTCTTAGGAGCTGCAACAGCAAACTCTTCAACTAATACAAGACGATCTTGGCGAACAAGTTCAGCTAAGATACATTGCATTGCACCGCGGTACATCTTACGGTTTACTTTTTGAGACCAATCTTGTGGACGAGCAGCAAAAGTTTTACCACCACCAACCCAGATCGGGCTACGAATAGAACCCGCACGAGCGCGACCAGTACCTTTTTGACGGAATGGCTTCTTACCACCACCAGAAACGTCTGCACGTGATTTTTGAGCACGAGTACCTTGACGACCACCAGCTAAGTAAGCTGTAACAACTTGGTGTACAAGAGCTTCGTTAAATTCACGACCAAAAGCAACTTCTGATAATTCAACCGCAGCGCCAGAAACAGTTTTTAAATTCATTCTATTTCACCTTACGCTTTGATGGTAGGACGTACAATCACGTCACCATTCGTTGCACCAGGGATTGCACCTTTAACAACTAAAACAGAACGTTCAGCGTCAATAGATACGATTTCAAGACCTTGAACTGTTACGCGTTCATCACCTAAGTGACCAGCCATTTTCTTGCCTTTGAACACGCGACCAGGTGTTTGGTTTTGACCTGTAGAACCTAATACACGGTGAGATACAGAGTTACCATGAGTAGCATCTTGCGTACGGAAGTTCCAACGCTTAACACCACCTTGGAAGCCTTTACCTTTAGACTGACCAGTTACGTCAACAATTTGACCAACTGTAAACAAGTCAACACCGATAGAACCACCAACTTCACGGCCTTCAAGCTCAGCTTCAGTAACACGGAACTCTTTAACTAAACGACCAGCAGCAACACCCGCTTTAGCGAAGTGACCTTTCTGAGCGTTAGTTACGCGCGATTCGCGACGTTCACCAGTAGTTACTTGAATTGCTTGATAACCATCAGTCTCAAGTGTTTTGATTTGCGTAATGCGGTTTGGATCGACTTCGATAACTGTAACAGGTACAGATACACCAGCATCTGTAAAGACGCGAGTCATACCACATTTGCGACCGACTAAACCAATAGCCATGTGCATAAACCTCTAATAAAGCGGCCTAATTAACTTAAACGTTAATCAACCGAAAGCCTTAACCCAAAGCGATCTGAACATCTACACCAGCAGCAAGATCTAACTTCATCAATGCATCAACAGTTTTATCTGTAGGTTGAACGATGTCGATCAAACGTTTATAAGTGCGGATTTCATACTGGTCACGAGCGTCTTTGTTGACGTGTGGTGAAGTAAGAACGTTGAAGCGTTCGATGCGAGTAGGCATCGGAATTGGACCACACACTTGTGCGCCAGTACGCTTAGCGGTTTCTACGATCTCTTGAGCAGATTGATCGATCAGACGATGATCAAAAGACTTCAAACGGATACGAATTCTCTGGTTAGACATACCAGTAAACTCCAAGCCAAATATATAAAGAATCACCCATGACGCACCTCACCATTTGGCAAGTGTCAAGGGCAGTGAAATTCACTAAGGTCGTGATCGATGCCACGACTGTAATGCGTTAACTACTTTCTTCGTAGAAAACGCCCTCCATTTGAGGGTCGCTTATTATAACTATTGTTTAAGTCTTATGCAATTCTTCTTTTAATTTTTTAACTTTAAAGTTTTGTTAAGCACTTACTACATATTCAATCGCTTGGTTTAACAACGTATTCCCCTGCTCAAATTTAGTTTGATTTGATCGTTTTAAATCACTCATTGACTGAACATACTCTCCATCAAAAATTGCCAAGTCCTCTTCATTTTCAATTAATAGCTGTAAAGCATGCGGTGTCATTTCAGGATGAAATTGAAACCCCAATACATTTCGACCAATTTGATAGAGTTGATTACGGCATACTTTATTTTCAGCCAAACGCACACCGCCTTTTGGAATTTCAAAAGTTTCACTATGCCATTGCATAATATTAATCTTTTCAGGGATCTGAAAGCATTCTTCTGGAATATGTGAAGCTCTACCAACATCCATCCAACCTAATTCCTGATGACGATTACGGCTCACCGCAGCGCCTAATGCATTTGCTATAAGTTGTCCACCAAGGCACAAACCGATTGCAGGCTTACCTGCCGCTAAATAACGACGTAACCATCTTTTTTCTAGTTTTAACCATGGATAATTCGCTTCATCATTCACACTCATGGTTCCTCCCATGATAATGAGTAAATCAACTTCATCCACTCGAGGTAATGCTTCTAGCTCTAATGGCAAATCTACAGGTAAGGCAAAAAATTCGGTTGCCGTAATCTTTGCCTTATGTGCCTTTAGGAAGTCATAACAACTCCCATAACCTTCGCCTGCAATGTGCTGAAAATAATGCACTCTTAAATGCGACTTCATGCGCTCAAACCTATTATCGTTAGAATGATAAGTAAGTCTTAGCAAAAATAAAGCCAGTTTTTCTCCAAGCGCTTTATCTGTAACGATTCTGTACAAAAGATGCAAACCACTGGCAGCTTTTGTTATTTTCTCTTAACCTAAATTATTATATTGCTTTGATTTTGCACCATGACTAAACATAAGAATGCACAAACTGATTTAATTCATGCACCACGAACAGCTCCTCAATATATAGAAACGATTCAACCTCCCCTATATCGTGCGTCGACCATTATTTTTAAAAGCACATCGCACCTTTTTGATCGTCACTGGACCGATCGCTATGATTATAGTTACGGCACACATGGGACACCGACAACATTTACTTTAGGCGATAACATCGCTCAAATCGAAGGCGGCATTTTCAGCTTACTTGCGCCTAGTGGTCTATCTGCAATTAATTTGGTCAATACCACTTTATTAAGTTCAGGTGATGAAGTCTGGGTAGCCGACAACATTTATGGGCCTAACCTTGAGCATTTAAACAACCTACAAGATCGTTACGGTATTTCCGTCAAAATTTATAACCCTATTGATGCCGATAGCTTTCAGCCTACTGAAAAAAGCAAACTTATTTGGCTAGAGGCAGCGGGTTCAGTGACACTCGAATTTCCTGATCTAAAAAATTTAGTCAAAAAAGCACAACAAGCTAATGTCATCACTGCCTTAGACAATACTTGGGGAGCTGGTCTAGCATTTAATGCATTTGATTTTTCAGATGAACATTTATCAGTAGATTTAACTGTGCATGCACTCACCAAATACCCAAGCGGTGGCGGCGATATTTTAATGGGTTCAGTAGTGACCAGAGATCAACAATTACATCACAAGCTTTTCAAAATGCATGCGACACAAGGGATCTGCGTTTCAGGAGATGATAGTGCTCAAATCCAACGTAGTCTGGCACATATGTCGCTACGTTATGACCAGCAATCGCTTAATGCAATCAAAGTCTTAGATTGGTTAAAACAGCAACCGCAATTTAGCCAAATATTACACCCAAGTTTAAGCAATGCTGCGGGTCATCAATTTTGGGCTGAAGTTTGTAGTACAGGTAAAAGCGCAGGTTTAGTAAGTGTCATTTTTAAGCCAGATTATGATTTAACCGCTGTCCGTAAATTTTGCGACAGCCTGCAATTATTTAAACTGGGTTTTAGTTGGGGTGGGCCTGTGAGCTTGGCGATGCCCTACGATTTAAAACAGATGCGTTCGCTTAGCAATACACATTTACAACAAGGTTTATTGGTTCGCTTCTGTATAGGACTAGAACATCCAGAAGATTTAATTCAAGATATTCAAAATGCATTAAAACAGCTCGAATGAAATCAAAAATAGGTGAAGAATGAGTACACCAATTGTTATTGCTAAGAAAACCACAGATACAACACAAGATATCGTTTTACATTCACAATTTGCAAACCGACATGGCTTGATTGCAGGCGCGACGGGTACGGGTAAAACCGTCACACTCAAAGTTCTTGCTGAAAGCTTTTCGCGTCTTGGTGTGCCTGTATTTTTAGCCGATGCCAAAGGTGATGTTTCCAGTCTTGCAAAAGCAGGAACAAGCAGCCCTAAATTTGATGAGCGCTTGAAACTTTTAGGCATAGAGTCAGTTCCATTTGCAGCTTCACCTGTGATTTTTTGGGATTTATTTGGCCAACAAGGACACCCCATTCGCACAACGATTTCAGAAATTGGTCCACTATTATTAGCTCGGATGCTGAATCTAAATGACACGCAAGAAGGTGTGCTATCAGCAGTCTTCAGAATTGCAGATGATCAAGGCCTATTGCTCATCGACTTTAAAGATTTAAAAGCTATGCTGACCTATGTCAGTGAAAATGCGGCTGATCTTAAAGCAGAATATGGCAACCTCTCACCTGCAAGTCTTGGTGCAATCCAACGCAACTTACTGGCGCTTGGCGATCAAGGGGGCGAACAATTCTTTGGTGAGCCGAGCCTCAATATTTTAGACTTCATTCAAACCGATTCGAATGGTCATGGCTATATTAATATTTTAGCTGCTGACAAACTCATGAATACCCCCAAGCTTTATGCCACATTCCTACTTTGGATGCTGTCTGAACTTTTTGAACAGTTACCCGAAGTTGGTGATATGGATAAACCTAAACTGGTATTTTTCTTCGATGAGGCGCATTTACTCTTTGACAATGCCAGCCAAAATTTACAAGAAAAAATTGAGCAAGTGGTTCGCCTGATTCGTTCTAAAGGGGTTGGGATTTACTTCATCACCCAAAATCCACTCGACTTACCTGAAAGCGTCTTAGGACAACTTGGTAACCGTGTACAGCATGCGTTAAGAGCATTCACACCAAAAGACCAAAAAGCAGTAAAGACCGCTGCAGATACCTTTCGCGCTAACCCAGATTTTAAGGTTGATCAAGCGATCACTGAACTTGCTGTCGGTGAAGCACTGATTAGCTGCTTAGATGAACAAGGTACGCCACAAATTGTAGAACGCGGCTGGGTTATGCCCCCCTACTCCGCATTTAACCCAATTACACCTGAAGAGCGACAAGTGATTATTGCGCAAAGCATTGTGGCGGGTGTCTATGATCAAGCGGTCGATCGTGATAGCGCTTATGAATTACTACAACAGAAAGTACTTCAACAAGCTCAACAAAAAGAAGCTGATGCTCTCGCTAAACAGCAAAGTAAAGAACAAGAAATTTTAGCCAAACAACAAGCAAAAGAACAAGAACGTTTTGCTAAAGAGCAGCAAAAAGCGGCGGAGAAAGCACAACGTGATCGCGAAAAATTAACACAAGATATTGTTGGGACATTCGCCAAAAGTGCGGCAAGAAGCTTAGGCGGCAGCACAGGACAAAAAATTGTACGTGGTTTGCTCGGTTCGCTATTTGGAAAGAAATAAAAGCTTTTCCAATGATTAATCAAGGGATAATTTATTATCCCTTATTTTTTTTATGGAATTTATTCTAAGATGTATTGCAAATACATTTTATAAGATGTATTTTAAATGCATCTTATAAATCTTAGCCAAGAGAGATCACTCATGACTCCGCAGCAAATCGACCTAGTAAAAGCTACTGTTCCTGTTCTCCGTGAAAATGGTGTCGCGCTAACGGGGTACTTCTATAACCGTATGCTGGGCAATAATCCTGAATTAAAAGAAACCTTTAATATGGGACATCAACGTAGCGGTGCTCAGGCTCAAGCACTCGCAGGTACTGTTTTAGCTTATGCAGAAAATATTGAAGACCCCTCTGTGCTACTCCCTGTCGTCGAGTTAATCGCACACAAACATGTCAGCCTGAATATTCAAGCACCTGACTACAATATTGTGGGTGAAAATCTTCTGCATTCAATTAGTGAAGTTCTCAGCATTTCTATGGATGATCCACTCATTGATGCTTGGGCTGCGGCTTATGGTCAATTAGCTGATCTTTTCATTAGCACAGAAAAAGCCATTTATGATCAACACCAACAAACCAAAGGTAGTTGGTTAGGTTGGCGTAATTTTAAAATTGCGAAAAAAGTTGTGGAAAGTGAAGAAATCACTTCGTTCTATCTCGAACCTGTCGACGGTGGCGATTTACCAAAATATGAAGCAGGCCAATACATTTCAGTTCGTGTATTTGTTCCTGAACTCAACTTAAAACAACCTCGTCAATATACTTTATCAACTTGCCCGCAAAGCGATTACCTTCGTATCTCAGTCAAACGAGAAGATGAAAAAGGCGATCTCGCAAGTGGTTGGGTATCTAGCACTTTACATAGTTTGGCAGAAGGTGCTGAAATTGAAGTATCCGCACCTACAGGTAATTTCTATCTGATTGATAGCAGTAAACGCAATGTATTTATTAGCGGTGGTGTTGGCTTAACTCCAATGATCGCGATGCTAAATCAACTCGTAACACTGGATATGCCGCAACCAGTTAGCTTTATCCATGCATGTCGCAGTAGCCATGTTCATGCAATGAAAAAACATATTCATGCGCTTAAATCACAATATCCTCGCTTGAGCACATTCACAGCCTATGAATTCCCACATCAAAATGATGTATTAGGTGAAGATTATAATCTCGCAGGACGCTTAGATTTGAGTTCAATCGATACGGCGATCTTGCCAGCAAATGCCGATTACTATTTATGTGGCCCTATGCCGTTTATGGCAGAGCAACACAAAGCGCTGGTTGCTCGTGGCATTCCAGCTGAAAACATTCATAGCGAAGCATTTGGAACAGGCGGCGTAAAACTAAGCTGATCTCGATCAGTGTTTTGCATAAGGCTAGTCGGTGATATAGACTAGCCTTTTCTATCTATAACAATAGATTGGGCGAAGTTATGCAACTCAATAAATTTACTGATTATGCATTAAGGATTTTATTGTATGTCGCTCGTCCAAACGATGTGCCTTATACAATCGCCGATATAGCCAAAGACCTCCATGTCTCACAAAACCATTTGGTGAAAGTTGTTCACTTTATGGGGAAACAACATTGGATTGTCACCATCCGCGGCAAAGGCGGTGGAATTCGCTTAAATCCAGATGCACGCAATATCAAACTCGGTGAAATTGTTCGTATTTTGCAAGGTAATCACCAAATCGTAGAATGTAATACTCCACCTTGTGTATTACGCTCTCAATGTGGCCTGAAAGGTATCTTAGATCAAGCTCTAGAAAGCTTTTACCAAAGCCTTGACCGCTATACTTTAGGCGAAGTTTTACAACACGGTATTCTACCGTCCTCTCAAAGCTCTCATATTGATTTTTTACAACTCACTCAAAAAGCTTAACCATCACATTCGCACGATTCCCTGACATCCTTTATAATAGCTTTGCTATTTCAATTCAAAAGTAAGCTTCTATGCGTCAGCGTCAACAATCTAAAGACACCAAAGCCAAACTCGCACCTAAACAAAAAATCAGTTATGAAAAGAAAACTGATCCTGCATTAACTGAGTATGCGGTACAGTCTTTAAATTGGTTACGCCAAGCTGAGTTTTTAATGAGTGCGCCTAAGCTCGCTTTATGCGTAGAAGATACAGGCTATGAAATTGCATTTGCAGGACGTTCGAATGCTGGTAAATCAAGTGCAATCAATGCACTAACCAATCAAAAGCAACTTGCACGCGCTTCTAAAAAACCTGGTCGTACTCAAATGATCAACTTTTTTAGCTTAGGAAATCCTGACCAACGCTTAGTCGACCTACCTGGTTATGGCTATGCTGCTGTTCCTGAAGCCATGAAAATAGTATGGCAAAAAGAACTTGAGAACTACTTAATCCATCGTAAGAGTTTACAAGGTCTCGTACTGTTGATGGATATTCGCCATCCATTACAACACTTTGATTTAATGATGTTGGAATGGGCACATTCACGTCATTTATTTGTACATATTCTTCTAACAAAAGCGGACAAACTCAACCGTGGCCCAGCGAACAAAACTTTACTAGAAGTCAAACAACAGTTGAAGAAAATAAAACTTGATTTCTCGATTCAATTGTTCTCATCACTCAACCGTATCGGTTTAGAGGAACTCTCAAGCGTGATGGCTGGTCGTTTGAACTATACGCTCGAACAATCGTCTGAATTTGACTTAAATGAAATCCCAGAAGTGTCTGAAACAGACATTGAAGAATAAAAAATGCATTTCATGCAACTTGATGCATTAAATAAATTTTAATTGTCCCGAATTGCTAAACACAAACACTAGGTCGTTTGCATATACTGCTTAGTGTTGGTTCATTGCACTATCGATTAGGACTAAACGATGAAATTACTATCATTTGTGAAGAACAAAGTTCTTGGTTCTTCGATCGACTATAAAATCCTCCCTCGAAAAGTAAAATTTGATTGGGAAAAAACACCTGTAGATTGGATTCCAAATCAGCCTTTTGCCAGCTATTTTATTAATGAAATTAACAATATTTTGCCTGCTGGTGAATTTTGGTTTTGCCGTCTATACAACAAAGTACTGCCAGAAATTACTGATGAGAAATTAAAAGAAGATGTTCAAGCTTTTATTCGTCAGGAAGCAATGCACGCTGTTGCGCATACATCTGCAAATAAAGAATATCTAAGCCAGCGCAATATTGATATTCAACGTAACTTAGACATCATGGATTTCTTATTTACCAAAGCTTTGGCTGACAAACCTTTCGGCAAAGAAGTACCTAAGATACTTGACCATCAATGGGATTTATTCCGCTTAGGTGTGATCGCTACCGTTGAACATATGACCTGTGTTCTTGGTAAATATGCACTCTATAATAAACGCTGGGAAGAGCTCGGTGCCGATCCTGAGATGATCGATTTGATCAAATGGCATGGTTCAGAAGAAATCGAACATCGTACAGTTGCATTTGATCTCTACCGTCATTTAGGCGGTGGCTATATTGCACGTTACTACCTTAGCGTTGCCGTAATTGTTGGCGTTCTAGGACTTTGGGTTGATGGTGCAGCGCATATCATGAGCCAAGATCCACGCTTTACTGATAAGAAACCAAGTCTATTCAAACCTTGGGTTTGGCTAGAATGGTATAAGATCGGCAGCAAGGACAACCAAATTCTTCCAAATCCAATTTGGTTGGTTGCTCAGCAAATTGATTACTTAATGCCTTGGTATGACCCTGTAAAAGAAGGGAATACTCAAGATGCTGTGAATTACCTCACTAACTCACCAGCTGCAAAACGCGCTTTACAACAAGCTGCGTAATTCAAGTTAATAAAAAAAGCAGGAGTTATCTCCTGCTTTTTTTTTACGCCTGATTTATAGTGGGAAAATCAGCTTGGTTCTGTTTCTACTTGCTTCGCATAGCGATCAACAACCACACTAATCATCATATCGCCTTGTACATTCACAACGGTACGCACCGTATCCAACAAACGATCAATCGGAAGTAAGATTGCGATTGCCTCTGCTGGTAATCCAACAGATTGCAGCACCATAATCATCGTCACCATGCCAGCACTTGGAATTCCTGGCGCACCCAAAGATGCAATAATCGCAGTCAAACATACAATAATTTGCTGCGTTAAACTTAAATCTAACCCCATCAGATTTGCAATAAACAATGCTGCCGCAGCCTCATAAAGCGCTGTTCCATCCATATTTAACTGCGTACCCAAAGGAATTACAAAACCCGCTGTTTGTGGACGAACGCCTAAATTTTCCTGAGCACACTTCAAACTAAGTGGCATCGTTGCCGAACTTGAACTGGTTGCAAATGCAGTCACCAATGCAGCTCTAGCTCCTCTAAAAAAGGTTATTGGATTCATCTTTCCAAATATCCAAAGCAACAACGGCAGTACCACGAGACCATGAAAAATCGTTGTACCTGTCACCACAACTGCAAACTCGAACAGTCGACTCAAAACAGAGAGGTCTTCGGTTGCAATTAATTTCGCAAGTAAGGCAAAAATCCCAATTGGTGCAAGCTTCATCACCCAACCCACCAACATCATCATTATTTCAAAAAATTGCTGACTGATTTGCCGAACTGAATTGAACCGCTCACCTCCTTTTACCAAAGCAACGCCAAGGAATAGCGCGAATACCACAACAGCCAGCACATTGCCATCACTGAATGCCTTGAAAGGATTAATTAAAGTATTTTGAATAAAGTTCGTTAAAAAGCTGGATGGTGTCAGCGTAGCTGGTATTTCATGGCTCTGCATCGCAGCCTGAAATACCGTAATATCAATTCCCTTTCCGACCTCAAAAATATGCGCACAGCTAATTCCAAGAATGAGAGCTAGTGTCGTTGTCGTTAAGCAACTCAGTGCGGTCACTTTCCAAACGCGACCAAACTGCCCACCTGCTTGTAAATTGGAAACACCCACGACAATCGAACTGAAAATCAGTGGGATCAATAACATTTTTAACAAACCAATAAAAATGCTACTTAAAATTCCAAGTCCATATAAACTATTTGCAGCAAAGACGGTATCTGGCTGTGCTGTGAGCAAAAGTCCAAATAGCACACCAAAGATTGCGGCAATTAAAATTTGTGTATTTAAATTCATTCTAAAAATAAGGAATTGATGAACTATCAATACTATGGCATGTGCTTATTGAAGATTCGAGCAATTTTTTGTCACAGCTCCAATAATAAAAAAACCATCAAACTGATGGTTTTTTTATTATGAAAGATGGCTATTGCGTTTCAATTTCTCTGAGCCGAATCAAGCCTTCTTGTACAGTACTACAAACAAGCTGACCATTCTGCCACATCTTGCCAAAGTTCAAACCACGAGAACTCGCACTCACAGTCGCTTCCATATCGTATAGCATCCAATCATCAGCACGTAATGGTCTGTGGAAGTAAATCGTATGGTCAATACTTGCACATTGTAAGTTTGGTGAAATCCACGACAAACCATGCGGCCGTAATGCTGTGGTCATCAATGTAAAGTCTGAATAAAATGCCACAATTGCCTGATGCAATGAAATTTCATCTAGCTCTGACGGAATCGTGCCATGAGTCCGAATATAATGCGCGTAAAACGGCGCTTCTGGTTGTGGCTGAAATGGATTAATCAATTGCGTTGGTCGAATTTCGACATGACGTTCACGCATAAAACTCGCGCGCACATTTTCAGGCACAAAATTAATTAGACTTTCTTTGAGTTCATTTTCTGACTTTAATGTCTCAGGTGCTGGGTATTCTGGTTCTTTATGTTGATAATTCAAACCCTCTTCAGGATAGGCAAAAGATACCATCGCAGAAAAGATTACACGCCCATGTTGAATGGCTTTGACTTGACGGCTTGCAAAACTTTTACCATCTCGAAGCGGCTCAACTTCATAAATAATCGGCGCATTTACATCCCCACCATACAAAAAATATGCATGTAAAGAATGTGCTGGACGGTCAGTTGTATATGATGCAGCGCGCAATGCCTGACCAAGCACTTGTCCACCAAACACTCGTTTCCCGACTAAATTACGGCTATTGCCTCTAAAAATATGATCTTCAATCCTTTCTAGGGTCAACAATTCAACGAGTTCTTGAGTCAAAGCATTCATATAATAACCTTCCAACATCAATCAGGAGAAATTAACCCATTCTTGTGGGGTTAATATTTCGATTGTGCCATAAATTCCAATAAAGATGCTCAGGATAAAATGATTCGTCCGTCACATTCGTATTTAGTTATACCTGCTAAAAATACGATTTTTAACGATAAAATCTACCAAATACGCTATATTTTGTCAGAAAATAACATACCGTTTTATGTAAGAATATCGCAGAATGTCGTGTTCATCATGACTCGATGTCAGGATTATTATTTAGGAGTTTGTAATGTCCAAGACTGGATTTGGTCAAATGTATCGCCAACTTTCGAGTAAGTTACTTGACCTTGTGGTAACCCCACATGTTCTTGGTGAAGTTCCTACAGAATCCACCACAGTAGAGCAAAGTACAACTGATTCAAATAAACTTGTGTGCTATGTTTTACAAAATTACTCTCGTAGTAATGCGCTTGTGGTTGATGGAGAAACGAGACGTTTACATTTAAAACCAGCCCTAGACCCTTTGGCTTTTGGGACTTATCAAGAAAAAAATTCAGTTCTCTTTTTACACCATAACGAAAACAATTTCTTCAATACCCAAACCTATCCCCCACGCCTTTTACAACTCATCGAAGCGCTAGAGCAAAATCCAGATGTAGAAGTGGAATTGGTTCCTGTGACTGTGCTTTGGGGACGTTCACCAGATAAAGAAGATTCTTGGTTCAAATTATTATTTTCAGATACTTGGGCAACACCAGGTACAGTTAAACAACTCGTCAACATTGGTCTGCATGGTCGTCAATCTTATTTAGAGTTTCACGAGCCGCAATCTCTACGTGAATTGGTAGATTATGCCAAGACTAACCATCCAAATATCTCACCAGCAACGTATATTGCCAGCTCGTTAGATACGTATTTGGATCAGCAACGTGAAGTGGTACTTGGCCCTGACTTGTCTGACCGTCGCAATGTCATGCAATCAGTGATCAAATCACCTGAGGTACAAGATGCCATTCGTCGTGAAAGCATTCAGCACAAAATCAGTATGCTTGAAGCCGAACGTCGTGCTATTGGTTATGTCAATGAAATCGTTTCTGACTATTCTGCTTCCGCAGTACGTTTTGCGGATATGGCATTAACTCGTTTATGGACTCAGCTCTATGACGGCGTTGAAGTACATAACTTCAGTACAGTCCGTGAATTAGCAAAAGACTACGAGATCGTTTATACACCTTGTCATCGAAGCCATATCGACTATTTATTATTGTCGTATGTCATTTATAAACGTGGTTTGATGATCCCGTATATTGCTGCGGGTGATAACTTGAACTTACCTTTTGTAGGTCAACTACTCCGCGGTGGCGGCGCATTCTTTATTCGTCGTTCATTCCGTGGCAATGCGCTTTATACTTCTGTATTTAAAGAATATTTGTATAGTATTTTGTCACGCAACACACCAATTGAATACTTTATTGAAGGTGGTCGTTCACGTACTGGTCGTTTACTTCCGCCAAAAACGGGTATGTTGGCAATGACCATCCAAGGTCATTTACGAGGCCCTGCAAAACCAATTGTTTTTGTTCCAACCTATATCGGTTATGAGCGCTTAATGGAAGGCTCAACCTATGTTGGTGAAATGCAAGGCAAACCAAAAGAAGCTGAATCAATTTTTGGTATCGTAAAAACCTTACGAAAAATTGAACGTATCTTCGGTAAAGTGCATGTGAATTTTGGTGAGCCAGTATTCCTTGATGATATTTTGAAGCAAAACAATGCGGATAATATCCAAATCGAAACGGCAAGCTCAACTGAACTCTCTAATGTGGTTTCAAGTTCTGCAAATGTCATTTTAGAAAATATCAACCGTGCAGTGGTGATCAACCCTGTTTCGCTATTGGCTTTAATTTTATTAGCAACACCAAAACACACCTTAGATGAAGAAATCTGTGCGAAGCAACTCGATATTTATCGTGATTTAGCAACACAGCACCCTTATGATGAGCGCACGCAAGTAACGCCATTATCGGGTAAAGAAATTATTGCTTATGGCTTGAAATTAAAGCTAATCAAACGTGTTCAACACGTACTGGGTGACATTATTGCGATTGAGGATAACCAAGCGGTTCTACTCACTTACTTCCGTAACAATATTTTGCATGCCTTTGTTTTACCTTCATTAGTTGCTTCATTGGTTGAGCACAATGGTAAAATCCATAAAACAGATTTGAGTAATGTGATCCGTACCTTGTATCCATTCTTGAAAGCTGAATTGTTTATGAAATGGCAACCATCTGAGTTACAGCAGCATATTGATAGCTATATCGATGCACTTGCTCAAACAGGTCTGATTTTCCAAGATCAGGAAGGCAATCTTTTCAGCCCAACACCAAACAGTGAAGAGCATCAAAAACTCTTAACGCTTGCAATGCCTGTTAAACAAAGTTTAGAACGCTATTACATGACTTTAGCGCTGATTACGCAACGTGGTTCAGGCAATATTTCAACTAAACAAGTCGAAGAACTCAGCCACTTACTCGGTCAACGCTTGTCTGTGTTATATGAATTCAATTCACCTGAATTCTTCGATAAAGCTTTATTCCAAAGTTTCATTAAAGTCTTAACTCAACAAAACTATATCCGTAACAACGATCAAGGTTTTATTGAATATGATGATAATTTCAGTGAAATGGCAGCTGGAGCGCAGTTGGTGCTAGATGAAGCGACATTACAAATGTTGCAACACATCACAACTTTTAGTGATGAAGAACTTGCAGAAGCGTTAGAGGCTATGGCTTCGCAACAAGCAAAACGTCGCTTAAAGCGCAAGAAAGCTTAAATAGTAAAAAAGGCAACTTCGGTTGCCTTTTTATTTATTTTCGACACTCTAAATATTGAGGTTCATCAATACATCTCAATCGTTTAATTAATTCAACGAAATACGCATCATAATAGCCAAGATCAACATAACGGTTACGAATCTTCGCAACCATTGCTTCATATCCCTGCTTTTCAAAATTAGAAATATCTGCCCAATAATATGCAGGGAGATGATTTTCCCATTGAATTGCCTGCGCTGCTAAAACGTTATTATTTTTCACGAACCAGCCTCTGATTTGATGTCCAAAACCTACAGGATAGTCTTTAGGACGAATAATAATGTTAATCGCAAAATAGGCAACAGGGAAATTCACCACCTGTGTCGACTCGCCAAACTCTTGTTTAATGTTATATGGCAATACGCCATAAGCTGGGGCTGCCAAAATATCAATTTTCTTTTGCTTAAATAAATCAATCGCATCTGAAAAATCAACATATACCGCTTTCGCAGCAACACTTTGTACGAGTGCCTGCTGTGGTGGATTATCTTCAAGAATCCCAATACGCTTATTCTTTAACTGAGATACTTTATTGATCTGTTGCGTATTCATGATCATATTTGCTGTGCCAATCGGAATCATTCCAATGGCCTCATAATCTTGACCAATCATACGTTTTTCAACATGCACATTATTTAAGAGTTGCAGAAACATTCGAGCAACTCGATTATTTGAAATTGTACCGATTCCACCCGTACTGCCTAGGAAATGGTTATAACGATACGTATTAAAATTAGAAGCCGCTATCCCTGAACATTTTTTTTGGTCAAAAGCTAGAATTGCATTTTTTTCATTCTTGAAAAACTGAAATTTTAAATCGACTCGATTCTGTAATGCAGACAAACGTACATCTTGCAAACGACGACTAATATCACCTTTTGAGCCGAGTGGGTCGAACACACACCATGTCTGTTCACCTGACCAGCTCGCAGTTGACATCAGCCCTAATAACACTAAACAAATTATTTTTCTCATATCCAACCTTTAATGCCCGACTGCAAACCTCGTGCATAATTCAGGCAGTTCCTTTACGGAATTTGTTGATATTTAAAATTCAAAATCCATACCAACAATTCAAAGCATACTTGCAGTCTAGCCTAATTATTTTTCATTACTATGTACGTGTAGCAACTCAGCATAGTCATTAAAGCAAATGGGATGATTAAGTTTAAAATCAGTTTTAGCCAATCGCGTTGCAAAAATTTGCTTGCCAGTCTGCTGATCAGAAGCAAGCTTTAGCGGTGGTAATCCTAACTTTTGTTGAAACCACAATAAAATCTCATGCATTGGAATCGGGATGTTATTGGTCACAATATAACTCGATTCAAAGGTTTGAATATCTGCTAAAAATGCCAAGAATCTAGCTAAATCATCCACATGGATACGATTACTAAAATGGATCGCTGGATAAGTTTGTGTGTGTTCTGCGAGTCTTTTTAATCGAGCAATTGAAGTCCCATAAATTCCTGTAGGACGAACAATAATGCTCTGCTGTGGATAATAATCCTGCCACAACAACTCCATTTTTCGAAGTAGATGTCCTTGCTCATCGATAGGTTGAATCACCGACTCATCATCGATGCGCTGGCCTTCGCTTTCACCATAAACACGAGTTGAAGAAACAATCACAATACGCTGAACACGATGATGCTTTAATGCTGCTGCAATCGGCTGAACACTCTCTACATAGGTCTGTTGATAGGCTTCCACGCCACTTTCCGACGGCGCTAAGATCACATAAACCATGTCAATCGGTGAGAATGATGTTAAATCAAGTTGATGAACATCTTGAATATAATGCGTCGCGTAACAGTCTGTTTTTGGACTGCGACTAATTGTGCTAATGTGGTGATCTTGCTCAAATAAGTGTTTAGCGACACGCTGAGATGTTTTACCATAACCAATAAATAAAATATGCATACATATCCTTGATCAAAGATGACTTCAGTCCAGCAATTACAAGGCGTTGGCGCTGCCGCAGCGACCTTATTAGAAAAGCTTCATATTTTTAGCACGGATGATTTGCTATTTCATCTTCCCCGTGACTATGAAGATCGTAGCACTATTATTCCAATGAATCAGCTGGTTGTTGGACGAAGTTATTTACTTGAAGGTGAAGTGCGATCCGTTGATTTTCCACCTGGGAAAAAGAAATCTCTTGCCGCATTGCTCCAAGATGATTTTGGCAAAGTGACTTTACGTTTTTATCATATTTATAAAGGCTTAACTGATCGCATCAAAATGGGACAACGTTTACGGATTTTCGGTGAAGTCCGTGTCGGTGCGCGTGGTTTAGAACTTTATCACCCTGAAATCCAAGTCATTCAACAGCATACGCCACTTCCAAAAACTCAGCTCACGGCAATTTATCCAAGTACAGAAGGACTCACTCAACCTAAGCTACGCGAATATGTTCGCCAAGCATTGCAACATCATAGTGATGATCTTCCTGAATTATTACCAAGTAAGTACAGCAACGGTTATGAGTTAAAACAGGCCCTACACTACATTCATGAACCACCGATTGATGCCAATATGTTACAACTCAATCAAGGTTCACATCCTGCACAACAACGCTTGATTTTTGAAGAACTCGTAGCGCATCAAATTAGCTTATTGACACGTCGTGCTTATATTCGTCAGATTGCCGCACCTCGATTTAGTAGCAGTAAAATACTCGCTAAAAGACTATTAGAAGCATTGCCCTTTCAAATGACCAATGCTCAAAAGCGTGTCTCGAAAGAAATTCTACAAGATCTAAAACAAGATCAACCAATGTTACGTTTGGTTCAAGGTGATGTCGGTGCAGGTAAAACCTTGGTTGCTGCCGTTGCCGCATGTCATGCGCTTGAAGCAGATTGGCAAGTTGCGTTAATGGCACCAACTGAAATTTTAGCGGAACAACATTACTTGAATTTTAAACGTTGGTTTGAACCGCTGGGTATTGAAGTGGCTTGGCTTTCAGGTAAACAAAAGGGCAAAGCGCGTGCGCAAGCTGAGCAACACATCAAAGAGGGTCACGCCCAACTGGTTGTTGGTACGCATGCATTATTTCAAGACAATGTGGAATTTTCAAAATTAGGACTGGTTATTATTGATGAACAGCATCGTTTCGGTGTTGACCAACGTCTCGCTTTACGCAACAAAGGCGTTGATCAGTTCACACCACACCAACTAGTCATGACCGCAACCCCCATTCCTCGTACGCTTGCGATGAGTGCCTATGGTGACCTTGATACTTCTATCATTGATGAACTCCCACCGGGACGAACACCGATTCAAACCGTGACTATTCCTTTGGATCGTCGTGAAGAAGTGTTGCAACGTATCGCTAAGAATTGTCTCGAAGGCAAGCAAGCCTATTGGGTCTGCACACTAGTCGAACAATCCGAAACCTTAGATGCACAAGCCGCTGAAGCAACTTATCAGGAAATCAAAGAACGCTTTCCTGACCTTAAGATTGGATTGGTTCATGGAAAAATGAAGGCTGATGAGAAGCAAGCCGTTATGCAAGCCTTCAAAGACAATCAATCACAACTCCTGATTGCAACGACGGTGATTGAGGTCGGTGTTGATGTTCCCAATGCTTCTATTATGGTGATTGAAAATGCCGAGCGGCTTGGCCTATCTCAGCTACATCAACTTCGTGGTCGTGTGGGACGTGGTGCAACGGCCAGTTTCTGCGCACTGCTTTATAAAACACCACTCTCACAAAATGGGCAGGAACGACTTTCCATTTTAAGAGAAAGTAACGATGGTTTTGTGATTGCAGAAAAAGATTTAGAAATACGTGGCCCCGGTGAATTACTCGGTACTAAACAAACAGGCGATATGGGCTTTCGTGTTGCGCGCTTAGAACGTGATGATCATCTACTGAGTCAAGCACATTATGTGGCTGAACACATTCTCAAAGATTACCCGCAACATGCAGAAGGCTTGCTGAAACGCTGGTTACCTGAAGCACCACGTTATGCCTATGTTTAATTTATTACGTAAACAAACCCGACTGTTGTTGGATTATTTTACGCCATGTGATTTATGTGATGTGGGCATCAAGCAACAGTTTGGCGTTTGTTCAAATTGTTGGCAACAATTACCTTGGTTAAAACAACAAATTCAACGTCATGAACAGCATATTTACGTTGCTTGCCATTATCAATATCCGATTGATCGTATTATTCAACAGTTTAAATATGAGCAAAAACTTGAATATGAACGGCTATTAGCAGGGCTTTTATTACAACTCAAATTGCCTAAAATACAGGCGATTGTGCCTATGCCAATTTCAACAGATCGCTTGATTGAACGAGGCTATAATCAGTCACTTCTGCTCGCCAAAACACTGAGCCTGCACCTGAATGTTCCAATCTGGCAACCTGTACAACGCTTAGCACAGCATTCACAGAAAGGTCTAACTCGCTTAGAGCGACTTGATCATATTGAACAACAATTTATTGCATGCCCACCAAATAAAATCCGTTATCGGAATGTCATGATCGTGGATGACGTGGTGACGACGGGCAGCTCAATCCATGCACTTTCAGAAATACTGAAACAATTGGGCTGCCAAAAAATTAATGCCATTTGTCTCGCTGCTGGCGGTGTTAAGCCATCTGCATAAGTGGTTGATTTTTAAGACACCATGGAATCACCACCTCTTTCGTCAAAGGAGCTAATACAGTAATTTGATCATCTAATTGAATCCACTTCATTTCAGCAATCTCAGCTGCAATCTGAGGAGATTGTTTTAGCTCAACTAAATAAACATAACTCACCAAAAGATGATCAGGCTCATTTGCCGCTTGGGTATGAAACTGCCCAATAAACTTTTTGATTTCCGAATGACAGCCGATCTCTTCCAGTATTTCACGCTGAATCGCAAGCTCAGGTGCTTCATTCAGCTCTAATTTCCCACCAACTTGCATAAAAGCTTGTGTGTTTTGTTTACGCACCAATAATAATTGATTGTTTTCATTCAAAATAACAGCTGCAGCTACAGTAATTGTTTTCACTTTTCTCTCTCACGCCTGAATTTCAGCAGTTGACATCCATTTAGGTATAGCAGGTTCATATGCTGTAAATGCTTTTAAAATGTCACCAATATTATCAGCAACAATCAGCTTTTCGACAAAACGAGCCTGACTAAACCCTCGATTAACCGAATCTTGTATTGTTTGAATCACCCCATCATAAAAACCATCTATATTTAAAAATGCACAAGGCTTTTGATGAATCCCTAACTGACTCCATGTCCATTGTTCAAAAATTTCTTCCAAGGTACCTGCTCCACCGGGTAAAGCGATAAAAGCATCGGCCAATTCAGCCATTTTAGTTTTTCGCTCGTGCATGTCATTCACCACATGCAACGCTGTCAGCCCTGTGTGGGCTAACTCACGGTCGACTAAAGCATTTGGAATCACACCGATCACCTGCCCTCCAGCCTGTATCGCGCTGTCAGCAACAACGCCCATCAATCCAGAGCGACCACCACCATAAATCAAAGTGAGACCCTGTTCTGCTATTGCTTGGCCTGTCGCTTGTGCAATTTGTTTGTAAATAGGATCATTACCAAGGGAGGAGCCGCAGAAAACACATATAGAATTCATACAATTAAAACCGTTTTATATAACTGTCATGCTGTTAAAGTAGGCTAAGAAACAAGATTTTTTAGAAAATATCGTTTAGGCAAGTGTTTTTCATTCGATCCTTGTCTAAAATACACGCTGGCTTTCCTCAAAATGATGAAAGCTTTACATCAACTGCGCGAGGAAAAAAGACATGCTTGAAGCCTTTTATGCCACTGAGCGCGGTAGTCTAGAAGATGCAACGATCAATGGGGGCTTTGATCTACACCCTGAACTCGTATGGATTGATTTGATCGCTCCATCTCAAGAAGAACAACAATGGGTTCTCGATGCCTATGATCGAAATTTACCCACATTAAAATCACTTGAAGACATTTCCTCATCCGCTCGATTCTATCGTGATGATGATGGAATTTTGCATATCAGTACATATTTTTTAACAAAGAATAAAAATTATCAGGTCGATGGCGACACTGAAGACACGTCTCATATGCTTGCTATGGTGCAAACCGTTGCCTTTATTTTGCATAAAGACCGTTTGTTTACCATGCGTGGTGAAAAGCTTGTTGCGTTCCGTGCTTTTCGTGCACGAGCGCGCCGCAATGACTACGATATGGACTATAAAGATCCCACTTGGATCTTACTCGGATTGCTCGAAGCAAAGTTAGATGAACTTGCGGATATCTTAGAAGATATCCACAAGGACTTAGAAAGATATTCAACAGAAGTCCTAAATAATCATCATCGAGAAAAGATTTTAGATCTGGATGACATGATTACTCGGCTTGCCCAGCAAGAAGATATGCTTGGAAAAGCCCAACTTTGTTTAATCGATTTACGTCGTGTATTAACATTCTTATCACGCCCGCGTGCTTTAGGTAGTCATATTTACGATGCTGATATTCGAGAGCTCAGCGAAGATGTCCGCTCACTGGTCGAACATGATGCCTTCTTATTCCAGAAAGTACGATTCTTATTGGATACTACGTCTGGATTCATTAACACTGAACAGAATGATACGATTCGCCGATTCTCGATCTTACCAAGTATGCTTGCGCCGCCCATGTTGATTGCCAGCATTTATGGTATGAATACGGAAGAACTCCCTTTTGCACATGGCAGTTTGAGCTTTTGGATCGTTACCGCAATTTTAATGGCATTTTTAGTCTTACCAATGATCTACTTTAGATGGAAGAAATGGATCTAAAATGAAAGGGTTATTTCTAGTTTTGAATATAACCCTTTCGATAAACCTAGCTTTTGCCTGCGCACCACACTCCCCAAATGATGTGTTTATTGCACGGCTTCACTCTGTTCAGCAACTATCTTCAAGCAACCATAAGCAGTTCACCTTTCAACACCCTCACTTTATCTTTCAAAGTTTGCTAACAAAGATTTTCTCGTCCAAGCCTAAACAATGGCATAGTGATTTTTCAAGCAAAACAATAAAAAGTAATGATTTAGTCATTGGTCTAGCGTATCCACCAGATAAGACGACACCTCAAAATTATCAAATCAGTTCATTGGCACTATTACACTGCGATAAAAACATCATAACAATTGATCATGCAATTTCACCTTTTAGCTCATGGAATAGAAAAAACCAACGATGCAATAATCAAAGCATACCGATGAAACTACTCGATGGTTTTTTAGAACATGATCAAACCTATTATCTAAAAAAGCTACATCAAAAATATCCAACCTGTGACGCGCTTTTTTCTGCATTCCCCAAACTATAGGAATAATAAAAAGAGCTATAAATAGCTCTCTTTTTTTATCCACAAGAATCATTTAAATCAATTTCAAATCATCTTGTAGATGGCAAGCTTGAATGATCTTTAACATTTTCTCAGAAACATTTTTGAAATGCAGACCTTTACTCTCAGGTGTTTGACGCAACCATTGCACCAAAACGGCCAAAGATAGCGTATTTCCTTGCTCAAGCTGACCTAGATCAACAACCAAAGGAAAACTCTTATGTTGTTGGATATGCTTTAAGCCTGCTTGATAAATCTCTTCTGCATTTACAAAGTTAATCGTTTTAGAAACGACGAGTTGCTGATCAATATACTGAATCATCCATCGTTACCTTATTTTTTACTAACAGCAGAGTCTGCATCTGGTTTAAACGTTGCAATCGCTTTGTTGATGTCACCACCATTACGTTGCACTGTCGCCGCAAACTGATTACGGAACTGTAAACCTAAATCAATACCTGACACATTGATATTACGCACTTTCCACTGATCACCTTTATCCGTCAACTGGAAAGATACAGGAATCTTTTCACCATTATGCAAGAAGTCTAAAGTAACCACTGGGTTCTTGCTATTTGATGATCTAAACGGACGCATGGTATAGCTTTCATTGGTATATTTAGCGAAAGCACTACCATAGTTTTCGATAATCACTTCACGGAAGTTTTTCTCAAACTGAGCACGTTGAGCAGCATTTGTGTACTGATTATTTGCATAAGTACCCAATACGATACGCGTAAATGCTTGTGAATCAACATACGGATCAAGGTTTTGACGAATAATCGTTTTTACTAAAGCAGGATTATTCTGCAATTTAGCATGATCTGCTTTTAGACGCGTAATCAAGCCATCAGCCACACGTTTTACAAAATCAGGTGGGGTCTCTGTTGGTGCAGCAAATGCAGCACTTGCAAGCATGGTTGATAATACACTTGCCGTTAGAGTCTGTTTCAATAATGTATTCACTTCAATCTCCTAACCTGAATTACTCAACAAAAGATGGTTCTGCATCAGCATTTGCAGCTGGTGATGTTGAACTCTCAGTTGTCGAGCTTGATGTGGCTTTACCAGCACCACCAGTAATAAATTTACTGATCAAATCTTCTAAATCCATTGTACCTTGGGTATTTGAAACAACATCACCACGTTTCAAATAGTTCACACCACCACCGGGTACAACTTTCAAATATTTTTCGCCCAATAAGCCATTGGTTGCTACCATTATATAAGCATCTTCATCCAGACTCGTGATGGAGGTCATGTTACTGATAAGTTGCTGTTCCATTTCTTTTTGTTTCGCAGCATCAGCTTGCTCATAATCAGAACTGTAGCGTAATTCTTCAAGTGCATTGTTCTGCACTTCTTTAAGCTGTTTTGGATCAAAGCTCGTCAGCTTACCATCCAAATCAAATTTTACTGTTGCTAAACGCGTGACGGGATCAAGAGAAATAGATTCTACACGACCAATCGTTACACCACTCATGGTGACTTTGGCACGAGGTTTTAAACCATTTACGTTATCAAACTGCGCTGTCATGCTGTAGCTATCACGTAAATTTGTACCAACCAAACCGCTAACTTTCATTGCAAGAAAAAATAGAGCGATACCGAAGATAATGACAAAAATACCTACGGCCAGCTCACTAGTACGTGATTTCATTAAATCCCTCCGAACATGACCGCAGTCAACACGAAATCAAAACCTAATACACAAAGTGAAGAATATACGACCGTTCTCGTCATCGAAGTCGCGATACCCTCTGGTGTTGGATCACAAGCATAGCCCTGATACACCGCCACCCATGTACAAATCAGTGCAAACACAATGCTTTTAATAATTGTGCCATTCAAAATGTCATGCCCAAACTGAACTGTACTCTGCATACCACCCCAGAAAGAACCTTCATCTGCACCTAAAAAGTCAACGCCAACTAACTTACCACCGATAATACCAATGGTTGCAAAAATCACCGTCAACATCGGTAAACTGACAATACCTGCCCATAAACGTGGAGCAACAATCTGTCGAAGTGGATCAACACCGATCATTTCCATGCTGGCAAGTTGTTCACTTTGCTTCATCGAACCAATTTCAGCAGTCAAAGCTGAACCTGCACGACCCGCAAACAATAATGCAGCAACCACCGAAGCAAGCTCACGGAGCAAGGTTAATGAAATGGCTGTGCCTAACATCGCTTCACTACCAAAAGTGACGAGAATGCTATACATCTGTAAGCCAAGCACTGCACCAATAAATAAACCAGAAACGGCAATGATCAGTAGCGACATTACCCCGACGCGATACATCTGATAAACAAAGCGCTGAAAGCCACCTTGTGATGGCATTGCAAATAAAACTTGTAGGAGCATCAGTGACGCAGCACCAATCCCCTTTATTCGCTCAATAACGAGTCTACCTAGCCAGGCTATCGTATTCATGGACGAACCTCGCTATCTAAATATGCTTGATGCGTAAATTGATATTCCACAGGCCCTTCTGCCGAACCTGTTAAAAACTGACGTACAAATGGTGAAGCATGATTTTTTAATTCTTCTGGAGAACCTTCACCCTGAATTTTGCCTTCTGCAACCACATAAATATAATCAGCAATTGATAAAGTCTCCGCAACGTCATGCGAGACAATAATTGTAGTGAGATCTAAAGCTTCACGTAGAGAACGAATTAAGCGCGTCAAAACACCCATTACGATTGGATCTTGACCTGCAAATGGCTCGTCATACATGATCAACTCAGGATCTAATGCAATCGCTCGCGCTAAGGCAACACGACGATTCATACCACCTGACAATTCAGTTGGCATTAGCTGTTCAGCACCACGCAAACCAACTGACTCAAGCTTTAAGGCAACTAGTTCAGCAATGATATGCTCTGGTAATTTAGTATGTGCACGAATTGGGAAAGCGACATTTTCATACACAGACATATCTGTAAAAAGTGCACCACTTTGGAATAACATTCCCATACGGGCACGCGCAGCAAATAACTCATGACGAGACATAGCTGCAATGTTTTTACCATCAAGTAAAACTTCACCATGATCAGGTGTGAGTTGTCCGCCGATCAAACGAAGCAATGTCGTTTTACCTGTACCTGATGGACCCATAATTGCAGTAATTTGACCACGTCGAATTTTTAGACTGATATCGTCATAAATGACGCGTTCCCCACGATTAAAGCTCAAGTTTTTAACTTCAATGAGGGCTTCTGAATCGAGAGGAGATTTGTTATTCATAATGGCATTCATTCCTGCACTTTTTATGCACGCATACTATACACTGAAAGATTAAGCGCTTGTTTTTATTTTGATAAACGATGTATGAAGATTATTTAATTTATGTAGTTATTCTTTGAACGAAATTCTGAAGTAGATTGATGTGAATTTGCATTGAATGAATCGGTGTGATTTTCATCAAAAATGGCATATGCAAAAAATAGCCCATTACATAGCATAAGTACAACAAATAAGCATGGTAAACCTTCACTGCACATGAACGACCACGCTTGATTCAAGAAACTTTTATTTTGCTTAACCCTATTCATTTTTCATGTAAAGTTTGAACTAGTAGACATTTTGGCATTCTACATGACTCATTCAAAATAAAAAAGCCAGTTTTTCAACTGGCTTCTTCATTTCATCGGTTTTTATCGATTAAAAATCGTTTTTGCGACGACGGTCGCCACCGAAATGCTCTTCACGTGAACCACGAGCTGGACGATCTTCACCAAACTTACGCTTTGGGCGATCATCGCCAAAACTACGTTTAGGACGATCATCACCACCGAAGCTACGCTTACGGTCGCCGAAACCACCTTCACGTTGTGGACGATCACCAAAGTCACGCTTAGGGCGATCACCGAAACCACCCTCACGGCGTGGTTTATAATCTACGCGATTGCCACGGTTGTCGTCATTCGCATCAAAACGTGGTTTATCATTGAAACCACCTTCACGACGCGGACGATCTGAATTAAATTCACGACGTGGGCGATCAGAGTTGAACTCGCGGCGTGGACGATCTTCGAAACCACCTTCACGGCGTGGACGGTCAGAATTAAATTCGCGACGCGGACGATCTTCGAAACCACCTTCACGGCGTGGACGGTCTGAATTAAACTCGCGACGTGGACGATCTTCGAACCCACCTTCACGGCGTGGACGGTCAGAATTGAATTCGCGACGTGGACGATCTTCGCCACCAAATGCAGGACGCTCACCACGAGGTTTGTCATCGAAGCTACGACGTGGACGATCATCACCGCCTTCACGACGCTTGAAGTTGCCTTCACCTTCGAAACGACGACCGCCACCAAAACCACCACGACCACGACCGCCGCCATCACGACCACCGCGACCACGACCGCCGCCATCGCGACCTGAACGTGCAGGAGGTGGAGATGGCTCTAAACCTTCAATTTCAGATACATTTAAACGTGCATCTAAATAATCTTCTAAAGCACGGATTTTGCCACGCTCACGGTAAGTTGCTAATGTAATCGCTTGACCTGTACGACCAGCACGACCTGTACGACCAATACGGTGTACATAGTCTTCATTTTTCATCGGCAAACCGAAGTTGATTACGTGCGAAATCGTTGGTACGTCTAAACCACGAGCAGCAACGTCAGTTGCAACTAAGATTTTTGCACGACCTTCACGGATGCTACGTAAACGACGGTTACGAACGGTTTGTGGCATAGCACCATGTAGTGCAACTACAGAATGACCAGCTTCAGCTAACTCTTCTGCAAGCATGTCTGTATCTTCTTGAGTGCTTGCAAATACAACTGCTTGGTCTAAGTTTTCGTCAGATAACCAGTGAGTTAAAAGCTTTTTCTTATGCTCAAAGCCATCAGTCCAATGAAGAGTTTGGGTGATGTCAGTATTTGTTGTGTGACCAGTTTCAATCGCAATACGCTCTGGATCATTCATCATACGTTCAGCAAGACGAATAATACGATCAGCAAATGTTGCAGAGAACATCAATGTTTGGTTACGGTTTGCAGCCAAATCACTAATTGCTTCTAAGTCTTCAGAGAAGCCTAGATCTAACATACGGTCAGCTTCGTCAACAATTAAAGATTCAACTTTATCAAGCTTCAATTGACGACGGTTCACCAAGTCAAGTAAACGACCAGGAGTCGCTACAACGACTTGCGCGCCTTTAAGCTGTTGGATTTGCTTACCAAAAGGCATACCACCCATGATTGCAGCAATACGAACACCTTTCATGTGACGTACAAATGCAATAGCATCTTGGCTTACTTGTTGAGCCAATTCACGAGTAGGACATAAAACTAAAATGCTTGGTTGAGTCACTGCTTTCATGCGCTCTTTAAATGGCACAAAAGTTTCCTGACCTGCTAAAGCATTTAATGTTGGGAGTAAAAATGCTGCTGTTTTACCAGAACCAGTCTGGCTTGAAACTAATAAATCTTTACCTTCTAATGCAGCTGGAATCGCTTGTTCTTGCACAGGCGTTGGGCTTGTAAAACCTAAACCCTCAAGTGCTTGTTGTAAGGTTTCGTGCAAAGAAAATTCGGCAAAAGTTTTGCTCATAGAGAGTTTCACCCTTGTGGGTGCTCCATTTTAATAAATACAAAAATAGACATCGGCAACAAGCGGCAAAGCGACTCAAGCTGAAAATAGATGAAATTCAGCGGCGATCCGAATAACGACGATGTGGACTAAACGCACGCTTGATTACTGCCTCAACCTGAAGAATCGCTAAGCGATTTGGGCGCAAGATGTGGTCCTCTCTATGGACAGCGTGCGCTAATATGAATAGAACTGAATGTTCAGGTAATGAACTGGAATTTAAGTGCGTGGGCGGATTATAGCAGAATAATTTTAAAAGTCACCTTTTTTAATTGGTTTTTTCTATTTCAATACATTTTATATTTGTATCCAAGCTACAAAGAAAGAAAAAATTTAATAGTAATTAATAACTTGAGTTAATATCACCCCTATATCTAAAGACTCATCATTTAATATATTTGTAATTGCTTTTACCAAGCACTAATGAGTCATCTGATCAAGGATAAGTATATCCACACACCAAAAGTAAGAACCTAAAGCAGACTCACCCATTCGATTATCTTTAGTCATTAAATATTGAATATTGGCGAGTGTAAAAGCACTTCCAAAAAATGTCTTACCATTAACAGTTAATCAAAAATCAATATTTCGCTCTTCAACTTTAACCGCCTGCATTTCATGGTGCGTTTCTATATAAAATAGCTCACTCTCATAAATAATCTTCATAACTCCCCATTAACCCGAAAACAAAAAAGCCCTCAAACAATGAGGGCTTTTTTGTTTAAATCTACAAATTATTTTGCAGCTTCACCCCAAGCTGGGACAACGGCTTGCATTAATGGTTTTAACATTTTCAATGAACAAGCAAGCACTTGACCATTATCAAATGATTCATTGCCACCACGAGCATCAACAACAACACCGCCCGCTTCTTTCACGATCAACTCACCCGCAGCAATATCCCACGGTTTTAAACCAAGTTCAAAGAAACCATCAAAACGACCAGCAGCAACATAAGCTAAATCTAATGCAGCTGAACCACCACGACGAATTTGAGAACCTGCTTTAGTTACCGCCAACAATGAAGCAAAGTGCTGTTCTGCATAAGAAACGATTTCGCCATTACGTTTTGCACGGTAAGGATGACCAACAGAAAGGAAAGTATTTTCTAGATTATCTTTTACATTGACACGAATACGGCGTTGATTCATGACCGCGCCACGACCACGGCTTGCAGAGAACAATTCATCACGGACTGGATCATAGATCACACCGTGTTGCGTTACACCTTTGTGTTGTACAGCGATAGAAATACAGAAATGAGGGAATCCATTGATAAAGTTTTGAGTACCATCCAAAGGATCGATCACCCAACACCAATCTGCGTCGTGACCTTTACCTTCTTGCATACCAAACTCTTCACCAAGGAAGCTATGGTTTTTATAACTTTTACGAAGCGTATCAATTGTAAGTTGTTCGATGTAACGGTCTACACGGGTTACTGGACCATCGATGCCTTTTTCTTCAACTTGTAAATCGAGTTTATGACGATTTTGATGTGCCTTTAAAAGCTCTTGACCAACTGTTTGAGCCGCACGCGCAGCCATAACCACCATAGGTTCCATTGAACACCCACTACAAATTTGAAGATTTTGACAAAGAATAATGCATAAAAGCCCTTATATTCTATCAAATATAAGCGCTTTTAGGGGAAAAATGTTGCGAAAAATTATTGCTCACATTTACATGAACTTAAGAGCTAAAACCAAGCTTTCTCGATTGAAGCAAGTATCCCTGAACTGTCCAAACCACAGTCTTGCAACATTTGCTGATGCGTTGCTTGATGAAGGAAAGTATCAGGCAAACCTAAGTTCAAAATAGCTTTTACAATTTGTGCTTGCGCCAAGAATTCGTTAACAGCGCTTCCAGCACCAGCCATCACAGCATGTTCTTCTACTGTAACGAAAAGTTGTGTGCTATCCGCAAGGTCACGGATGATTTGCTCATCCAATGGCTTCACAAAACGCATATTCACCACACGCACACCTACAGCATGTTTATTTGCAAACTGCTGTGCTGCTTCAACTGATGGTGATACTCGGCTACCAAAAGCTAGAATAGAAATCTGTTGATCTACTTCTTTATTAAATTCAGCAACAATCTCAGCTTTACCAATTTCCAAAGCAGTCATCTGCTGTTGAATGTCAACACCTGTGCCTGCACCTCGCGGATATCGTACAGCAGTTGGCCCTTCATGAAGGTACGCAGTATGTAGCATTTGGCGACATTCATTTTCATCTTTCGGCGCCATGATCACCATGTTTGGTACAGTGCGCATATAAGCATAGTCATATGCACCTGCATGCGTCGGACCATCTTCACCAACTAAACCAGCACGATCAATCCCGAAAGTCACATCTAAATTCTGTAATGCAACATCATGAATTAACTGATCATAACCACGTTGTAAGAAAGTTGAATAAATTGCAACCACAGGTTTTAAACCTTCACATGCCATACCTGCTGCTAAGGTCACTGCATGTTGTTCAGCAATTGCTACATCAAAGAAACGCTCTGGATATTGCTGTGCAAACTTCACCATGCCAGAGCCTTCACACATCGCAGGTGTAATCGCGAGTAATCGCTGATCTTGAGCAGCTTCATCACACAACCATTGCCCAAACACATCTGAATACTTTGGTGGTGCTTTTTTTACAGGTGCATTTGCTACTGGTGCGATCTTGGTAATTGCATGATAGGTAATTGGATCTGCTTCCGCTGGAGCAAAGCCTTTACCCTTTTTTGTATAAATATGAACTAAACGTGGGCCTTTACGTTTTTTGAGTGCACTAAAAACTTGTGCCAACTGCTCAACGTTGTGACCATCAAATGGCCCAAAATAATCAAAACCAATTGCTTTAAATAAGTTATCTGCGGCATCAGTCGCGGACTGATGTAAACGAGAGTTATAAGTCCATTTTGGATGTGGTTGAACATAGGCTTCACCTTGTTCATCTACATTTACCAATTGACCTGTTTCCCAAATCGCAGCCAAGTGTTTAGCAAAACCGCCCGTACTGCAAGAGATCGACATATCATTGTCATTGAGTACAACAATAAGATCAGCATCATGAGCAACTGCATCGTTCATGGCTTCAAAAGCCATACCAGCAGTCATTGCCCCATCACCGACGATCGCAACCACATCACATGGATCTTTTTGATAGCGGCGTGCAAGTGACATACCTAAACCAGCAGAAATTGCAGTCGAGGAATGCCCTACACCAAATGTGTCAAACTCAGACTCATCACGTGCAGGAAATGCTGCAAGACCATCCTTACTGCGAATAGTAGTGATACGTTCACGACGTCCAGTCAGGACTTTATGTGGATAAGACTGATGGCCTACATCCCAAACCAAACGATCTTGCGGCGTATTAAAACAATAATGCAATGCAACCGTTAACTCGATTACACCTAAATTCGCGCCAAAGTGACCACCACTTTGTCCTGCTGCATACAAAATATATTGACGCAACTCATCCGCCACTTGTGCGAGTTGGCTTTGCTCGAGCTGACGTAATTGTTGTGGATGATCAATTCCATCTAACAATGGCGTAACAGGGCGTTGAGTTGGAATTTCGGTATACAACATAATGTGGCAAAGCCTTTTTAAGCCTGGCAAATCCGAAGCTGGGTTAAATGGGGGCAATCATACAATTAAATACGATCTACCTTCAATCAGCCACATGAGCGAATGATGTAGTGCTGAACATTCTCATGCCAATATCTAAGATTGGCTCGCAGATTATCCTGAATTATGTCACTGTTTATCAACCATTATTGTGTGCTTTGTATGAAAAAGAAAAACTTATGTGAAAAATCAGAAATTCCAATTCACGCAATCTTCACACATTAGGCTATACTTTCACTGTTTTTATTATCATAGCGAGCTCTCTGTGCCAATTGAATTTATTGCAACATCAAAGCTACCAACCGCTTTTGGTGACTTCAATATTTCCGTGTTTCAAGACCCAGAAACGGGCGAAGAACATGTGGCGCTTTCTAAAGGTTTAGAAGCTGCTCCCAATCAACCAGTACTTGTGCGCATTCACTCAGAATGCTTGACTGGCGATGCTTTCGGCTCACTTAAATGTGATTGTGGCCCACAGTTACAAGCGACTCAACGTTTGATTAACGAAGCAGGTCAAGGTGTAATTTTATATCTCCGCCAAGAAGGTCGTGGGATTGGTTTAACCAACAAAATCCGTGCCTATGCATTGCAAGATCAAGGTCATGACACCGTTGATGCAAACTTATTATTGAACCTTCCAGCTGATGCACGTCGCTATGACATGTGCAGCATTATGCTGAATCATCTTCAGATCAAAGAAGTGAAATTATTAACGAATAATCCATTAAAATTAAAAGCTTTGACTGATTTGGGCATCAATGTCGTTGAACGTGTTCCTTTAACTGTAGGTCGCAACCCATTTAATGAGCATTATTTAAAAACCAAACGTGAGCGTATGGATCATCTGTATAAAAAAGATGACTTCTAATTCACTTTTTACAAGCCGTTCAAAAATAAAGCAGTTAAGGGATTTTTGATTATTATAATTAAAAATCCCTTATTTTTTTTATGGATTTATGCTTTGATGTAACTAACCCCTAGATCACTTTAAGAGGATCATCATGCAGCACCCAACTTCAGCTGATATTCAACGTGTTCGTGAGTTTTTACTCGATCTACAAGCTCGCATTTGTGCAGGACTAGAGCAACAGGAACGTGCAGGCGGTGGTACCGCAGAATTTATCATTGATGATTGGCAGCGAACTGAAGGTGGTGGTGGCCGCTCTCGTGTTCTGCAAAATGGTGACGTGATTGAAAAAGGTGGGGTGATGTTCTCCCACATTAATATTAGTAAATTACCTGCTTCTGCCACAGAGCGCCATCCACAGATTGCAGGTGCTAAGGCACAAGCGTTAGGTGTCTCTTTAGTTATTCACCCTAAAAATCCTAATATTCCAACTTCACACGCAAATGTACGCTTATTTGTCGCTGAACCCGAAGGGCAAGATCCAGTCTGGTGGTTTGGCGGTGGTTTTGATCTAACCCCTTTCTATCCAGATGATCAAGATGTCCTAAACTGGCATCAAACAGCTTATGACCTGTGCCAACCTTTTGGTGAAAATGTTTATGCTGAACATAAGCAATGGTGTGATGATTATTTCTATTTAAAGCACCGTGATGAACAACGTGGCGTTGGTGGTTTATTTTTTGATGATTTAAATCAATGGGATTTTGAAACTTGCTTTAAATATATCCAAGCAGTTGGTAATGGCTATTTAGAAGCAATTTTACCGATTTTTGAAAAGCATCGTGAACAACCCTACACCGAAGCACAACGTGAGTTCCAGCTGTATCGTCGTGGCCGTTATGTTGAATATAACTTGGTTTATGACCGTGGCACGTTGTTTGGTTTACAAACGGGTGGCCGCATTGAATCAATTCTCGTCAGTTTGCCCAATTTAGCGGGTTGGTCTTATCGTCCTGAATGGGAAGCAAACTCACCAGAAAAGCGTCTTACTGACTATTATTTAAAACCAAGAGATTGGTTGGGTTTAAAGAAGTAAAAGAAATGATTCATCCCTGACATATAGCTCAGGGATGAAATCTCACCTAAAAACATTAAAATAAAAATATTGCAGCATGCGATCGCATGCGCCCATTGATATTCGCTTCACTTGCCGCATGCCGAATTAAAAATATAGCCATAAAACAGTAATCACAATCCATATCACCTAAGAAATGATATGAACATACTCTGAGAAATAAATCAGACCATCACTCGACTAGAGTTGTAAATCAATATTGCGACCTTCTCTGCAACTTTATAAACTTTAACCAATCTCACCATCCTGATGACTCATGACCAAACAATTTGCTGTTATTGGAAATCCGATTGAACAATCCCGCTCACCCGAACTTCACCACGCCTTTGCAGTAAAAACGGGAGTCGATTTAGAATATAAAAAAATCCTTGCACCACTCGATGGTTTTGAAAGCACGGCAAAAGATTTCTTTGCTCAAAATGGCGTAGGTATGAACGTTACTGTGCCATTTAAAGAACAAGCCTTTGCTTTATGTGACCAACTCACTGAACGCGCTAAGATTGCCAAAGCAGTCAATACCTTATGGATGCAAGATGGCAAACTCTATGGCGACAATACTGATGGTCAGGGTTTGGTTGCAGCGATTCAAGCGTTAGGTTGGGAACTTGGAAACAGCCGTATCCTCATTTTAGGCGCTGGTGGGGCAACGCGAGGCGTCATCTATCCTCTAGTTCAAGCAGGCGCCAAAAAGATTGTTATTGCAAACCGTACACTTGCTCGTGCTGAACAACTCGTTGAAGACTTAAAAGAGGCTGTAGCGCACATTGAACTCACTGCAACAAGTTTAGATCAACTAAGTGGTGAGTACGATTTTGTGATTAATGCAACTTCAGCAAGCTTAACAGGTGATGCATTACAACTACCTAAAACCTTAGTTTTCCATCATGCTTACGAAATGGCATATGGCAAACCATCAAGTTTCTTGGATCAAGCACAAGCCCGTCAAATTCCTTCGACAGATGGTTTTGGTATGCTTGTTGGCCAGGCAATAGAAGCCTTTTCTATCTGGAATGGCGTTAAACCTGAACTCAAAGATTTTCTATAAACCATAAAAAGAAGAACCTGCTTATTGCAGGTTCTTCTTTTACTAGTTACTTAGCATTCACTAACTTCATATAAACATCTTTAAAGATTTCATAATCAATAAATTCATTATGTTCGATCTTCAATGATTTGATAGATTTTTCAGACAATTGATTCTTACGCGCATCCACATACACTTGCCCTAAAACATTTGCTGTTTGCGCAAGCAATGCTTTCTCATCATTTGAAATACCATTTTCATGTTCAAATTGAATTTGATATTGCTGAGCAAATAATTGCTGAGGTTGTTTGTATTGAGCTTTTAATTTTTTCCATTCTTGACGATCTTTATCGCCACGCATTGCATCACTCACAATACGATCAACAGCACGTCCAAGACGATCATCAAACTGATCTTCATTTTGTAAATGATGTTTGCTTTGCAATGCTTCGATAGCTTTCAAAGCTTTACCTTCAGGGTTATACACATCTTCGTCTGAATACCAGTATGCATATACACTCGCAATTTCTTGCAATTCTTTGCTTGAGTAGCGTTCAACAATTTGTGGTGTGCTTTCTGTCAGTTTTGCAATAAATACAGCTTTATAGGTTTGCTCATAAGAATGGGTTGCATCATATTTTTGAGCTGCAATCGTCTCAAGCTGATCATCTAAAGACAAAGTATAAGGCTCAGCAGAATGCTCTTGAATTCCAGTTTGACCTAACTTCTCTGAGAAACTATTCACTGCTTTTTCAAGCATTGAACCTTTGCTTGTTTCAGCCCAAGTTTTAGCACGCTTTAACTGTGCCTGATCGATTGGTGTTGCTTTACCATAATTGCTGACATACATATCCGCTTTGATATTAAAACTTGATTTCAACTCAGGCAGTGCATAATTCAAATCATAGTCTAATTTTACAGCGCGACCTTGTGCATCCAAACCAACATCCATCACAAATGGGTTGCGTTTGTCGATTGGAGGCAATGCTTTTTGAATCTCATCTTGATGTTTAATCCAGAATGCTTTAAACGCATGGTCATCAATAAATTGATTTTGATCGTAAACAGCAAATATTTTTTCTACGCTTTGTAATTTAGCGATTGTGGTAATAAAGCTAGGTGTTTTATCAGCGCTATTAAATACATCAATGCCATAGATACTTTCACAATATTGAACATCGCCATATGTCATTTGCGTAGCGTTATACAGTTCTCTACATTGCGCTGCACTGAGACCTTCTTGCTCTGCATCATCTGCCGCACTCGCGACTACTGCTTCACCTTCAGTTACATATTCATCTGCATCTGTAGCTTCTTGAGTAGCATCAGCAATATCTTCATCACTTTCCGCAGCATAATCCTCTTCATCATCTACGCCAAAATGCTTATTCACTAAATGATAGAGTTGTTGGCTCACGACACTTGCGTCGTCTGCAGCATCTTTATGCTCAAGCTTATGATTAGATTTTGACTGCTCTGAAGCTTTCACTTCATCAGCAACCAGTTTTTCTAAACTCTTTTCATTAAAATTCAAAACACTTTGCATTAAGTATTTTTCATTCACTTTGCTATATAAATTTGCTTGTAAAACTAGCTCTTCAATCGAGGTTTTTAAACGAATTTTTTCAACCACTCCAGCCGCTTTATCAGCAGAAGAAACGGATAAGGCCTGAATATTATTTTGATCTGCTAAGCGATAGTAAACCGCACTTGAAGCTTTGACATATTCAGCAAATTTTTTGAAATCAACTTGATTGAATAATCCCTGATATTTAGAAAAATCGAGATACGCTAGATTATTTTGATTTTCTTTATTGACCAAGTATGGCATCAAAGCAAAATAATTGATGTAAAACTTATAATCTTTTAAATCCAACACCATCGGTACTTTTGCTTGCACTAATAAAGTTGGCTTTTCATAACGAGCCGTTAAATTAAATGATCCCATTTTTTGACGATAGTGCACTGAGCCATCATACTCAAATTGCATATCATTCAAAATATTGGTCATTGCGCTAGTAAACTTTTCTGCCTTGGTACTATAGGTTTTTGGCTGTTGTGCCAATGCAACATACAGCGCTTGTTTCTGTTTAGCATTTAAGTTGACTTTTTGATCTCTTAAATATTGATCAACTTTTTGCTTTAAAGCAGCATCTAACTGCACTTTACCGTCTTTTGAATTTGTGTTGTTTTGATCAAGGTTGACATGAATATTAAATTTTCCGCGATAATCATAACTCGGATATTCATACATCGCATTGATACTATTGATGGCCTTTTGCTCTAAATTTACAGAGCTAGAATTGGTTTTAATGACATGCTGAGAGCACGCAGAAAGACTAAGACCCAACAAACATAAAGTTAAATATTTTAAACGCATAGCTTTATCGAACACCTTTATATCATTATACTTTCAACAACTAGAGTTATCATAACCATCTTCAAAGCGAATGAAGAACACTTAGTAAAGAATGACTTTTCTACGAATCAAATTCTTACAAAATTAGCTTTTCTGACACTGTTTTTAACCGTGTTTATCAATGCATTTTTATCACTATTGTGAATAATCAAAGTATCGAAACAGATAATCCAAAATGATTCAAATACAGGATTAAGATTATGCCAGCTTATAAAGCCCCTCTCCGTGATGTTCGCTTCTTAATGAATGAAGTGTTTGATTATCCTGCACACTACCAAACTTTGGCAAGTGGACAAAATGCTGATAAAGATACCGTTGATATGATCCTTGAAGGTGCGGCAGATTACTGCGAAAACGTACTTTCTCCACTCAATCAATCAGGTGATGAAGAAGGCTGTACGTTTAACAACGGCGAAGTAACAACACCTAAAGGCTTCAAAGAAGCTTATGACCAATTCGTAATGGGTGGTTGGCAAGGTCTTTCTTACCCAGAAGAATTTGGTGGTCAAGGCTTACCAATGTCTTTAAACCTGATCAAATCAGAAATGATGGGTACTGCAAACTGGTCATTCACTATGTACCCAGGTTTAAGTACTGGTTGTATGAACACTATCATGCAGTTCGGTACGGATGAGCAAAAAAATACTTATATGCCTAAACTCGTTGAAGGAACTTGGTCAGGCACAATGTGCTTAACTGAACCTCAATGTGGTACTGACTTAGGTCAAGTAAAAACTAAAGCAGAACCTGCTGCTGATGGTACTTATAAAATCTCTGGTACTAAAATCTTCATCTCTGCTGGTGAACACGATTTAACAGAGAACATTATCCATATCGTACTTGCTCGTCTTCCAGATGCACCTGCGGGTACTCGTGGTATTTCGTTATTCATCGTACCTAAGTTCATTCCAACTGCTGATGGCGGTGTAGGTGAGCGTAATACTGTTTCTTGTGGTTCAATCGAACACAAAATGGGTATCCGTGCTTCTGCAACTGCTGTGTTGAACTTTGACAATGCAACTGGTTACCTCATCGGTGAAGTAAACAAAGGCTTACATGCAATGTTTACTTTCATGAACACTGCTCGTATAGGTACTGCTGTTCAAGGTATTGCTCACGCTGAACTTTCTTTCCAAGGTGCATTACCTTATGCGAAAGATCGTATGTCTATGCGTGCCCTTTCTGGTAAGAAAGAGCCTGAGCGTGTAGCTGATGCGATTATTCACCATGCTGATGTTCGTCGTATGTTGTTAACTCAAAAAGCGGTTGCAGAAGGCGGTCGTTCAATGATCTATCATGCGGCAAAACTTGCAGACAAAATGACAGATGCTTTAGTAAATGGTGATCAAGCTGCTTATGAAGCTGCTGATGACAAGCTAGGTTTCTATACGCCGATTTTAAAAGGTTTCTTGACTGAATTAGGTTTGGAAGCTGCGAATCATGGTATGCAAGTATACGGCGGTCATGGTTTCATCAAAGAATGGGGTATGGAACAAATCGCACGTGATGCACGTATCTCTACATTGTATGAAGGGACAACGGGTATCCAAGCACTTGACTTATTAGGTCGTAAAGTTCTTTTAAGCTCAAAAGGTAAAGTTGTTCGTGACTATACCGCTGAAATCTTAAAATTCTGTGCTGCCCATGCGCGTAACAAGTATCTACGTCGTTTCGCTTGGGACTTGACTAAGCTTTGCGCTCAATGGAACACATTGACTGTTCGCATCATGCTTGCAGCTCGTAAAGACCGTGACATCGTATCTTCTGCTTCTGCTGATTTCTTGATGTTCTCTGGTTATGTCATGATGGCTTATTTCTGGGCTCAACAAGCAGTGATTGCTTCTGAGAAACTAGAAGCAGGTAACGGCATTGAAACACCAGAATTCTATAAAGCGAAAATCAAAGTTGCTGATTTCTACTTTGATCGTTTATTGCCACGCGCTCAAGGTCATGCAGAATCAATGGTATCGACTTCTCGTACATTGACATCTCTTGCACCAGAACACTTCAGCTTCGATTACTAATCGGAACTGTAAAAAAAGAGCGCTCTAGGCGCTCTTTTTTATGCTTAACGTTTGATTATTCAATTTTTTCAAAGATATAAGCTTTCTTTGGGAATGGATATTCTTTAAAGAAATGACGATTCTGTCCGTGATCACCATTCCAGATCTTGTCTAAATCTAAAACAAGGTTTTGCTCTTTATTGATCTTATAGTAAAGATTGACGTTCGCATTTTCACAACGAATCATGATTTCATTCAATTCTTTGTGCGCATGCCACTGAACCTGTTTACACATCTGTTCAATCTTGGTCATATTACGAGAGGGATCTGAACCTAATCGACCAAAACTGGTATTGATCCAATACACCGAACCATCATCTAAAAGATTAATAATATATTCTGCTTCTTTCTCATTACTCACACATCCAGCAAAAGGATCTGAGCATGGAATACGCGCATGATAACGCCCAGCATAAATCAAATCCTGCTGAGAAGGTTTTTCCATACGTTTAGATGCAACATGTGGAATAGTTGCTTGTCCCGCAATCTCAGTAAGTGAAACGCCTTCACTCGATACAGTATGTTCATCCTCTAAAACCATATCATCGGAAAGTTCTTCATGCTCTTGTTGCGTCTGGGGTTGCTGTTTCATTGACTCTGGGTGATGGCTATCACAAGCACTCAACCCTAAACTCAATACAGCTCCTACACTAATATATTGTAAGAATAACCTGAACTGCATATTCATAATTCTCTAACATCAATATCGTTATCTTTTTTCATGACTTCACCACCCGGTATAAATATTAAACAGGTTTTATTCACGTAAATATTGCGTGAAAACAAGGTAAGTTGTGCTAACGATAGGATTGAAATAGCAAATTGACAAAGCAGTATGCCTTAAGTCAGTGCATTTTAGGCGAAACTGTCGGTTTTTCCATCAGCAGTTTACACACCGTAACTATTCTCTTGCTTGTGAGAACTTTAAAAATTTATTTTTGACCATATTTCTTAATTAACAGCAGTGTTGATCCTGATTTTAATTTTTTTACTGCTGTTTCATGAATTTAAGGAGACCTACTCGATGGCCAATTCTGGTTTATATCGCTCAAGCCAACAAAGCATAGTCGCTGGTGTTATGGGCGGTATTGCGGAACGTTTTGGTTGGAATGCAAATTTATTACGTTTGATCTTTGTCATTGTTTCACTCATGAGTGCAGCCTTTCCCGGTATTTTGGTATACCTCGTTTTATGGCTTGTCATTCCTAAACAACAGACAAATCGAGTAGAACACGTACATGGCTACAACCAGCCTGTTAAAACAGTTTATGAGGATCAAAACTTAAGACGTTAATCACCTTTTCCTCTTTGGTCGCTACGGTTGAATTTACCCCTAATACAACCGTAGCTTTTTTTTGTTTGGAATTAGCTATTTTGACGATTTATTTGTTGTTGCAAAGCAGCGATCATATCAGCACGACTCACGATTCCAATGAGACGCTCCTGCTCAACTACAGGAATATAATTAAAAGATTTCTCTACGAAATAAGGCACTAGATCTTGGATGGGTTGCGATGGTTCAACCGTTACAACACGACGACTCATAATTTGTTTTACATAGTGTTGCCATGAATTTCGTGGATCAGTCGCACCTTTGAACCATTCCACAACCTCATACAAAGCCAACGTCCCCACCAATTTCTCTTGCACATTGACCACTGGTAAACTCATTAAGTTAACCGACTTAAATTTATCTAATGCTTGATAAATATCATCCTCTTCATGTAATCGAATCACATCTCGACTCATAATATCCTGACAAACAAAAGTACTCATCGAACGTTCATTAGCATGAACTTGGGCTTGCAAAATAATTTTTTCTAAATCGTACTGACTAATATCCAATAATTCAGTGTGATGATCTAACGCATATTCAATATCTTTAGGTTGAATCGAAACCTTCTGTGTCGGCGTTGGATCTTTCGAACGTTCATTTAAATGAGCTGTCAGCGGGTAATGTCTGCCAATCAATCGATTAAAAAATACTGCAAATACCAGCAATAAAATCGAATTTAACAACACAGGATAAAGAATAAAGTTAAACCCTAAACGATGTACAGCATCACCGCCGAGTACCGCAGTAATCGCCACAGCCCCACTCGGTGGATGCAAAGAATCAGTGGTCATCATCATAAAAATAGCAAAGCCAACCGCGAGACTAAACGCAGTGGTTGAATCTGCAAGTAATTGCGTGCAAGTAACACCAATCACACCAGCCAAGATATTGCCAATAATCACATTCCACGGTTGTGCTAAAGGACTATTTGGGACAGCAAATAATAAGACCGATGAAGCTCCCATTGGTGCGATATACCAAGCATTGATCCCACCCAAAACATACCAACTGATCAATGAGGAAATTGCGAGACCACAGAGCGCACCTACACCAGATAAGATTCTTTCTTTGACAGGGAGAACTTTATAATTTGGTTTTAGAAAATTAAGCCAGTCTAATTGGGTATAGCTCACAATTCACCTTGCTAGAGAGTATTGTTTTGATTGGTGGCGCAAGTATACGCCGAAACAACCATAAGGTGTATCTTAGTTACATCTTAAAGTTAACAGATATTCTGATAATCTACTGTTCAAGTAATTTCTTGTGATTTTATCCGATAGTTGAATTCCAATATTGTCAGAGAACAATACAATTCACGCTTGGTTTTATTTTCACTCCTGTCAAGGAACGATTTTGCATAAAACAGAAGTATTGACCTTACTCTTATGTGCATTTGCAGCACTCTTACATGGCTTAAGCGGCTTTGGCTTTCCCATGGTCAGTACGGCTGCCTTATCCATGTTCTATCCCCTGCAAACTGCCGTGGCAATGGTCATTATTCCTTGTATTATTCTGAATCTCAGTCTATTGCAAGCGGGCAAAAATCATAGTTTTTTCCAAAATATTCTCCATTATTTAAAGCAATACTGGGGGTTAATTGGAAGCAGCTTAATCGGCAGCTTTATTGGCGTGGGATTACTTTTATATGTCAATGAAGGCTATCTCAAACTCATCATGGGCTCTGTCATTTTACTGTATGTGCTCGATCAGTTTAGATCACAGCCGTTTCAAGTCAGCCGCTCATTCAAAAATATGCTGATTTTTGGTTTTCTCGCAGGCGTGATTGGCGGCGCAACCAATGCCATGGCACCCTTTCTGATGATGTATCTACTCAGTACTCAGCATGACAAAACCGATGTGGTCATGATTAGCAACATGTGTTTCCTTGCCAGCAAATTAATTCAACTTTCGCTGCTGTATCCAACACTTTACACCTTTCAGCCCTCACAAATTTATCTGTTGATTGGTGTAACCATTTTATCTTTATTATTTGTTTATCTCGGCGCAAAAATCCGTTCTAATATTTCCCAGCAAAAGTTCAATTTGATCATTTTTACCATTTTAATGCTACTTGGCTGTAATGCATTATGGCAAGGCATGGAGCTTATTTAGAACAGTGTTTATTGTGATCGTTAAACTTGGATTTACGCAAGATTGACAGATATTTTAGGTTATCTGGCCACTAGATTTAAGTGGCAATAACAACTCAAATAAGGATATTTTATGAATGTTCCTCACCTTGAAACACCCACCAATGCTATGCCTAAAGGCCTATTGCGCGGTTGGGTAATCATTGCAATTGCGGCATTGCTGTCTTTCGGTTTATATGAAATTCTCCCTTATGAGCAAAATGCCAATAAGGGGCTAAGCTTACTCTTATTCATTGGTATTCTTTGGCTGACTGAGGCCATTCATATCACAATTACTGCGCTGCTAGTTCCTGTGCTTGCCGTTCTTGTCGGTATGCCAAGTGTTGGCAGTGATGGTGAAATCAAAGCTATTACCACCAGCAAAGCGCTGAGTACCTTTGCAGATCCGACCATCTTCTTATTTTTTGGCGGTTTCGCACTAGCAACGGCACTACATGTCCAGAAGCTTGACCGAAAAATTGCAATGTGGATTATTGCCATGTCTCGCGGTCATTTAGGGGTTGCCGTCTTGGCGATCTGTTTAGTGACTGCTGTGCTTTCAATGTGGATTTCCAATACTGCAACAGCGGCAATGATGTTACCGCTTGCACTAGGTTTGCTTTCTCATTTTGATGTGCAAAAAGAGCGTAAAACTTTCGTTTTCATCTTATTGGGGATCGCCTACTCAGCCAGTATTGGTGGTTTAGGTACAATGGTTGGTTCTCCACCGAATGCCATTGCAGCCAAAGCTTTGGGCTATGATTTTGCCGACTGGATGAAAGTTGGCTTACCCATGATGCTTCTTATTTTCCCTGCGATGTTAGTCAGTTTATATCTGATCTTGCGTCCGAAATTGAACCATCGTGTGGAATTTAAAACAGAAAATATCCCTTGGAATCGCGACCGTATTTTGACTATGTTATTGTTCATGGTAACGGCATTGGCGTGGATCTTTGGTAAGAGCGTCAGTGAGCATTTTGGGATTAGCCAACCTGACACTTGGATTGCTGTTTTTGCTGCCTGTCTAGTGGTGATTCTTGGCATCGGGACATGGAAAGATATTGCTGACAACACTGATTGGGGCGTGTTAATGCTCTTTGGTGGTGGTTTAACCCTAAGTGCTGTCTTGAAAGATTCAGGTTCATCACTGGTATTAGGTCAAACACTTGCAAATGCTTTCGGTGATGCCTCTCCGTTCTTGGTCATTGTGATCGTTGCAGCCTTTATTATTTTCTTAACTGAATTTACCAGTAACACGGCATCTGCTGCGTTGCTCGTCCCTGTTTTTGCTGCGATTGCAGATCAAATGGGCTTACCTAAAGAAATTCTGGTAATTGTCATTGGTATTGGTGCTTCATGTGCATTCATGCTACCTGTTGCAACCCCACCAAATGCCATCGTATTTGGTACAGGACATATTCAACAAAGCGAGATGATGCGCGTCGGTTTCGTGCTAAATATTCTTTGTGTTGCACTGGTGTCTATCTTTATTTATTGGTTCTTTGTTTAGCGCAAATTAAAAGCGCTTCGGCGCTTTTTTTATTCTGTTAAATCAACTTTTCATTCAGATAACGCCAATAGCGTTTCGGTAAATATTGCACATGCAATTTAACGTTTTGACGTTCTTTAATGTTGATACTATTAAAATAATCTTTCCAGAGTTGATCATATAATTGTTCTTGCTCATCCAACTGCAATTGAAAACTTTGACTTGCACCACTTGCAAGATTCCGATCAATTTCATTTGCCTCTAATGACACCTCATGAATTTCATGTAAGTCATAGTACAAACCATATTTTCGTTGCTCATCATAAATCAACCAGCATTGATCTTGATAACGACGCTTAAAATGCAGCTGTATCAAAGGAAGTACATTAAAATCAGGTCGCACCAAACTTAAAAATAATCCATCTGTGGTTTTCTTAAAACGGACAAAAGCTTCCATACGATGCTTTTCACGACCGACTTTTTTTGCCCATTGTGCTATTGCCAATACACTCGGATGCGCATAATTTTTTTCAACAGAATGTTGATGACGAAAAACGTAAATACAATAATTAAATAAATGCTGAAACGCATCTAAAGACTCAGATAAATAGGCAAAATAAAATTGTCTTAATGAGGATTGACTCAAGCGCTGCTGTATTGCTGACCAAACACGCTGCGCATGATGTTCATTATTGGGAATCTCAACAACAGTGGAAAATAAACCATGTTGTGCACCTTCATTAAAACAAAGCTGAACTTGAAACTCTTTAAATTGAAAGGCACGAAATACACAATTGAGCAAACCAACCATCGAACCATCAAAATAATAATAAACCATACCATCAGCAGACATGATCAAAATCCTAAGCTTAGCTGAGGTGACAGTTGTTTAACGTATTTGGATGAACCCTGCGTCAAGATTTGTTGACGAATATAATGAGATGACAACTCTTTTTGAAAGCGCGGGCTATCTTCACAACGAATAAAAAATTTTGCTCTGGAATACGCCACACCGAGTTGTTTTAGTAGATCAATATGCACCTTACCAAAACGACGCGCTTGCACGATTTTTTTAGCTGATTTCACGCCAATGCCCGGAATTCGCAAAATCATATGATAATCAGCACGATTCAAATCGACAGGAAACTGTTCAGGATGACGCAATGCCCAACTGAGTTTTGGGTCGACATCTAAATCAAGATGTGGGTATTTTTCATTGACGATTTCATTGACCTGAAAACCATAAAATCGCATCAACCAATCACTTTGATAAAGTCGATTCTCTCGTAGCAAAGGTGGTGCTGAACCGACAGCGGGTAAATAGTTATTCTCGGTATTGATTGGAATGTAGCCTGAGAAATAGACACGCTTTAACTTGAACTCTTTGTAATGTCGATCTGCCATAAATAGCACATCTTGATCAGTCTCTTGATGCGCGCCAACCACCATCTGTGTGGTCTGCCCTGCGGGTACATATTTCGGCACATGCTTAATAATTTGGCGTTCGTCTTTAAGTTGAATCAGTCGATCTCGAACCAATCCTAAATCTTTTTGTACTTCTTGATGTGATTTTTCAGGAGCAAACGCTTTTAATCCAACCTCAGTGGGCATTTCTAAATTGATGCTCATACGATCAGCATAAAGCCCTGCTTCATGAATCAGCTCAGGTGATGCTCCTGGAATAGTTTTGAGATGAATATAGCCATTAAAATTTTCTTCTAGACGTAGTTTTTTCACCACTTGCAGCATCCGCTCCATCGTATAGTCTGCGGATTTAAAAATGCCTGAGCTAAGGAATAACCCTTCAATATAATTACGACGATAAAAATTAATGGTCAGGTCAACCACTTCTTGTACGGTAAATGCAGCACGTTTGACATCATTAGAACGGCGTGACACACAATAAGCACAATCAAAAATACAGACATTACTGAACAAGATTTTCAGCAATGAAACACAGCGTCCATCTTCGGTATAGCTATGGCAAATCCCTGCCCGACTGCCATCGCCTAAACCTTTGTCTTTATTTTTACGGTCACTACCACTAGAGGAACAGGACACATCATATTTAGCTGCGTCCGCAAGAATTTGTAATTTTTCACGAATGCGATCAGACATATCAAACACCTCTGTGACAACATCATTTCAAAGCTAACATTTCATGATTTGAAAATTAAGATTGATAAAGATGTTATGCGTCATGAGGTGACGTGAGGATTTTTCGACTTAAGCTAAATTACTCATCTCAAAACAATGTAATCAATCTATAATATGATCAAGAAAATTCTATCTCGTCCTATAATGAACAATTCTTTATATTTTCTTTCTCTCTTATTTTTAACATTATCACTACCAGCATGTAGCCCAAAGAATGAGCCTGAATTCATTGAAGTAAAAAACCTGAAATCAATTACAAACCCCTATTTTATAAAATATTTTTCTTTAATTAAATATGATAATACTTGTTTTTTAAAGACATCTGCTGTCCTTGAGGATGGAAGCGAAATCAATAAAAGTTGGGGTTTTACCGAGGGTAAAGTATTTTTAGTGGATGACAATACACCGAAAACCCCATCGATTGATACCAATCAAAGTTCGCCTGCTGACCTACAGTTAGATCAATACATCAAACAGATGAAAACGAATCAAGAAATAGGCTATATCAAAAGTTTACTATCAGCCAAAAGTAGAAATGAATGTGGAATAAAATAACATTTTTTTATTTCTAGTCAGAACTTGCTGCCGAAGTGTTTGAAGCCTTTGCACTGCACCCGAAAATCCTTATACTTAACCACAATTTTTGTTTGATTCCAGTGGATGCACCATGAGTCGTGCTATATCGCATATTGATACATTTCAGGGCTTAATTCTTGCCCTACAAAACTATTGGGCGGAGCAAGGCTGCGTCGTATTACAACCATATGATATGGAAATGGGCGCAGGGACATTCCACACTGCAACTTTCTTACGCGCATTAGGCCCAGAAACTTGGAACGCGGCTTATGTTCAACCTTCACGCCGTCCAAAAGATGGGCGTTATGGTGAGAACCCAAACCGTTTACAACACTACTATCAGTTCCAAGTGGTGCTTAAGCCAAACCCAGACAATATCCAACAGCTTTATCTTGATTCGTTAAAAGCGATCGGCATCGATACCCTAACGCACGATATTCGTTTCGTAGAAGACAACTGGGAATCTCCAACACTGGGCGCTTGGGGCTTAGGTTGGGAAGTTTGGTTAAATGGTATGGAAGTGACTCAGTTTACTTACTTCCAGCAAGTCGGTGGTGTTGAATGCTACCCTGTGACTGGTGAAATCACATACGGTTTAGAACGTCTTGCAATGTACCTTCAAGGTGTAGACTCAGTTTACGATCTTGTTTGGACTAAAGGTCAGTTCGGTACAGTCACTTACGGTGATGTATTCCATCAAAACGAAGTTGAGCAATCGACTTATAATTTCGAATATGCACCAGTTGATAAAATGTTTGAGCTATTCGATTTCTATGAAGCTGAAGCATCTCGTTTAATCGAAGCTGAACTACCACTTCCTGCTTACGAACAAGTGATCAAAGCATCACATTGCTTTAACTTGTTGGATGCGCGTGGTGCAATTTCGGTGACTGAACGTCAACGTTACATTTTACGTGTTCGTACTTTGGCGCGTTCAATTGCTCAGAGTTATGTGGCTGCCCGTGCCAAACTTGGTTTCCCAATGGCAGAACCGCATCTACGTGATGAAGTATTAGCGCAGTTAAAAGCACAAGTTGAAGCAGAAGCAGCCCAAGCTGAAAAAGCGAAGGAGAATAAATAATGACAAAGCATACTGTTTTATTCGAACTTGGCTGTGAAGAACTTCCACCAAAAAGCTTAAAAACTTTGCGTGATGCTTTAAAAGCTGAAACAGAAAAAGGCTTAAAAGATGCAGGCTTAAACTTCACTGCAATCGAAGCCTATGCTGCACCACGTCGTTTAGCATTAAAAATTGTTGATATCGATGCGGCTCAAGCAGATACACAAAAACGTTTTGACGGCCCTGCTGTACAAGCTGCCTATGATGCTGAAGGCAAACCGACTAAAGCACTTGAAGGCTTTATGCGCGGTCAAGGCATTACGGTTGACCAGCTTTCAACTTTCCAAGCAGGTAAAGTTGAAAAAGTATGCTTCCTGAAAGATGTCAAAGGTCAAAGCCTTGACGTTTTACTACCGCAAATTTTACAAGCAGCATTGGATAATTTACCAATTGCTAAGCGTATGCGTTCAGCGGCAAGCCGTACTGAATTCGTTCGTCCAGTAAAATGGGTGGTATTGCTTAAAGATGATCAAGTGATTGAAGCAAGCATTCAAGATCACAAAACAGGTAATGTGACTTATGGTCATCGTTTCCATGCGCCTGAAGCTGTTGTTTTGGCACATGCAAACGACTACTTAACAACATTAGAAAATACGCATGTTGTTGCTGATTTTGAAAAGCGCCAAGCGACCATTCAAGCACAAGTCAAAACTTTGGCAGATGAAGTCAATGCCACTGCGATTGTACCAGCAGACTTACTTGATGAAGTGACTAGCTTGGTTGAATGGCCTGTTGCCTTACGTGCGACTTTTGAAGAGCGCTATTTAGCAGTTCCTCAGGAAGCCTTGATTACCACCATGCAGGATAACCAGAAGTATTTCTGCTTAATCAATGCTGAAGGTAAATTACAGCCTTACTTCATTACCGTTTCAAATATTGAGTCTAAAGATCCGACTCAAATTATTGAAGGAAATGAGAAAGTTGTTCGCCCTCGTTTGTCTGATGCAGAATTCTTCTTCTTACAAGACCAAAAGCAACCGCTTGCGTCTCGTAAAGAAAAACTCGCGAATATGGTATTCCAAGCACAATTGGGTACGCTTTGGAATAAATCAGAACGTATTGCTAAATTAGCAATTGCACTATCTCCAATTACAGGTGCAAATGCAGCAGATGCGGAAAAAGCAGCGTTACTCGCTAAATGCGATTTGACCTCTGAACTAGTGGGTGAATTCCCTGAACTTCAAGGGATTGCAGGTACTTATTATGCTCGCCTTGAAGGTGAGAATCATGAAGTTGCTGAAGCTTTAGGTGAGCAATACTTACCTAAGTTTGCAGGTGATGTATTACCACAAACCAAAACAGGTACAACGATTGCGCTTGCAGATCGTTTAGATACGCTTGTTGGTATTTTTGGTATTGGTCAAGCACCAACAGGTTCGAAAGACCCATTTGCATTACGTCGTTCTGCGATTGGTATCTTACGTTTGATCATTGAAAATGAACTCGATGTGACGATTGAAGAGCTGGTTAACTTTGCGCTTCAAGGTTATGGCGACGTGGTTAAGGATCATGACAAGACGCGTGCAGATGCCGTTGCGTTCCTTGAAGGTCGTTACCGTGCTAAGTATGAAGACCAAGGCGTTTCAGTTGATGTGATTCAAGCCGTTCAAGCACTTGCTCCAAAATCTCCTCTTGATTTTGATAAGCGTGTGACTGCGGTGAATCATTTCCGTACTTTGCCAGAAGCGGCTGCATTGGCTGCGGCTAATAAGCGTGTTGCTAATATTCTTGCCAAAGAAGCAACGCCTGAAGGTGCTGTGGTTGAAGCGAATCTGGTTGAAGCTGCTGAAAAAGCACTTTATGCAGAGTTATCAGCTTTAACACCAGTGGTTCAGCCTTTACTTGCTGCGCGTAACTATACTGAAGCGTTATCTAAGCTGGCTGCACTTCGTGCGCCAATTGATGCCTTCTTTGAAGGCGTGATGGTTATGGCTGATGATACTGAATTAAAAGCCAACCGTTTACGTTTATTGGCTCAATTGCGTGATTTGTTCACAGCAATTGCAGATGTGAGTGTTTTGCAGGGTTAAAATGCTTATATAAATGGATAAATATATTAAATATTTATCCATTTTTTCTCTTTTTAGTTGACAGTTTTTCGTTAATTATTCATATTAATATTGCTAAGGCGTTTCGCCCTAAAAATGCAATCGTAGATTTAGAATATTCTTGTCCGCTATGTTACATAGCGCTAGTTATACTAGCTCTTTCCGATTATAGAGGCCATCGAGCATCCTTTGTTCGGTGTCGACCGAAGTCGGATGATAAGTTAAGGCTAAAAGAACAATGGCTGATTCTTGAATATCTCTACGAAGTAGTTTTCATTGTTCTTTTTCCTCTATGATAGAGTAGCCTTAATTTATATCAAAATATGTCGATTCCTGAAAATTTAAAATTTATTTATTTACCTAAAAATAGACTCAATTCTGTAAATTCCTTAGCTAAAATTTTAGAGGTAAATGCTGATGAGTTTATACAAACTGCATCTCAGCAATATAAGTATAAATCAAAGAAAATTCCAAAAAAAAATGGAAAAATAAGAATAATTAACAAACCATCTCCTAGCATAAGAAAAGTGCAAAACTTATTAAACCATCGTTTTATCAGACCTAATATTAAATGGCCTTCTTACATTTACGGTTGTATTCCCAATTCAATTGATACAGAAACCCAATTAATTATCAGAAAAGACTATGTTGCATGCGCTTCAGCACATTGCCAAGCCAAATCTATTTTACATTTAGATATTAGCGATTTTTTTGACAACATATCCAATGTTCATATAAAAAACATTTTTACTAATTTCTTTAACATAAAAAAAGAGGATGTATGTAACAAGTTAACAGAAATAGTTACATACAAAAACTCACTCCCACAAGGAGGTTTAACTTCCAGTTATCTAGCTTCGCTATTATTTTTCGACTCAGAACCATTAATTGTACATAGATTAAACTCGAAAGGTTTAACCTATACACGTCTTATTGATGATATAACACTGTCAACAAAAAAACCTAACTATGATTTTAAGTCTGAAATAATAACTATTAGAAATATGCTAAGTAACTATGATTTACATATAAATGAAGAAAAAATGTATATCGAGCATTTTTCAACAAAACCCATGGTTGTACATAGTTTAAGAGTGGACCAAAAACATCCACGATATGACAAAAGAGAAATCCGAAGAATTCGCACATTGATTCATAACATCCAAGAACAAGCAAAAATCCCGACGTATAGAAATAACTATTTTTATCGGAAGGATTATTATAGATGCATGGGTACAATCAATAAACTAAGCAGAACGAACCAGTATTATCATCGAAATTTTCTAAAAAAAATAATAAAACTTAGCCCTTTACCATGCTTGAAAGATATTAAAAACCTGAACATTCTTATTGAAAAACTAGAGAACACACCAATTGAACATAGAAATTTATTTCATTTTTTAAAAAGAAAAAACATAGCTAAAAATAGAATCTCTTTAATCAAGAAAATTTATACCCATGAAGCAAAAAAATTAGCAGGTAGAATTGATGCACTTAAATAAAATCCCCAATGAGAAATACACCAACTTTATTATAAAGGGTATAATTTTAATATTCTTACTATGTTGTATATTTAGCTTATCGAATTGCATAACCACATATAACTTAGAAATTAAATCAAATAACGAAATATTTATGCCATTTACCAACGAAGGATTAAAAGCAATATATAAGAACTACAGCCTTTCATTTGATATCTTTAAGTTCTGTGCAGCAATAATAATTTTATTCACCACCATTTCAGCAATGATCATAGCTCTTAAAAACTACATATCAGTCACAGAGGTTAATGCATCTATCATAGAATCAAATACTCAAAATTCTGAATTAAACTCGATAACAGCTAAAATTAATTTTTTCAATCACAAACAAACCCATAAACAGTTCTTCTTTGACTTTATAAATCAAAGCATTGATAAGAATAAAATAATACACCAATCTTCAATAGATAAATTCATTCTTTATCATACAATTTTTGAAGAAAAAGACGACAGCTCCATACAAATTAGTGAAAATTTTTCTCAGCTCTTAACAGACCTAAATCATTTGATTGAACTATCAAATGCTGAGTTCACTCACAAAAAGCAGAACTTCTTTTCCAACAAAAACTATCAAGATAAAATCATAATTATATTAAACCCTTACGGTATAAATTTACCAAAATGTTTTAGAAGAGAGTTTTTTGATTTAGAAACTGATGTTCTAATTCTAATTGAGGAAATTGCAGAGGTATTTGGTAATAAACATAAGTTTCCTACTAGAAAATATATCTAGATGAATATATAGATTTTGTTTTTATGATAATAAAATTTGTATCACTTTCACATCACCGACATTCTTTTCTTGAACTTGGCGATAAGCTATAAAACTTGAATTGCAACGTTATTGCCAAAAGGATAAAAGATGATGAAAAAAGTACCTGCTCTGTGTTTAGCGACTGCACTGATCGCATCGTCTTCTCTCTGGGCAGCCGAAACAAATACAACTACGGCGAATGCAAATACTGCAACGGCTGAAAAAACACTCCCTTATGGTGACAATCCTAGCCTCGGTCGAGTATTGCTGTATAAAACAGGTAAAGGGCTACAAAACTTAGGTGATTCAATTCAAGGTGCATCTGAAAACACCTCACAAAAAATGAGTGAGAGATGGAAAAATACCAAAGAATATACCGCTGAACAATCTGAAATCGTTCAGGAACAAACACAAAAAGCCAAACAATACACTGCTAAAAAATGGCAAGACACCAAAGATGCGGTGGTGGGTACAAATGATGGAAATGTTCCTATTGAGCGTGCTGAACTTAGTCAGCCATCATCGAACTAAATAAAAAAACCTCTAATCAAAAGTTAGAGGTTTTTTAATAATAAGAGAGATTTAAGCTGTTTCAGTTTCAAACTTAACCTGATGATCGATCAGATATTCATTTAAATTAAAACGGCTGAGTTGCTGACGCATCTTAAATGTTGTCCACGGCCATACCGTACTATTACGTCCGTTCCGATCAATAAAATAACTCTGACAACCCCCTTTGTTCCAAACCGTGGTTTGTAAAGCCTCTTGTACGCGTTGATTAAACTCAGCCATACGCACAGGATCGGGTTCTATGGTTTTGATATTTTTCTGAATCGCTTGTTTTAACGCGTCCATAATATAAATAAGCTGCGCTTCAATAATAATAAAAGCCGAAGAACTCACCGCGATATTCGGCCCAAACATCAAGAAACCATTCGGACAATCTGCCACCATCGTTCCCATATAACCTTCTGGGCTGCCCTGCCACACATCAGACATGCTTTGTCCATAACGGTTATAGACACGCTGCGCAATTGGCGGTTCAGCCACTTCAAAACCCGTACCGAGAATAATGACATCAGCCTCAAAATTTGAACCATCACTGGCAATTAAGTGCTTGTCTTTGACTTCACTCAACGCCCCTGCGACAACATTGACGTTGTTTTGAGCTAAGGCTGGATACCATTCATTAGATTGCAGAATACGTTTACAACCGATCACATAATTTGGCGTCACTTTGGCGCGTAACTCAGGGTCTTTGATGCCCTGTTTAATATGAAATTCAGCAATACGCTGTACTTGTCGCATCGCAGCATTACTTTGTAAACCACCATTTAAGGTTTCAAAGATGCCATAGACTGAACCGCGCATCACGGACTGAGTGACAGGAATATATTTAAATAAGGTTTGAACAGCACTTGGCAGCGGCATATCAGATTTAGGTAAAATCCAATGTGGTGTACGTTGAAACACAGTAAGTTCTTTGACCAAAGGCTGAATTTGCGGTACAAACTGAATTGCCGAAGCACCTGTGCCAATGACTGCAACACGTTTCCCACTTAAATCCACATCATGTCGCCAACGCGATGAATGGAAAATCTCACCTTTAAAATTTTTCAGTCCTTTAACATTGGGAATGACAGGTTCATGCATTGGCCCACATGCCATAATCGCAAATTGTGAATGAAATTCACCTTGATTGGTTTTAATCACCCAGCACTGTTTCGCATCAGACCAACTTGCTGATAGCGCTTCATGTTGGAAATGTACATGCGGTAAAACTTGGTATTTCTGCGCAGTATTTTGCAGATATTGTTTGATTTCTACTTGCCCTGCAAAGACACGACTCCATGTTGGATTCGGTTCAAAAGAATAGGAATAAAGTGCAGAAGGCACATCACAAGCGCAGCCCGGATAGGTATTTTCACGCCAAACACCGCCGAGTTCATCAGCTTTTTCTAATAAGATAAAATCATGAATACCTGATTCTTTTAGCTTGATTGCAGCCCCTAATCCTGCAAAACCACCGCCAATCACAATGACACGATGGAATGGAATCGTCTTCGATTTCGTATTCATGATCTATTATTTTCCTCACACAAAGCCGAAAACAACATCGCATAAACCCATGAATGGGTCATTATCAGGACTGACCTTTTCGGCGGTCATTTCTGATACAAATTGCAAATGAACTTTGTCTGTTAAAAGAATCTGGTATAAATTTACACTGTAATTTCAAAAACTTCATTGAACTTAACTTTCTTTATCGACACACTTTAAAAAATTGATATGTATAGAACTGGAATTTCGCACATGAAGCTAACACCATTAAAAACAGTTTTATTTTCAATCACAGCAAGCCTTGGTTTTACTGCCTGTTCTATCTCTCCGACTCAAACAACGACATCTTCTCAAGCCTTAGAACAAGTTAAAAATATTGAAGCTACACCATCAACTGAAAACAATGTCGCAAAACTCATCATGCAACCGCAAAACTGTCTGATCGAATTTAAAGGTTATTTTGATGGCGGAGAAGCCGTTGAGCATTGGACATTCAATCAGCAAGGTTTAATTTCTGCGAACTCAACAACGATTCAATACGCTGAACAGGCTCAACCAGCAGCTCAGACTGCCACTGCATTTGATACACAAGATCCAGCAACTCAAGCAAACTTCAAAAAACTACAAAGCAATTTTAGTGCTGAAAATTTAGCGAAGTGCCACTAATTACTGATAAAAAAACTCGCTGCATATTTGGGGGTATGCAGCGAGCTATGGCTTTTCAAATTTACTTTAGATCAATTTAAACTATAAAAAATTAACCTTAGTTTAATGTTAGCCCATTGGTCGCGGCCAACACATCAATACGAGGGAAAATCAAACCAGTACGCGTATCCGTGATTGGTTTCCCTGTTGCTTTCAAACGATTTACAGTTTGATCAATTGTCTCGGCTGGACTGACATTATTAGCACGTAACAATGCAATTGCGCCTGCCACATGTGGTGTCGCTTGCGATGTACCCCCCATGGTATAACCCCCTGCTGTAATCATTGCACCCGGTGCAAGCAACGTTACCAGTGAGCCACCATTACTGAAGCAGGCAACTTTATCTGCTGCGGTCGTTGGATCGGAACATTTCACTGGATTACCCCAAGAAACGCCTCCGATATTCGTATCATACACAGCACCTACTCTCACAGCACCAGCAACACATGCAGGGGATGAGATACCATCAGAAAAGGCATCATTACCTGTAGCAACAACTGGAACAACGCCTGCCGCACGAGCATTTGCAAAAGCAGTTTTGTAACTGCTATTACTACACTCAGATGTATACTTCACCCCAGGAACGCCTAAACTCATATTGACTGCTTTGATGTTATAAGCTTGCGCATTATTCACCGTCCAGTTGATACCCGCCAAAATATCACTATCATTTGCTGAGCTTACCCATTGTCCGCGATATCTAACTTTACTAAAAACATCAATCCCAATAATTTTAGTTTTAGGCGCTACTTTGGAAATAATGCCTGAGACATTACTGCCATGCCCATCATCATCTAGATTATTGTCATCAGCCGCAGCATCAAACGAATAGACGACACGGCAAGTCGATGATGGTGTATTCAATGCAGTACAACCAAAGTCAGAATGTGTATAGTTCACACCTGTATCAATCACAGCTACACTTGTGCCTTCTCCAGTAAAGCCGTTGCTTGCTGTTTGAGGTTGATTGATTAAAGGTAAACTTTCCATCGTCGTCGTATAGTTCTTACGGTTAGGATAGACACCTTTCACCGAAGGATCATTCAACACTTTCGCTAAGGTTTCACGGTTTTGAATTCGGTATAAGCCTAATGGCAATCCATTAAATTCTCGTAAGGTTTGAAAGCCCGCCTCTTTTGTAAATTTATTTTTAAATCGCGCTTTGCCATCAGCAATATAATTTCGCTTTTCTAAGCCTAATGGCATGTTGGCAACATTCATATCGTACTCAATCAGTAAATCATTTGAATCATTACTAACCAGAGCATCGAGATTAATTTTACCTTGTGCAACCTTGCTCACTGCAGCGGAGCTAAGTTGCTGTTTTAATTGCGTTGAGGTTAATGAAGCTGCTGAAGTTGTTGCACTGTAACAAGCGCATAAACCCACCAATAATAATGTTTTATTGTTCACTTTTGGTCTCCATCGTTCTTTTATAAAGAACTTTTGAATCGCTAGCTTTCTTGGGTAAAGAACACTAGATTATTTAAAGTTTTTTAATTTCATTTGCTGGATCTTTTTCTGGATCGATTGGTTGAATCGAGGGATCACTTTTTGTGTCGTAAAATATCACCTCCTCTTGAGCAGCTGCATGTTTACGAGACAAACTAGATACCGTGTTTTTATTGGTTTCCTCCTGTTTAGTTAGACGGGTTGCAACAGGTGCAGAGTTTTCACCCTTCATCTGATAGACAGCCACATCATCAACTGACGTTAACGGGTCTTTTGGTTTGAAATACAAGACCATTACACCCAACCCAATCAGTAAAAGTAGAAATGCCGCAATCATTTTCATTTAATTTCTCCTGCGCTTTATTTACTGACTTTGCTTCGGTTTTTAATTATTTTTCTTAAAAACCAATCTGTATTTAATTTTAAAATTCACATTAAATTTCACATTTATAATTAAATCATCACTCCTTATTTAGTTATTCGAATCAAATATTCATTTGAATTTTTATACTGCATTAGGCTTTTCTTAGGGAGATGCAGCCAAAAGTAAAAATTTCTTTGCAAAAAAGTATAACGCATATAAAAAGTGCAATAAATATTCAATATATTTATACCAAGCAATAAAAATGCCAGTTTATTTTTCGTTTTTGTGGCAACTAAAAATCTACTTATTTATTCAATAGTTGTACTTTTATAATCAATCACCTAATTTTATATGAAAAGAAAAAAATAGTGTGAAGCAGATTCAAAAACAATCTAATTTATTCAAAATAAAAATATATTTTTCACATACTTAAGGATGCAAATGATCTCCACAATTTCCCCCTAGAGTGTTTTTAAGCTGTAATCTGGTTGTAAAGTTTTGCTGAAATCCGTACTTTTCCAAATTTTGCTCGTTATGATGCAGTTGCGTTCATGAAGTGCCACAACATGGTACATCTCTAAAGGAAATCGCATGAAGAAAATGATCAAAACAGCTATCGTGACAACAAGTATTCTCGCTTCTGCTTCTATTTTTGCACAAAACGTTGGAATGAATGCCAATGGCTCAGCTCAAGTTAATGTCCAATCTGGAGGTTTAATCCAAGGCGTAACTGGTGCAGTGAAAAATACCGCTCAAGGCGTAGGTCATGCCGCTCAACATGTTGGTCATGCTGCTGTAAATACTGGAGTGCAAGCCTCTCAGACAACGATTGGAACAGCAACCAATATAGGGTCTAAAGTGATCCATACTACAGGCACTGCGGTCAAAAATACCAAAGACTACACTGTTGAAAAAGCCGTTGATGGCAAAGCGTTTGCCGCTGAAAAAACAGCAAATGTCAAAAAACGTATTGAAGATAAACAAACTAACGCGAAGGCTGTGAACTTAGAAGTCCAAAGCAATGCCAAAGCGCAACTCAACAATAAGACTGCCGCAATCAATGCCAAAACTGGCCTACAAGCAGACAAGAAAAATCTGCAAACAGGTGCAAATGTCGGTGTTAAAGTGCTCGGCGTAAATGCAAATGTGAATACCAATGCTAAAGTTGGCGTGAAATAACTCTTTATGATGTTGCAAAAAATCCCCTTGTTTGATCAAGGGGATTTTCTATTTTTAGCAAAGCTGTAATTTACTTTGCTCTTCTGCGCCACTCTCTACAAAGTGACTAAAACCCTGTTCATCACAGCTTAAGGTCAGCTGCTTATAGCTCATGCTGCAAAAACCTTCATATTGCTTAAATACCAAAGGTGACTGATCCAAAGGAAGTACCTCATGCTCAGGGATCAATTTATGAATCCCACGATCATTCATGGTCAATAAATAGTTTTCTCCATTCAACTCAAGTTTCAACAAACTATTGGCTTGAACAGTTAAAGGAACTAAATACTGTGAATTCTCTGCAATAATGTCCGCCGCATAGCATTCAAGCTTTAAACTTACCAAGTTAAACACAAGAAATGTCTGCTCAGTCGTTTTGACATTCGGAGATTGTACTGTTGCTTGTTGCGTCTGATGAAGTTGAATGCCCAGTTTATGCAAATTCTGAACTGTGCCCTGCTTTAAGTTAAACAGTTGTTGCACCAGTTTTTGTTTTAGAACAGCATCAAAATAACGCTCATCTAGCGCTAAATCTTGATTTTCTAATATCTTCAATAATGCCTGCGGATGTCGCGGCAATAATGCATCAAGTACATGACGATAATAGAATTTGCTTTGTTTTTTCACTTCTCGGACACGCTTATAGAAATAAGTGATGTCAAAAGGCTTCTCAACAAAATCATTGAGCAACTGTGAACTTGCCAAGACAGCTAATGCTTCATGCCCTGTAAAAGGCAAATGAATCACATGCATCTTTGGTAGCAAAGGTTTTATCTTTAAGAAATGCTCTTTATCTTCAGCAAAATAAGGATCGTAAACAATCAAATATTCACGATTCGAATCCACTTCATCCGCCTGAATTTGCATGTCCTGATGGATAGATGGATCAAAAAACTCTGCATAACGGCGATCTTGGACAACATCTGGATCAATCGAATATTGTGGAACAAAAGCCACGATTTTCTGCATATTCAAAAGTTTTGAATACTTAATCGCCGCATAGCCGCCCATTGAGCCGCCATAACCCACAATTCCTTTAAATTGTTGCAAGATCGGCTGCACATATTGCTGCATTTGCAACATGCTACTTTTAGGGAACCATGATTTGAGTTTCGGCATGATGCCGATAACATTGTACTGATATTTTATTAATGATTTTTCAGCATTAATTGACATGCCTTTCGCTCGACTAATCAAATCGCCGAACGAAATCACCAAAGTGTCACTTGAACCTTTTAAAAAAATAACGCGAATGTGTTCATCTTCAAATAATATTTGCTTATCCATGCTCACACTAAAAATTGATTTTAGGTCTGTAGCAAAAAGGCATCAAATGATGGCTTTGCCAAACCCTAATTGCGGAGTATCTTATTTTATAGAGATAAGACAGATTAAAAAGCGCAAAAAATGACACAATCCCTGCATCCAGCTGCTCAAAAAGGCTTTAGTTTAGGTGCTGAACTGTACCAACAAGTTCGCCCCAGTTACCCACAAGAAATCGCCTTTTGGCTGCAAGATCGACTCAAAATAGATGAAACTTCCACTGTTGTTGATCTCGGTTCTGGGACTGGCAAATTCTTACCTTACCTCAATCAAACGCAAGCAAATGTCATCGCAGTTGAACCTGTTGCTGCAATGTTGCAACAACTTCAACAAGCACATCCACAGGTGGAGTCCGTACAAGCGTTTAGCCACCAACTTCCATTTTCATCCGCTTCAATCGATGCTGTGATTTGCGCTCAGTCATTTCATTGGTTTGCAAATATAGAAACCTTAACCGAGATACATCGTGTCTTAAAACCTGCAGGTCAACTTGGTCTGGTCTGGAATCAGCGCGATACCAATGTTAATTGGGTAAAGGCCTTAGCTGATGAAATTGCACCCTTGGAAGGCGATACTCCTCGGTATCACAGTGAGCAATGGAAAAAAGTATTCGAGCAGCAAACACTATTCAAACTGATTGAGTTAAATACTTTCCAACTTTTGCATCATGGGACAGTGGAACAAGTGGTCAGCAACCGACTACTTTCAACTAGCTTTATTGCAGCAATGCCTGAAATAGAACAACAACGTTTAAAAGCAAAGTTTGAACAAATTATATTTGATTTTACAGGCTTAACTGCGCAAGATCAGATTGATTTCCCATATACCACTTATGCTTATCAATTTCAGAAAGCTTAAATAAATTAAATTACCAATCGAGTTGTTCTATGCCTCATTTAAAAACGACATTTGCACTGACTTGTATGCTTAGCTCAGTACTGCTACTCAGTGCGTGTAATAAAGACCCTGAACCTACCGTTAATAAAGATAATCAAACAAACTCAGTGAATGATGCAATAGGGCAATTAAATCAAACCCCGATCAAACCATTCCCTGCTACAGCTGATGATGCACATGATATTGCGATCCTTGATGATTACGATCGTCGCTTTACAGACATGAGCGATAGTATGGAAATCGAATTGGCTAAAATGAAAGAGGCCAATACCTTAACACCTGAGTTCGAACAGCAACGCCAAAAAGACAATATCAACTCAGCACTGGTGATGCTCAAAGATTTAGAACTAAAGACAGAACAAGGTCGTTACATCCAAGGTCTACTCTATGATTATTGGGAAAACCAAGCCAAAGTTTTACAGCAAGCAACACAATCATCGTCCACACAAAATGTAGATACAGCCAAGCAAGTCGATCATTTGAACGAATACCTGCATGCTCAAAGCCAATTACATCATTGGAGAAGTTCACTTGCTCCTGAAGCCAAAATGCAAGCTGAGTAAAACCAAATAAAAAAGAGGGATCTGCCCTCTTTTTTAATTTATATATTTTAAATTTTCTGCTTTTCAATCCATTGAATCGAATTCACACGGAATAACTCACAAGCACCATCACCTGTGTCAGTCGGCGATAAAGAGGATTTCCAAACTAAATCTTTATCTCGAACCTCAACCAACTCGCCTTTTAATTGTACCAAATCACCACGTTTAACTTGCTTAATCTGCTGTGCGATCTCGGGATTGGCAGGAATAATGTGCATATTCGAGACCATTTGCATCGCGATATCTGTTGGAACTGGCACCTTATCCATTTTCCAATTTAGATAACGATCATATTGATTCACTGAAATGGTACGAGCAATATCAGGATTGGCAAATAATCCCCAACTCACCGCGTAGTCAATCGGAGAAAATTTCGCTTGTTCGTCATCCTGATACACTTTTGAACCTAAAATTCGAAAATTGCCATAAAACGGTTGTAATACAGAGATAGACTGATCTTTGGCAACAGGTAGCAATCCATTTGCAATGTTGTATTCAATATCGCTTTTAGATGCATGTGCCTGTCCAATTACAGCAACCATGCATAAACTCATCCATAGACGTTTTTTCATGGCTTATACTTCCTCAAAAATGTTGCAGAGTGCAAATAAATTCATCATTAATTTCATAGTATGCTTAGATGGTGAAAAAAAGTGCTTTTTTTAGTAACAATCAAAATCACTTTAGTCATATTTTTGTGCTTCTATTTTGCTAACTTATTTTTAAAAATCTAAAAATGGATTTCCATGATTTATCAATTTTATCAGCGTCGAGTCTTTCCTCATCTTCTGAACCAAGTCATGCAAACAGCGAGTTTGATGGACAAGCGTCGTGAATTATTACTCCCGATTGAAGGCGAAGTACTAGAAATAGGATTTGGAACAGGTCTGAATATTCCTTTTTATGGCAACGTCGATACGCTCTATGCTCTTGAGCCAAACCCTGATATTTATCACCTTGCAGTTGAACGTGTGCAACATGCGCCGTTCAATGTAAAGCATGTGCAATCAAGTGCTGAGAAGCTTCCATTTGCCGATGCATCTTTAGATCACATCGTATCAACATGGACCTTGTGTAGTATTCCTCAACTTGATCAAGCCTTAGCTGAAATCTACCGTGTGCTTAACCCCAAAGGTACATTTCATCTGGTTGAACACGTTAAACATCCCGACTCGGTCAAGATTCAGTCCTTACAAACACTACTTACCCCGATTCAAAAACGGATTGGTGACGGTTGCCATCTGAATCGAGATATTGAGCGAAGTTTGGCTCAAGCCAAATTTAAATTTATCGAAAAGCAATACTTTGATGCTGAAGGCATTCCTGTGATTGCACAAAAAATGTTATTGGCGCGCGTACAAAAAATTGATTTGGATCAGCTTTCTTAATCTTGAAAATCAATACGCAAGGTTTCGAATCGAATTCGTCCTTCACGCACCGCTTGAGCAATCGCTTGCTGACCTTTGCTCAAGCGCGCCCCACCACTTTTAATATCTAATAAAATGACTTCAATATCTTCCGCTTCGCCATCTCCATCACGGAAATCGGTATAGCCATCAAAGATCACATAATCAACGGGATCACCTAAGAATTTGGCGTCACTGGGTAAATACTGAAACTCAGGCAAGATCGGTGCAAATTGCTCAGCCATTTTCCCTTTGAGCACTGCTCGGCTAGTATTCACACTACGTTTTTGCGCATCTAATAATGCTTGCTTATGTTCTAACTCTAACTCAGCAATATATTTTTCGTATTCTGCTTGGATACGTCCATTTCGGGTATTGGATAAAATAATGGTCGTGATTACCACTCCAATACACGCCCCAATCAGCATAGCCAGCCAAACCGACATAAAAAACTTCCTTTACTGCAACCTCGCTATTTAACTGCAACATTAAACTTTTGTCATGTGTAACACACTCGCGTAAAAAAGATGCTAAGGTATAGTGGAATACGAAACATTTGTTAAAAAATCTAAGTTCATGAAGACAATATTAATTGCGAATCAAAAAGGTGGTTGTGGCAAAACCATGACAGCGATTACCCTCGCTACAGCATTATCACAAAAGGGTTATAAAGTTGCGTTAGCCGACGCCGACAATCAAAAATCATCATTACAATGGTTGAAACAAAGACCTAATACGGTCGCTCAAATTCAAAGCCTTGATTGGCGTCATGAAAAATCTATCGGCGAAGCTCCAAAACACTTAGATTATTTAATTATTGATGCACCGGGTGCATTGTCTGGTGAACATGCTGAACAACTGATCAGTGAATCGCATGCCATCGTGACACCACTGCAACCGTCTTTCTTTGATATTGATAGTACCCGTCGTTTCTTAAAACACTTACAAGACATCAAACGTATTCGTAAAGGTAAAGTTCAAATCTTATTGATTGCAAATCGTGTGAAACCGAATAGTGCAAGTTCTAAAGACATTCAGGACTTTTTTACCAAAATCGAGCAAGAACCTGTTGCATGGATTTCAGAACGTAGCGCATACGGAACTTTAGCGATGCAAGGCTTGAGTATCTTTGATAAATCACAGAAAAACTTTGTGACGATTCAGAGCCAATGGCAACCTGTTTTAAACCAATTGGTTGATGATCCAAGCGAGTGGTTTTAAGCTTTGCAACGAAAGGTAATCTTTTGATATTAAATCTTAAAATCAAGAAATGAAAATTTCACTATATGGCTTTTTCAGTTAATATGGATTGATTCAATTTCTAGCACTGAGAAAATCATGGTGCAACAATACGCTTCCACATTACAACGCGTTTTGCTGTTTGGACTGTTCTTTGTCTTAATGTTTTTGGGATTTAGTATTCTTAAATACTTTATTGTCCCTGTGCTTTGGGCAGCAATCATTGCCTATATGACTTGGCCTGTATATCTATGGGTACAACGTCGTTTTTTTGGTGAGAACCGCCCCACGCTCAATGCCACGATTATGATCACCTTGGTCATACTCGTGATTGGAATTCCTTTTATTTTTGCAATTTTCATGCTGCAATTAGAAGGTCGTAATTTATATTTTAATTTACAAAAACAGCTTTTTTCAGGGCATGTTCAAGTTCCTGACTTTATTAAAAACCTTCCGATTATTGGCAAGGACATTAGCCGTACCATTAGTGAATTAAGCAGCGATCCGAATAGTATTACCAAGAATGTTGCTGAATGGATTCAAAGCCATCTCAGCTATGGTCGATTTGTCCTCAGTGAAATCAGCCGCAATTTGGTTAAATTGACCTTTGCCATCATGACGCTGTTTTTCTTCTATCGTGATGGGCAAATGATTTTGTCTCAGGTCAGCCGTGCTTTAGAAATGGTGATTGGGCCGCGTGTCCATCATTATTTAGATACCATTTCTGAAACCACTCGTGCTGTGGTCTATGGTGTGGGTCTAACCGCTGTTGCACAAGCACTCCTTGCAGGTCTAAGTTATTTTGTTGCTGGCGTACCCAACCCAATGCTACTGACCTTCGTCACCTTTATCTTAGCTTTAATTCCTTTTGGTACACCTATTTCTTATCTTGGCGTTGGACTTTGGTTATTCTCACAAGGTCAAACCGTTGAGGCAATTGGTGTCGTGACTTGGGGTATCTTGATCGTCAGTAGTGCGGATAATGTCATCCGTCCACTGGTGATCTCAGGGGCAACTAAAATTCCATTCCTACTCATCATGTTTGGTGTATTAGGCGGTATTGCTAGTTTTGGCTTGGTTGGTTTATTTATCGGCCCTGTTATTTTGGCAATCTTACTGGCGATCTGGCGTGAATGGTTACATGAAAATGTACAAGAACCTATCGCTGCCATTGAAGCACCCCCAGAATCGAAATAGGGTTTTCTTTAGACCATTAATCATTTGATAACGAATCTCACTTGCGAGTTGTTCAATACTTTGTTTGAATCAAGATGATAAAGACAATAGACAAGGACAACTCGCGATGTTTTCAACATTACCTAAACTTTCTTTTTTGACCGCAGTGATCTTAAGCTTAACTGCATGCTCATCAGCACTTATCGATAATAACGCCACCGCAAAAATTCAGAAACAAAGCACAACCAATGATCAAAAGCATTTGATCCCTGTGCATCTTGTCAGTGCGGATGGTGTAGGTGCATCAATTGGTACAATCTCTTTTCAAGAAACGCCAAAAGGTTTGCTCATCACGCCTGCTTTATGGAAACTTTCTCCAGGTGAGCATGGCTTTCATATCCATGAAAATGCATCCTGTGATGCTGCAATCAAAGATGGAAAAATGGGAGCTGCACTGGCTGCTGGCGGTCATTTAAATCCTGAAAATATCGCACATCATGGTACTCCCCAAAACGGTCATTTAGGTGATTTACCCGTATTAGTTGTGAATGAAAAAGGTTTTGCTGCAACACCTGTGATTGCGCCACGTTTAAAAATGGCAGATGTCCAAGGACGTGCGATTATGATCCATGCGGGTGGCGATAATTATTCGGATAGTCCACTTCCACTTGGCGGTGGTGGTGCTCGCATCGCATGTGGTGTGATTAAGTAAATCTTTGCTGTGGGTATCTGTTAAGTTATCCACAGCTTAGCTGTTTTGTAGTCACATTTACCCCAAAGGCTCACGATTTTTAAAGAAAATAAAACTGCGCATGAATTTTGCATAAGATTATTATTTGAAAGTTCAATTAATTAATCATGCTAAAACTGAGTGCAAATTGCTTACCCTGTGCGACTTCCTTTTGGGAAGTTTATTCGTATGATCAACTTAAATAAATTAAAGAACAATAATCGTGAAAAACTTCGCCCAGATATTTAATCATTTTCGCTCTAATTCTATTTTGTTGTATTGCCTACAAATTTTGATCGTACTGTGCGGCACTACATTGGTTCTCCATCACCTAGGACTTGGACAGTTCATTGTTCCAGTGACTTTGGGTGCGATTGCTACGGCACTGACTGACTTTGATGATCGCTTGAGTATTCGTTTGCGGAATCTGCTCTATGTCTGCATTTTATTTTTTAGTGTCAGCACAATTTTAGAGTTTCTCGCACCTTACAAATTTTGGTTCATTGTTTATTTAAGCGTATCAAGCGCAGCACTCATTCTAATGGGCGCTTTAGGTCAACGTTACGCTACCATTTCTTTTGGCACAATTTTACTGTCGATTTACACCATGTTTGGGCTGGGTGAATATCCACATTGGTATCAGCAACCGAGTTATTTTGTGCTTGGCGCAATTTGGTATGGCCTGACTTCGATTGTATTTTTTATTATTCGCCCCACCCTCCCATTACAAGAAAAGATCTCTGCAATTTTCAAAGATATTTCCGTGCTTTTACATACTAAGGCACGCTTATTTGATCCAGATAATATTGATAATGTTGAAAGCTTACTATTTGAGTTATCACAGAAAAATACCCAAGTCGTGAATAGCTTAAATCAAGCCAAAAACTCACTTCTCACTCGTTTAAAAGCATCTCGCGTCAATAACACCAGTATTTATTGGCTCAACTTATATTATTTTGCCCAAGATATGCATGAGCAAGTCACTTCAAATTATCTGCATTATGAAAAAATTCATCAGAATTTTAGCCGCAGTGATTTGATTTTCCGTATTCAAAAAAATATGCATCTGCAAGCGGTGGCTTGTCGTGATTTAAGCCAAGCTATTTTACATCATCAAGTGTATCAACCGAGTTCGGAGGCGATGGCGGCTTTAAAAAATCTCGAAGATTCCATGCAAGATTGGGTACAACAGCACCCTGATAATATCGAGGTGAAAAATCTGGAACTAATTTTAAATAATTTAAAAAGTGTGCATGAACAATTTGCACAATTACAATTTAGTCAAAACATCGAACATCATGCCGCAGAACAACACCAAGATCATCTCAATTTACTGGATGATGACATTCAAGGTGCACAAGACTTTATTTTAAAAATCAAACAACAGCTTAGTCCACAATCAGCGTTATTTCGTCATGCCGTGCGTCTTGCGGTTGTGTTTGCAATTGGTTACGTGATTTCCTTGTTACCATTTGCGCAAAATGGTTATTGGATTTTGCTCACCAGTTTATTCGTGTGCCAAATTACTTATTTTGCAACCAAAAGTCGTTTAAAACTCAGAACGATTGGAACATTGCTTGGAGTTCTGCTGGGTGTACCGATTCTATATTTTGTGCCGAGTGTTGAAGGACAACTCATTATTACCGTGATTTGTGGGGTGTATTTTTTCTATTTAAGACAAAAGAAATATGCACTGGCAACGGTCATGGCCACTTTGATGGTATTATTGATTTTTAATTTAAAAGGCGCGGGTTTTAGTATTATCGTACCGCGTATTATGGACACACTCATCGGCTGTGCCATCGCTTGGTTAGCCGTTAACTTCATTTGGCCTGACTGGAATTTCCGTAATATTTCCAACAATATTAAAAAGAGTAGCCAAGCCACACTGCAATATTTGCACTTAGTGATCCAGCAATATCATCACGGACGGGAGCAGAACTTAGCTTATCGCACCACACGGCGTGCCGCACATAATGCTCAAATTGAATTATCGAATATGATTTCCAGTTTGAGTACTGAACCTCAACCAAACCAAGAACTCATTCAACACGCCTTTCGTTACTTAGTTTATAGTCACAGTCAGCTCAGTTATGTGTCTGCATTAGGACATCAAAGAGAAAAAATTGAAGATCCTAAAGCACTCGAACTATTAAATCGTATAGAGAACTTATTGAATCAAACATTGCTGCAACAAGTACCTATTCCAGAACATTATCTCGACCACTTATTAAAAGATATTGAACATTTACATCAACAAAAACAGGTCTCTAGCAAGCATCAATTATTACTAAAACAAATGACCCTATTGCTAGAGACCCTGCCAGAACTCGTAGTTTTAAAAAACAAACTACTCGAACTGGAAATTAAATAATGCTGCAATTAACCATTTAAAGTTAATTCAATCCTTGTTGCTGACGAACTTGCATGTGCTGCAACAAGACTTGACGTGGGGTGCTAAACCAAATCGCGATCAATGCAAAGCTGACTAAAGCGAATGCCCATATATGGAAATGTGTATATAACACACGAACCAGTTCAATGATCACAAAGAAACTTATCATCAATAACATCGATACGGATGCAGCAACCGTTCCTTTCGAAACTTCAGAAGACATCAAGGCAAAACGATACATCACTGAGAAACTAATCCCTTCACCGAAGCTGATCAACGTCATTCCAATCAATAAACAAGGAACAAGATAAGCGTTCCAGATCACACCAGCGATCAAGAATAACGTGCCGAGAAACATGATCGGTAAGCCCATCAAAATGGTCTTGCCTAATTCAAAACGGTCAATAATTTTGATTAAAACGATATTTCCTGCAATTAAACCAAAGAACACAGGGAATTGCGCTAGACCATACTGCACACTACTCAGTTTTAATTCATCAACTAAGATAATCGGCGATAAGGCAATCCATAGCATCAACGGCATACTCACCAAAGGCAGCGCTAAGGTAAACCCTAAAAATTGACGGTCAGTAAAGACTTTTTTAAAGTCATCAAACATATAGCTGAACGGTTGTTTGGCACGACTTTCCTGATGAGCTGGCATAAATTTATTTAAGCCAAACCAACTCAAGAAAGACACCAACGCAATCGCTACAAAACCCCAATGCCAAGACACATAATCAATTAAGAATGCACCTAAGACAGGACCGAGTAAGGGTGCTAATAACGAAATATTCGCCATTAAAGCCATCACTTTAATTGCATCACGCTCAGCAAAGGTTTCCTGAATCGCAGCATAACCAACTGCTGAAATGACAGTTAATCCAATCCCTTGTAAGAAACGCAAGGCAAGAAACTGCTCAATATTATGGGTCAGTAAAATGAGCAAGCAACAGATCGTGAAAAATGCCACACCCGCCAATAATACTTTCTTTCGGCCGAGACGATCTGATAATGGCCCTAACAACCATGCGACACTCGCGCCACCTAACAAATAAAATGACATCGACGAAGGTGCCCACGTTGCACTCACACCGAATTGTTCTGTAATCGCCAGCATCGCTGGCTGGATCAAGTCATTACCGATATAAACTGAAAACTCAAATAGCACCAAGGCTAAAGGAAACATGAGCGTTATACGGTTTAACGTCATATTCTGATTATTCGTCATCATGTTGTATTCACAAAAATAACCAACTGGCGTTCATCCCATTTTCAACAAACGAAAACAGGATCATCACCACAATCTTGGTTTAGATTTAAATTAAATTTTGATTTTCATGCTGAGAGAAAGCATGTTGTAAATGTGAAAACACCGTATTCACAAGGTGTATATAAGAAAAACAATCTATTTACGTGAGACTGGTAAATGTTTTACCTTTTGGCAAAATCGCCAAGCGCAAATCTAGCACTTTTTTAAAATGACTGCAATTTAATCAAGCCGAATGAATTGTATTGATGTGTGAATAACAAAGAAGTTATCCACAGTTTTGTTGATCTTTTAGGCATATTCAAATTAAGTCACCCCCATTAAGGACAAAGTTCAAACTGGAATTTTTCTGTATTCTCCCCTCGTGCACATTGATAGCTTTGTTTTTTATTGACGATTTTCCAAACGTCTTGATCTCTTTTTAACTCATACTCGGTTCGGATTGCCATAACAGAATCATCTAGCTGTGCTTGTTCCACTGTAATTTCAGCATCCGTTGGATTTTCTGCGCTGTTGAATTGTTGATTTATTTTTAAATTGGTCTCGTCATGAAACAAATTGGGTTGATCTGATAAAACGGCATGCATTGCTGTACTTTTTTGTATGGCTGCTTGCTGCTGCGACTGAGCAATTGGTGGACTGCAAGCAGCTAGAAATAAACTACCCCCCAAAGCCATCCAAATTTTATTCATTCTCGCCGCTCCCACAGACCCAATATGTTTATGCTACTATGCAAAGCTGAACTGCAAAGCAACAATATGTATATGACTTGCAACAGATTTGTGATAGTTAGCACTTTATCTATAGTGATCACAAACGATTAAAAGACCTATATTTTTATAATCAATATCGCGTTTTAGGACATAACTTATGCCTGATTTATCTAAAAATTTAACCGTCATTTTACTCGTCACCACAATCTTGGTTGGCTGTTCAAAAAAGGAAGAAAGCTTTGCCAATGATGCTACCCTTGAAACAGAAAGCGCAGAGCTTAGTAAAGCAATACAAGAAAATATTGCAGAAAATCCCAAACAATTACTTAGCGCACAACAGAGTCCTTTAGAAAAAAGTCGCCAATTGGTTAAAACTTCACAACTGCAATTTGAAGTCAAAGATGTATTAAATACAACCTCAACCCTCGAACAACAGTTATTGCAATACAATGGTTATATCGAAAGCAAACAAATCGATTATCAGATCAGCGATCGTTCTGAACGAGATCGTATTGACGGCAGTGTAGATATTTATGAAAAAATCACACCGATCGCACAACTGACTGTGCGCATTCCAAATGAACAAGTCACCAGCTTTCTCAATAACTTATTGCCATTGATGCTGAACTTTAATACCCAATACTATGAAGCAAAGCGCTACGAATTAAAGTTACTCGAAGAAAAACTTAATACCGCTAATCAAAGCAACACTGAATCAAATACAGTTAACAATCAGCTACAACAACTCACTGATCTTGAAGTCAAAGATCGTTTAGCTTACAGCACCATTCGTCTTGAGTATTTCCAACAGGCACAAGTCCGAAAAAGCCATGATCTCAATATCAATCGTATTGCAACCTTGGATAGTGATCCACTCCTTAGCCGCGTTTGGGAAGCAATTAAAATGGGGCTGTATGGTTTTAAAGAAACCATTATTTGGTTAGTGATGTTCTGGCCGCTATATATCGTAATCGCACTGTTCTGGTGGGTTCGTCGTTGGTACAAAGCAAGAAAACAATCTCAAGGATAAATGTATTCAATGCACAATTATTGATTTTTAATCAATAGTATTTTGCTTATTTATGCATTTTTACTCATGAATAGATTTTCTAAAATACGCTCCAGTTTTAGAAATCTATTTTGAGTCATCACATGAGCAATATTTTAATTATTAATGGTGCAAAACAATTCGCTCACTCTAAGGGTGAGCTAAATGACACGCTTACTGAATTTTCAGCATCCCATTTAAAAACATTAGGGCATCAGGTACAAGTTACTCGTACCGACAGCGACTATGATATTCAAGCCGAAATTGAAAAATATTTATGGGCAGATGTCGTGATTTACCAAATGCCAGGTTGGTGGATGGGTGCACCGTGGACCATGAAAAAGTACATAGATGACGTATTCACCATCGGTCATGGTTCACTTTATGCCAGTGATGGTCGTAGTCGTTCTGATGCATCGAAAAAATATGGTTCAGGTGGTTTGATCCAAGGTAAAAAATACATGTTATCGCTGACATGGAATGCACCAATGGAGGCGTTCACTGATCCTGAGCAATTTTTTCATGGGGTTGGTGTAGATGGTGTTTACTTACCTTTCCATAAAGCCAATCAATTCTTAGGGATGGAATCATTACCGACTTTTATCGTGAATGATGTGATCAAAATGCCGAACGTACCGAGTTACCTTGAGGCATATAAAAACCATTTAGATCAGATTTTCACATCAAACCATTAAGTGAGAAAATATCATGTTGACAATTATTGCTGAAATTTATACTCACGAAGGCGCTGAGCATCGCCAAGCTGTATTAGATGCTTTCCAAAAAATCATTCCAACCGTATTGGCTGAAGATGGTTGTCATGGCTATGAACCTTTGATTGACCATTTACCAGCAATAGAAATGCAAGCACTCAATCAGAATAGCATCGTAATGTTAGAGAAATGGCAAAGCACTGAACATTTAGAAGCGCATATGCAAACGACACATATGCTAAAGCATTTTGAAGCGACCAAAGCTCATGTGGCTAATGTCAAAGTGCGTATTTTAGAAGCTAGTTTTTAAAAACTTCTAATCACTTGATGGTCTTACAGGAGAAAGGAAATAATAGTTTCCTTTTCAGTGTCTTACCGTGATGCATCCTATATAACCTATAGACTTACGTTACTTTTTTTAAAAAAGTAACCAAAAACTTCGTCACCCACAAAACCTGTTCACTACTGGGATATATTTACTTATTTTGCAAAAACAATATATTACCAATAGCACACAGATTGTGGATGACATTTAGCACAAGCAGATTAATGTATAAATTCAGAAGAAATGCCTTTGATCTCCCCCTGTTAAATAGCAAAAGACATTTTTTACTGATAATAATGCTGCTTCAAATGGCGACTATATTCCGTTAAATAACGTTCTAAACCCTCTCGACGATCAGCTTTTTGCATTTCTTTAGCAGCCAATTGCTCTATTTTGATTTTCAGTAAATTCAGAATCGCGGTTTGTTCCATTTCAGGAAGTTGAGCTTTTTCTTTTTGCTGTTTTTTAATTTCCAAATAATCTTCTGCCCAATGACGTAATGGATCATGCTCAGAGACTTGGGCGAATAAATCGGTAATCAATAATTCAGGCATCACTTCTTGCGTGGCTAACTCTGCCGACATCAATCCACGGATCGAATAAAACACTTTTTTATAGGTGAAATTATCCGCAGTTTGCATCACTTTCATGCCACCTTTTGCCAGTGATAAATAGTGGTGATACAAAGCGCTGTAATCAATTCGTTCTAGTAATCCATCGCGAAAGGTTTGCCATTCTGGAAAGGCATTAAAATAAACAATATGCGCCCTCACCCACTCCAAAACGGTAGGATTACTTTTTGTCAGTAATCCAAACATTTTATCGAGATCATATGAAACGAAGTCAAAGTCTCCATCCATGATTTCAATCAAATCACGATATTTTTTATAGTCAAAATATTGATCTTTACTCGGCAAATGGAAGCCACGCACATCATAGTCACTGTCAGGGCTAGCCATACCCCATAGACGACTCCCACTTTCAATATAAAATAATGGGATGTCTTGACGTTGCTGGAAAAGTTTTTCTATTTCATGATGGATATTCATTTGGATAACTTCATTGTTCAAAAATTAAGACTTGCGAGAGACAATAATATTTTTTACTGTTTTAATTCATTTGATTTTAAAAAGATAACCATTCGATAAAATCAACTCATTCAATATAACAAATAGGATCAATCATGCAACTGACTCATGCAGGACAAATTTTTTTGATTGTCTTTGTGATCTTATGTATTTGGTCTTTTGCTTTAACTAGGCTTTGGCTAAAGCGTTTAGCCGATAATCGTCAAAGTAGTAAACTTGAGTTTACTTATTTATTTGCTGTTGTTTTTAGCATCAGCGCTTTATTTTTTCCATTTAGTTATTGGGTTTCACAGGCTGTTTATGATTTGGCAACTAAGCCAACCTATGATGCCAAAATCGTGAGCTATAATTCCGAATGGGTTGATACTGAGCGTACCGATTCAAATGGCAGAAAATACAGAACACAAACTTTAATGCACACCGCTCAAGTGCAATTTAAAGACCAACACAATAAAATTATCACCATAGATAATTCAATCCGCTCTAGTGATGCTCCTATTATTGGTGATCATCTGACTGTCGTTTATAAAGATGGTGATCATAATGCTCAGGAAAAAAGTTGGCGGAGCATGCTGCTCTTTGCTGCTGCTGTATTTATGTTGTTTATATTGGGTTTTGTCTTGTTGATGATCATTGCCTATGGGATGAATCGAGAGATGAAACCGTATAAGGAGTTTGCGAGCTTTTTAATTTTTAGAGTAACACTCACACTTGGCACAATGGCAATGTTTGCTATGTTGTCTTACGCAGTTTTTGCTTATTTCTTTTTAGGTAATCCGCGTGATTTACCTGTGTGGGTTGTTGCGATTTGTGGCTTATTTTCCGTGTGTCTTTTACCACTGATTTATCATATTTTGACGGGTTGGAAAGCGTATAGGGACAGATAAGTCAAAGCTCAAATTTACTATCTTGCCAGCGGCACGAATGCCGCTATGTGGAACTGCTGTACAAGGATGTACTGTCAGTTTCACAAAGGATTTTTTGCCTACTTTTAATCCTTCAAAAGTAGAGAATACCCATCTTAACACCCATAGAAACTCTCTGGCTCATAAGTATTAGGCTATACAGAAATTTTCTAAAACATATAATTAAACAATAAAAAAGCGCATCTTTCGATACGCTTTTAACAGAACTTCTTTTATTTAATCAAGCATTAAAGATCAAATAATTTTCCTGGGTTCATAATCCCATTCGGATCAAATGCCAATTTCAATGCTTTCATATATTCAATTTCTTCAGGTGAACGTGAATATTCTAAATATGGTTTCTTGGTCATCCCCACACCATGCTCGGCAGAGATCGAACCATCATATTTTTTCACAGTCTCAAACACGTATTTATTCACCACCTGACACTTCGCAAAGAATTCGTCTTTAGTTAAGTTTTCAGGTTTTAAAATATTTAAGTGCAAGTTACCGTCACCAATATGACCGAACCAGCAGATTTCAAAGTCTGGATAGTTTTGTGAAACGATGGCATCAATTTCCGCAATAAACGCAGGCACATGCGTAATCAACACTGAAATATCATTTTTATAAGGAATAAACGGCGCAATTGACTCAGAAATATCTTCACGTAAACGCCATAAGCTTTGTGCTTGATCCAAGCTTTGACTCATTACGCCATCAACAACCCAGCCCTGTTCCATGCAATGCTCAAAAATCTGCATGGCTTTGTCCATGATTGGCTCATATGGCGCTTCAAATTCAAGTAACACATAAAATGGGCAAGTTGTTTCAAATGGACGTTGTACATGACCACGATCCAACACTTTTTGCATTGCCACTTCACCAAAGAATTCAAATGCCGTTAAGTCGATTTCTTTTTGAAAAGCATGTAATACAGGCATCACTGCATCAAAATCTGGCGTGCCTAAAACCATCACTTGCAAGTTTTGTGGTTGACGCTCAAGCTTGATTTCAGCTTCAGTGATTAGACCCAAAGTTCCTTCACCACCGATGAATAAATGCTGTAAGGCATAACCTGTGGCATTTTTAATCATGCCTTTATTTAAACGAAGAATATCGCCTTTACCTGTGACAACCGTTAGACCTAACACCCAGTTACGTGTCATGCCGTATTTAATTACTTTGATACCGCCTGCATTAGTACCAATATTTCCACCGATTTGACTAGAACCTGCCGATGCAAAATCAACTGGATAATACATACCTTGTTGTTCAGCATAATCCTGTAATTGCTCAGTCACGACACCCGCTTGAACGCGTACCATACGATCCGCTGGGAAGAACTCAAGGATTTGGTTCATTTTGTCAAAGCTAATGACGATCTCACCATTATTTGCCACAGCACCCGCTGAAAGACCTGTACGACCACCAGATGGTGTAATCGCAACATTAAATTGATTGGCAAGTTTAACAATGGATTGAACTTGTTCAGTGCTTGAAGGAAAAACGATGACTGATGGGTTCGGATCAAAATGTTTGGTATGATCTCGTCCCCAATTTTCCAAACTATCGGCATCGGTTTTAATACGGTTTTCACCCACAATTGCCGTTAATTGGGTCAATAACTCAGGTGTTAAAGCGACTGAAGCATTCATCGTTTACAGGCCTAGTAAGAAGTAAATATCGGGCTTTTGGATTGCAAGTTAATATTTTTCAATATCTTAAATAAAGAAAAATAACATCATCCAAAATATAGAAGCTCTACAGAACAGCTCAAAGCTAGATATATTTAGATTTGAACATTAGATATTTATATTTTACATAGAAGCGCGCAAGGGATAAAGCGCAGGATAAGGATACTGTAATAACAAAATGTGTATAACCAATAAAATTCATGTATTGCTGAAAAATTATCAACAATTCTAGTGAGGTAATTTTAAACGAAATATCTATAACACCAAGCTCTATGCTATAGTACTGCAACTAAATTTTGGCCTTTGTAGCGGAGCCGTAATGAGCCAACATCTATCACTACCGAAAGACAAAATCCGTTTCCTATTGTTAGAAGGCGTACATCAAAATGCCATCGATACATTAAATGCAGCGGGTTATACCAACATCGATTACCACAAAACAGCACTTGAAGGCGAAGCTTTGAAAGAAGCGATCAAAGATGCTCACTTTGTTGGTATTCGTTCGCGTACTCAATTGACTGAAGAAGTTTTTGAAGCAGCGAATAAATTGATTGCCGTTGGTTGTTTCTGTATTGGTACAAACCAAGTCGATTTAAAAGCAGCGATGTCTCGCGGTATCCCAGTTTTCAACGCACCGTATTCAAATACGCGTTCGGTAGCAGAATTGGTTCTTGCTGAAACAATCCTGTTGCTTCGTCGCGTACCTGAAAAATCGAAAGTAACTCATGCTGGCGGTTGGGATAAATCTGCTGTGGGTTCATTTGAAACTCGCGGTAAAACTTTAGGTATCGTTGGTTACGGTTCGATCGGTTCGCAACTTTCTGTTTTAGCAGAAAGCTTGGGTATGAAAGTGATCTATTTTGATGCTGTGACTAAATTACCATTAGGTAATGCACGTCAAGTTGGCTCTTTAGATGAACTTTTAGAAACTGCTGATGTTGTAACATTACACGTTCCTGATGTTCCTTCTACGCGTAACTTCTTCAAGAAAGAACAGTTCGCGAAAATGAAAAAAGGCTCAATCTTCTTAAATGCAGCACGTGGTACATGTGTTGTGATTGAAGATTTAGCGGATGCTATCAAAGCAGGTCACATCGCTGGTGCTGCGGTTGACGTATTCCCGAAAGAACCTAAAGCGAATGGTGAAGAATTCCAATCACCACTTCGTGGTTTAGACAACGTGATCTTAACACCGCACGTTGGTGGTTCTACCATGGAAGCGCAAGCAAACATCGGTTTAGAAGTTGCTGAGAAGTTTGTTGCTTACTCAGATAAAGGTATGACCCTTTCTGCGGTTAACTTCCCAGAAATCGCATTACCACTTTCTGATGGTCAGCATCGCTTACTTCACATCCACAAAAACGTGCCAGGTGTGTTATCGAAGATCAACACATTATTTGCTGAACAAGGCATCAACATCTCCGGTCAGTCTTTAATGACTAAAGGTGATATCGGCTATCTCGTTATGGATGTAGATGCGTCTGCATCTCAAGAAGCACTAGATACCTTAAGCCAAGTTGAAGGTACGATTCGCGTGCGTGTATTGTTCTAATAGCAAATTTAGAACAATATAGAAAAAGCCACAGTTTATGCTGTGGCTTTTTTATGGGCGTTTGAATTATTATGTGAATAATATACCAATTGTTCAAAAAATAAGACTTTCTCCCATGCTCAAGACACCTCTACATGCTGTGTTACTACTTATGATCGCCATGTTATGTGTACAAGGCAGTGGTTCACTTGCAAAGATTCTATTCCAAAGCTTTCCCGTGCTAACCGTTTCGGCGATGCGCCTCTGTTTTGGTGCAATGATTCTGGCCATCATTTTTCGGATCTGGAAAATTAACTTCAAACACGTTCGCTGGAAAGCAATCCTCAGTTATGGTGTTGCACTTGCAGGGATGAATGGTCTGTTTTATTTATCTTTAGAACGTTTACCACTCGGAATTGCTGTTGCTTTTGAGTTTATTGGGCCATTAAGTGTTGCGCTCTATCATGCCAAGCAACGTTTTGATTTTATTTGGGTTGGTTTTGCGATTTTAGGGCTAATTTTGCTTTTCCCAATGCAACAAGCACAACAAGGTATCGATCTCGTCGGTGTATTTTTTGCTGTTAGCGCGGGTGCTTGTTGGGCGCTGTATATTATCGCTGGACAGAAACCATCTGGTATTTCAGGCAATCACACCGTATGTCTTGGTATGACAATTGGCATGCTTTGCCTACTCCCTTTTGCGGTATATTCAGGTGCAATAGATCGCGTCTTTGAATTACCAAGCCTCTATTATTTTATAGGACTTGCGATCTTAGCAAGTGCATTACCCTTCACCTTAGAAATGATTGCACTACGCAACTTAACACCGCTTAGCTTTGGTACGTTAATGAGTTTAGAACCAGCGGTAGCCGCACTTTCTGGCTTTGTATTTTTAGGTGAAATGCTTTTGTGGAATCAGTGGCTAGCATTAGGCACTATCATCATTGCATCAATTGGGTGTACCTTTACGACACAACATGCACGCCAACAAAAAGAGGCTAAATAAAATGCCTCAATATCTTAAAATAATACAGATCTCACAGTATGATCATCTCGCCTACACCTTAGCTTAACTTATTCGTCTGATCGGTCTCCCATGAAAAATCTCCAGTTGATTGCAGTGTTGTACATGGTTTTATCCATGGTGGCTTATCAAATTAGCGCATCATTTGCCAAACAGTTGATTACGACGCTTGATCCACTCACCGTGACGATTTTAAGGCTGAGTTTCGCAACCATTATCGTTGCGATCATGTTCCGCTCATGGACCATCATCTCTAAGCTGAAATACTTAAAATGGCGTGATTTACTGCTCTATAGTGCATCTTTAGGTTGTATGAATATTTTATTCTATACATCGCTTGGTAAGCTGCCACAAGGTATTGCTGTAGGTTTAGAGTTCATTGGCCCGCTTGGTTTGGCCTTACTTTCAATCAAGCAGCGCACCGATTTTATTTGGGTGGCATTTGCGATTTTAGGCATTGCACTCATGGTACCTTGGCATGATGCACAGCAACAAAACTTTTCATATATCGGCGCAGCCTGCGCACTAGGTGCTGGTTTCTTCTGGGCACTCTATATCTTATTTGGACATCGTGTTGCCCAACAAAATATTGGTTTACATGCATTAACTCTTGCGATTGGCATGTCGACCATTGTGATGCTACCGATTGGTCTATGGAGTAATGCGCCTGCTTTACTAGATACTCAATACTGGGGCAAAGCTTTAGTCATTGCGATCTTGGCCACAGCAATCCCTTATGCGCTAGATTTAATGGCACTCAAGCGGTTAAGTAAATTGAGCTACGGAACCTTAACCAGTCTTGCACCTGCTTTAGCAGCCTTAGCTGGATTAGTCATCTTGCATGAACAAATTAGCTTACTGCAATGGGTCGCATTACTTTGCATTATGCTTGCGTCCATTGGTGTAACCTTACGCGGTGAAAAGTCACAAATACAGTAAACCGCATTGACCACCTTATAGAAAAATTAGGCATCGGTATTTTTGTATTTCTGATATTCAGCAAGATACTTTTTGCCTAATTTGTCTTTTTCACTATCTGCCAAAATTTTTCCTGCTTGTTGGAAAAATTTGTGCTCCTCTTCTTTTAAATGATGATGGACTTTTTCACTTAATTGTTTTGCTATTGCCAACCAACTTGGATTACTCATCTCAGTGTCTTCTAACTGTTCCACCAGTTCATCCATTTCATGGTGTTCAGCTAATGCATGTCGGGTAATATCTAATCCCACATCATCAAACATTAACGGAATATATAAATAACGATCTTCAGCAACTGAATGTGCATATAATTCTTTTTTGAGCAAAGCAAAAAGCTCTTTGCGCTCATCACTTGATCCACTGGTTTTAATTAATTGATCGGCTAAACTGCGTTGCTGTTCATGACTTTCTCTAAGTGCTTCAAAGATATTCATTTTTACCTCTAAGGTTGGCTAACAACCACAATACAAGATGCCATAAAACTCATACTGTGGTGTGTGGCTAAATACTTATCTTAGAAAGTGTTTGTTTTTTAGACAGCATCGTTTAGGTGTGTTTTTGTTGTAAACCTTTATCTTTTGAATCAGATAGTAACAATGATTTGATAGCCCAATCGGCAAATCAAGATACTGACTAGAATCAGGAATAAAATACGGATGAATCCGCTACCGTATTTTAAAGCCAAACGCACGCCCAATAATGAACCTGCAATATTTGCAACTGCCATCATCAATCCCAATGCTATCAATACATGTCCCGTCGGGATAAAGAAACTAAGCGCAGCAAGATTAGTCATGAAATTACCAATCTTCGATAACGCCGACGCATGCAAAAAATCAACTTGAAGAAAACGAATAAAAAAGAAAATAAAGAAACTGCCCGTGCCAGGTCCAAAGATGCCATCATAGAATCCAATTGCAAGACTCCCAAGAGCAGCAAAGATCAGTAACCGAGGTGTGATCTGTTGATCAACATGGACTTGTCCAAATTGCTTCTTCATAAAAGTATAAATCGCAATCACGATCAGCATGATTAAGACTACTGGACGCAACACTTCTGTTGGTACCATCGATACACAAGCTGCACCGACAAACGAGCTAATAAAAGCAAAAACCGCAATCACTGCGAGCAGTGACCACTTTAATTTGACTCGTCGGACGAAGGAAAATGCAGCTGAGCCTGTGCCACAAATCGATGCGATCTTATTGGTTCCAAAAATGGTAGCGGGTGCAGTTTGAGGTAACGCACTCATCAGCGCAGGGATCTGAATAAGTCCACCACCACCGACAGCAGCATCAATTGTTCCTGCACAAAAGGCAAAGAACACGAGACTCAGTATCAGCTCCCACTCCATAAAAACAACCTTATAAATTCAATAAACGTTTTGGCACTAAGCGCTTTTTATCTGTAATCTCAGCTAAACCAAGGCAACGTTCACCATCAAAAACTAAAACTTCAGCGGCTGCTTCATGATCGATATTACTTTCTTGACCATTACCGAAATATTTCTCACGCCCTTCAGGAAGTTGGACTCTAGGAAAATGTGCGACAGGAGAAAATACAGGTAGCAATAATGCATCACGTTGTTCTTGAGACAGGCTTTCTAAGTATTCAATCGTATAGCTTGGATCAATCTCAAAATGACCTGTTTGAGTACGATGTAGCTTTGTTAAATGTCCCCCACATCCTAGAGCTTCGCCAATATCCTCGCCCAAAACTCGAATATAAGTTCCTTTTGAACAAGTGACATCTAAGGTTAGACTATCCTCACTAAACTCAATTAGCTTCAATTCATAGATCGTCACTGGACGAGCCTCACGCTCAATTTCAATCCCTTTACGCGCCAGCTCATATAAAGGACGCCCATCACGCTTTAAAGCTGAATACATCGGTGGAACTTGCTGAATATCGCCACGGAATTGCTCGAGTACTGCTTCTATCTTCTCTTGATTTAAGGCAGACACAACACGCTCTTGTAATACAACACCCTCAACATCGCCTGTTGAAGTGGTTTGCCCAAGCTTGACTGTAGTTTGATAACGCTTAGTTGAATCCAATAGATAATGAGAAAATTTTGTCGCCTCGCCTAAACAAATTGGCAATAGTCCTGTTGCCAATGGATCAAGCGCACCGGTATGCCCTGCTTTCTGTGCATTAAACAGACGACGCACTTTTTGTAATGCAGAATTAGAACTTAAACCTAAAGGTTTATTTAATAAGAAAACACCACTCAAATGGCGATACGAACTTTTTTTCATAATAAAAAGTCAAAGCATAAACATGCATTTTATCAAAATCAGGACTGAGATTATAAAAAGATAGCTTTTAAAATCTCACTAGCATAAAAAAATGCGCCAATTGGCGCATTTTTTTGCTTTACAACAAAGTTAAAATTAACCTTGTTTACGAGCTGGTAACTTTTCACGAATACGTGCAGCTTTACCAGACAACTCGCGTAGGTAGTAAAGTTTAGCACGACGAACGTCACCACGACGTTTCACTTCGATTTTAGCAACGATTGGAGAGTGAGTTTGGAAAACACGCTCAACACCAACACCGCTAGAGATTTTACGAACTGTGAAAGCAGAGTTTAAACCACGGTTTTTCTTCGCGATTACAACACCTTCAAATGCTTGAAGACGCTCACGGTCACCCTCTTTTACTTTAACTTGGACAATTACTGTGTCACCAGGAGCAAAAGCAGGGATATCAGTTTTTAACTGTGCATTTTCAACAGCTTGAACTAAAGGATGTTTACCACTCATTGTGGAATCTCCAATATGTGCGGGAGAGAAGAGGTCTCTTACACCGCTGAGGATAGAGGCTAAAGCGCATATCGCTCGTTTAACTTTCCCTTTAAAACAGAATGTCTTAAAGAGCCTATTATTTAACTTAAACTAGGTTTAAGTCATAACTCGAAGCAATGCTTCTCGTTGGGTTCAAAGACAAACTGATACCAGTTTAATCTTTGGAATTTTTTAACCATTTAATTTGCTGCTTGGTCAACTCTACTTTTTCTACCAATTCTGGTCGACGATCTAAAGTTCGTTGATAACGCTGCAAAAAACGCCATTTCTCAATATTGGCATGATGCCCTGATTTGAGTACCTCAGGCACATCTAGCCCTTCAAAATGATCAGGCTTGGTATACTGTGGGCAGTCCAACAGACCATCCACAAAAGAATCTTGTATTGCAGACTGCTCGTCTGACATGACATTCGGCAAACGACGAATAACACTATCGAGCAATACCATTGCAGGCAGTTCGCCACCTGAAAGCACATAATCCCCAATTGACCATTCTTGATCAACATAATGCTGGATTAAACGCTCATCGACCCCTTCATAGCGACCACACAATACAATCAAACCATCATAATCAACGAATTGCTGTACTGCCTGTTCATTTAAGGTCTGTCCTTGCGGTGACATATACACCACAGGAACATTGGCACATCCTGCTTGCACTGCTAGTTGTTTGGCATGTGTAATTGCTTTTGCTAACGGCTCAGCCATCATTACCATACCAGGACCACCACCAAATGGACGCTCATCCACTCGTTTGTAGTTGCCCTCAGCAAAATCTCGTGGGTTAATGCAAGTGACTTGCACAATATCCCTTTTTGTTGCGCGTCCGCTAATCCCGTACGCTGTAATCGCTTCAAACATTTCAGGAAACAATGTGATGACTGCAAAAAACACCGCAGACTCCTTCTTTATTTTCCTGCTGCGCTACTATTCCTTATTTTAAGGATTAGTAGTCTACGCCCCAATTGACGTAAATACGACCAGCTTCAAGATCAACGCGTTGCACCACATCTTTATGCCAAGGAATCATTCGCTCTTCGGCATCAATGCTATCTGCAGTTGCTTTAACAACCATGACATCATTGGCACCTGTTTCAAAAAGCTCGTAGATTTGACCAAGATTGACTTCTTGCTCATCTTCAATCAAACCTAACACGGTTAGGCCTTTAAGATCAGACCAGTAATACTCATCTACATCTGCTTTTGGAAGCTGTGATTTAGCAATCCAGATATTTGCACCGACTAAACTTTCTGCACCAGTGCGATCACTCACACCTTTTAATGCAACAACCAAGCCTTTGCCATGTGGTTTCCAACGTTTTACATCAATTGTTTGCCAACCCGCCTTGGTCTCGATGTACCAAGGAAGGTAGTCAAACATATTACTCATAGGTTCAGTGTTTGAGTAAACCCAGAGCCACCCATTCAATCCATAAGCTGAACGTAACTGTCCAATCTGAATACGATCTTCGGGAACATTCTGTGCTGGTGTCATGGGCTATCTACTACAATTATGCAGTAGCTGCAGCTTTTTTAGCTTGAGCAGCTAAAGAAGCAACACGTTCTGAAGGTTGAGCACCTTGAGAAACCCAGTGTGCAAAACGGTCAGCGTCTAAACGGATTTTTTCAGCTTTACCTTGTGCAGTTGGGTTAAAGAAACCAATACGTTCGATGAAACGACCGTCACGTGCGTTACGGCTATCAGTTACAACGATTTGATAGAATGGACGTTTTTTTGCACCACCGCGCGCTAAACGAATAACAACCATGAGAACAACCTTATAGTTTTTACGGATTATCCCTGCGTCGACCACCGACAGCACTTCAAACCCCTTTAATAGAGGGCGGTATTTTACGTTAATTTTATGCTGAAAGGAAGAATAATTTAGATTTATCCACAGTTTTGAATTTAATTGATCAGGATATCAATACTAAACAACTATCTATTTTAGAATAAAATCAAAACTGTAGAAAATTAATCCCAAGATGAATTTGCAGAAACAGTTGTGCACACTGGACTATTTTGAGTACTATTAGTCCAACACTTTTCTCCTCGCTGATTCAGTATTAATGAACCATCGCTAGCTTGCACACTACCTGTAATTGGTGTAGCTGTAAGCGTCCAAGATCCAGCACCAACATCTGACAAAACTACATTATATAGCGGAGCTCCAGAAGCAGGAATATAATTACTCCCTCCAATATCACTTAAAGTCACTGCTGAATTATCTGCTTTAATGAAGCTAAAATTCGCTATTTTATACTTTTGCAAATTATTTGCTAATTCTAGCATTTCTTTTCTAGCTTCAGCACGATTACTCTTTCTCACAACACTTTGATAGGAAGGATAAGCTACTAAGGCTAAAATACTGATTATAACCACAACCACCATTAACTCTATTAAGCTAAAGCCTTGATTTCTCATTACCAATTCTCCGAACCAACGCCGCAAGTCGAAAATGTTATATTTGCTTTAGTTCTATTTTTGCATTGAATTCCTGTACTTGTTAATAAAAAGGATTCATTAACTACCGTACCATTATTATATAAAGCACGAATTACCCAAGCTTGACCCGCAGCAGTAGAAGCTGTCAACGAAGGATTAGATCCACTCCCATCACGAACCTCGATAATATAATTATCAATAGATTTTGATGGGAGGTTATAACCTAAATAATTAAAATTACGAGACTTCCAACGGGATAATTCATCTGCTATCCGCTGAACTTCCTGCTGAACTTGAGATGCATTAGCACGCCGGACATATGATTGATAACTAGGGATGGCAATTGCCGCAAAAATCGCGACAATTACCAATACGACCATTAACTCAATCAAAGTAAAACCTTTTGGGATAAATACAGTTTGTTTCATATATTTCCCCATCATTTAAGCAAACTAACTTTTTCATACCAACGTTGAGGGATTAAACACATTTGTGTTGCATTGCCTTCACCCACGCCCCCAGTAACAGTAATAGTCATACGACCACCTGTACTTGCACAATAATTAGACGCACTGACTACTTTTTTATTCTCATCACCACCACCACTATCCTTATCACAATCCCCACCTGTACAATTACCTACAGTGACATTATGTATCCCAACACCAATAGGTGCTCCTCGTGGAGTTCCACCACCCGATCCACCACCGATATCATCTAAAGACTTACACTGCCCATACGGCATGCAGAATGTAGTTAATAAGCTTTCCCCTTTTACTCCAGCCCCACAGTCACCAGAAAGACCAGGTTTACTACTATCAAAAGTTGATACATATAAACGATAGTTCATTGCGAGCGGAGAACCAAAAACCTTCTCACTTTGAAGCTTATAATCGCTACAACCAGTTTTAGTACCATCTATTCCAGCTACGCAATTATCAAACTCATAATACCAACCATTACTAGAACCATATGGTGCAATAAGATTAGTATCACTATAACGATTAGCTTCTGTGATCTTACCCAAACCAGTTCTGATTATATTTTGGCTATTACTACTCCCTGTAGTGAAAAGGCTTTTGCTTGCTACATCTTTATCATAAATATTATAAATAGCATCATAATTAGTATTAGAAGTTCCTACAGTATAGTTTTGTAGTGGCTTACTTCGATTCCCGCTTCCAATAGAAAGCACCGCAAAAGTTTCACCATTATTGCTATATATAGAGAACCCTGGCATATCATAAAAACGAGGACTCTTTCCTCCGCTTGTATTTAGGTTAAGTAGTCTCACTGGTGCTTTTGAGAATCCCGTTATAGACGAAGCACTATTATCCAAATCAATGCGGAATAGTTGTCCACCTAGATCACCAAAATATAAATGATCAATCAAATCATCTCCATTTCTGTCTACGGTGCGAATTTCACTTACTACACTGTATTTAAGATTTGGGCTATTAGTACCTATCGGTAAAGTGGTAGAGGTGCTATTACTAGCATTTGCACTCGCCCACCATAGTAGTGTTCCTGCATCACTACCTTCAGCGCTAAACATATATACACCAGCGCCTTTCTTATTAGTTTGATCGTAAGTAATATTTTCATAGCCAGTGTCGTATCCACCACCAACAAACATTACTAGCTTACGTACGCCATTCCAGTTTACATATCCAATTGATGGTTTTGACCAACTCTGCCCCATATAACTTAAAGGACCACTGGTTACCAAATCTGGACTAATTTTGAAATTAAGTTTAGGGGTATTAATGTCTTGTAAATCTAAAGAATAATAACTACGCCCTCCCATACGCAAACCACCGTAAGCAAGCTGCTTACCGTATTGGTTAAGTCCTTTACCAGCTCCAACTGTCAAATTTCCTGAACTATCAATTACATATTCTGTATGTAACACCCATGGACCATCCACACCATAATAAAGATTGTTCATACCTCCATTAGTAGAAGTGTATTTAATAAACGCTTCCTTCTGGCTCTCAACCATTTCATTTGGAACAAAAGCAAACTTTTCTTCGCCAGTTTTAGCATCAACAACTTGAACCAAACCTTGTGTAGTACCAAACAGCACATAATCTTCCCGATTGGTAGAAACAATTTTTTTAGTAGATGCGTTGTAACTTACTTTTCCTTTATTTGTAACCAGAATAGGTAAAGAGTGCATTACCGACCCCATTTGACGCAACTCGGAAGCATTCGTTAAAGAGCTTGCAGTGATCGATGAAGGATTAGCTGCATCAACAGAAAAGCCCAATAAGCTAATTAAATAACCACGGCTCGAATCATTTTGATATGAGGCATCAGCAAGATCATTTGTGGTCACTCGACGTAAACTATTACCATCGATAAAGGTTGTTGATGTTCCAGTACCACTTGCTATGCGGTTAGTAAATAATTTACGTTGTAGCATTCCATCTGTTGAAGTGCGTAATTTTAGCTGTGACCAAGCTCCACCTTTAGCAGAAAATCTTTTACTTCCTGCAGTACTCTCATCGGCATCCACTATAGAAGAATTACTACTTACAGCAGCCGCCCAGAAATCGTAGGTAGCAGAAAGGAGTTTTCCATTTGCATCATAAGTAGGAGTGATAAGTTGCCCTTTGCTATCAGTGACGCTTGCACCATTTTTCCCTTCTAGTTTTCCAGAAGCAGCAACTAAATATTTTTTAAGATTCCCTGTCCAAAGCTGATAGTTCTTATCCGGAGTCGGTTGAAATTGTTGATAATAAGCATCATCTTGCAAAACTGCTGGATTTAATGCGTCTTTTGGAATAGTTGGGGAACCTGTTGTCACAGAAGGTATATCAGTATTTAAGTCACCTAAAAAAGCATTAACACTATCGACTACATCCTGAGAACTATTTCCAGAATACCACCCACCTTCCCCAATAATTCCCCAATACGCAGCATTTTTCACATTGCTATCAATAGTACCTAAAGCAGCAATATTCTCGGCTTGAGTTTTTGCTCTATCAAAGGAAGATAAATCATTAAAGTCTGATCCAAAACCAACCACCGCTGTTTTAATTTTTAAAGCTGCAGGATTTTTAGATTGATCAAGCAAAGTTTTTACAAATTCATGCGTACAATTCCAACCGGACGATGAATCTGTACAACTAAAAGCTGAGCCTTTTGAGCCCAAGGCGGCCTGCATCAATGTTTGCGTTTCGGTATTACTATTTGGCGCTCCATCTGTTAAGACATAGACTCCTTGTCCACTACATTTTTTAATATCATCGTTTTGAATTAATGAATCTGGCTGTATATACAATGTTTTCGCAGCATTTTTGGTTTCATCTGAAGAGTATGGGAAACCACTTGCACTTGAATTGGCAATATTATTTTTATAGAAATAATAGTAATTATTATCATATCCATAACTGTCATAACTTGGCAGAGTTATATAGCTACTAGAATAACTATTACAACCTCCCGTTGCAGTCATACTGGTACATGGATAAAAACGATTTGAGTACGATAAAGGTGAACGCCCAATGATACCTCGCTCCGTCCCTCCTGTCGTCGTACCAAATAAATAGGATGCAACTTCTGCATAGGAACGCGCAGTTGGAGTATTCGTTGAAGCTTTAAAACCACCAATTGTCTCAAGTAAAATAGTTCGTTGGCTTTTCCCATTATTTGGCATATTTGAACAGCCAACTTTACCATAGATACAATCCAATCTCCTTGCAGGAACTAAGACCGCGCCAGTATTATAATTACTATTATTATAATAAGCCCCTAATGTAGATAACCCTATCACTTTATCATCAGAAATTCGGGTGATCCCTTTGGTCGTATTGCCATATAAAAGATCAAACATTCCATCTTTTAAACGTGTAATGCGGTCAAAATATCTAACAGTTTCTCCAGTTGTATCTTTATAAAAATATCTAGGATCACTGCTACTACTATTAGACATTCCATTTGTTGATGGTTGCGAATTTAGTGCAATTACACAATCACTTTGAGAGGTTGAGCCACCGACTCCACAACTCCACCATTTTCTATTAGAGAACCCACCCGTACGCATATAATAATAAAGTCTTACATTCTCAGTTACATCACTGTACCTGCGGCTATAAGTTGTAATTGCCGAACCATTCGTTGAAGTTACTGTACCAGTAGTGCCACTACTAGGGGCATCAAAAGCATCCATACTTCCAGAAATATCTAGCATAAACATTAATGTTATCTGACCAGATTTAGCTTCTTGATATATCTCTACATCACTTGCTTGTGTAACACTTACCATTATTAAACTAGTACAGATAGCAGTAATACTCGTAGCAAGCAATTTTTGACTAAAAGATTCTTTTTCTATTTTTTTAATTTGTTCCATTTTCCTTACTCCCAATTATACAAAATCTTGTGCAATCAGATATTCAGTGACTTGGGAAGTAAAGGGTATATTTTTACTCGCCAAACAATCAGTGACACTCTGTCTATAAGTTGAATTGGACGGAACAGTTGTTCCCGCTGGAATACTAACTTCACTCATATGGGAGTTAAGGCATTCATCAATACTGGAAGCCGACTCCGTTGAAAATGTTGGCATAATAGAAACTGCAAATACTTTAACAGGTTTATTTTTTTCAAATTTTACACCTTTCTCATCAGTCCCATACTGCATTCCATAGAATGGATCATTTTCAGATTGACTCGAAAATTTCACAGAAACCTGAGTCATAACAACTCTACGACCTGAGGTGAAAAAGTTATTACTTGTAGCAGAAACACTACAATAACCATCCGATCCAAGAGCATTTTTTGTCGGTTGAGTCTTTGCTGCTTCCCAATATATGAGGCTTGCACGTTCAATATCAAAAAAACTGCTCTCAGAACCACGGAAACAAAACACCATTTCTTTATCTTTATTAGCGGCCCCATTTATATAACCAAACATACCACTTGCGGTTAGGCTTTGAATTAAATTATCCTCTTTCTCCACATTAAAGAACGCGGCATCAGAGTTTTGTAATAACAATTGCTGTGCTTGTCCATTTGTCGCAATATTCAGAGAAATAATGCTTTGTCGTACTGCTATTGTTCCAATTATAGTTATAACAACAAGCATTATCATCACTACGATAAGTGCCGCCCCACGTTGGGATAATTGATTATTCATACCCCTCTCTCCCCAAAAGTATTTCGCAGTGCAATCGTTTGTGAAACCACTTGTCTTACATATTTAGGGCTATTTTGAGTAGGTTTTTTAATTTTAACCGCTTGATCTAGCACCTGAAACTCTTGATCATCGTTTATAATACCGTTACCTGCTGATTGGGAGGAGCGTACTAACGCACCCAACTGTAAAGATAAAATACGCGGACGAGGACTTGCCATTCCCATATAGTCATTAATCGAGACATATTGATATGCATCAGCATTTTGTATTCCAAGCAAGATTCTAAAATAATCAACACGCTTTAAAATAACTTCACCACCAGTACTTCCAAATACACGTGTATTTAAAGCCTGAGATGGAGCTCCCCCTTCAATTCTTTTTACCTCTGGAGTATCAGCCACAGCATAAAAACCAGCTTCACAAGCCAAGGCAAGTGGACTATTCGGTTCATCTTTAGCTGCATTTGCATCTACACGTAAAAAATAACGCTGCACAACCATTTGTTGTCCGAAAGGTAATCCTCCACCAGCATCCTCAACTCTAAATCGCAACTCCCGACCTTCACAATCATATCCACCAACCCACTCATCATCAGTAGTTACAGCTGTCCCTTTATCATCACGTGAATATTGCGGCTTATATTGAATTGTTAGCTGGTCACTTGCCAATGAATCACCAGCGCTTGTTTGTGCATTTGAAACCCCTGTCCAACCTGGGACCGTCCCTGGCGTCATACCTTGGCTTCTAGATAACAAATTAACATTCGCACTATTTCCAATTATTGTTCTAAACAAATTACTCAAAGGTCTGGCTGGTGTATATGTGGTATCAGTTGTTGCATTTATTGATGAAGTTAAAACTACTCCCCCATAAGATGTTTGGTCATTGATAGAAGATTTAGTCGAATTTAAATTAGACAATCGAATATCTTTAGTAATGTAATTTAAACCAAAATTAGCATTATCTTGGACTTCAGCCACACCTTGTTGTAATAAATAACTTTTTTGCCCAGTTATGAATAACATTATTGCTGCAGCAGATATTACCAACCCCAATGCTAAGGAGATCATTAACTCTACTAAAGTCAAACCTGCTTGAGATTTCATATTAATACATCTCCATTATCAAACAAGTTGATGCTGGATCGTAAGCCGTACTTGTTGTACAATTCCCTTCACCATCTATAGCTCCATCTAAAGGGGCCGTATCGCCCCAAGCGATATAAAAACAATTTCTTCCATCAACATTTCCAGGGCATTCAACTAGGTTAATAGCCATTCCAAATGTTCTAGCGCGTTGAAATACTTGAGCCACATCAAAATCAGCCAACTCTGTTGTAGAACAACTTTCTTCAAAGCAATTTTTAGCAAAACCACTTTGATTAGCTGGAGTTTGAATCTCGCTTTCGTAAGTTGCTAAGGCTCCACGATTCACCCGAACTCTTTCTGCTAAATCTCTAGCAACATTAATAGCTTGAACCCGATAAGAACTTTCAGATGTAGCTTCAACTGCACGATATTGCAATGCAATAAACCCTAAAACACCTATAGCTAAAACCAATAATGCAACGAGGATTTCCATTAACCCCATACCACGCTGATGCTTTATTATTATCTTCATTAGCATGCCCCTTCTTCTATCTGTATAGTTCCCATCAGTGAAATACTAACCCTCTTCGCATGTACCCCACCTGCTTTGCTACAGATTACAAACGGCTGACCATTAATTTTTGCATCAAAATCCTTTACTCCCCCGCTCAAAAGAAACTCAACAGAAGTTGGTGAACCTGATTTCAAAACTGCCGCGCCTGTAGGATTCCAATAAAGTGTAGAAGATGTATCTGGCAAAGAGGAATTTAGCTCAACAATGACACTCCTTCTCTCTAATACTGCTCTCGAGCGAGCACTGTTCAATTTTCCTACTAGATTTTGAGTACTCTTATTTAAATCTTGTTTTTCAACTAAATCACCAAAAGTAGGTACAGCTAACGTCGCAATTATTGCCAATATAGCAATTGTCACCATCAATTCTATTAAGGTGAATCCTCGATTTTTCCCCATCGCTCCGCACCCAAGAAAAACTTTTACTTATATTAATAATAAACTTATCTCTTACATAACCAATACAAAGTAGATAAGTAACATAAAAAAACGGATGGAGTGCACTCCATCCGTTTCAAGTTCACATTTTTCTTTAAAAATTAGGCTTGTATCACCTGTATACGCAACTCTTTTGGTAGACTAAAAGTAATATTTTCTTCTGTACCTTGTAACTCTTTTGGAGGAGTTGCTCCCCAATCTTGTAAACGCTGAATTACTTGTTTAATTAATATTTCAGGCGCTGATGCTCCAGCAGTCACACCAATCTTACTATCCTGCTGAAACCACACTTTTTCAAGCTGATCAGCATTGTCTACTAAATATGCAGATTTTCCCATACGCTCAGCAAGTTCCCGCAAACGATTTGAATTAGATGAATTTGGAGAGCCAACGACAAGCACTACATCACATTGTTCAGCCAAATCACGCACGGCATCTTGGCGATTCTGAGTGGCATAGCAAATATCATCTTTGCGTGGCCCTTGAATCTGGGGAAATTTAGCTCTTAACGCATCAATAACCTTTGCAGTATCATCGATTGAAAGCGTTGTTTGGGTAACAAAAGCCACCTTTTCAGGGTGTCTAATCACTAACTCATCAACATCTTGCTCATCTTCAACCAAATAAATCTGACCACCTTGAGACTTATCATACTGCCCCATCGTGCCTTCAACTTCTGGATGGCCTTCATGCCCAATCAAAATCGCTTCAGTCCCTTCACGTGCATATTTAGTCACTTCGATATGAACTTTGGTGACCAACGGACAGGTTGCATCAAATACTTTTAAACCACGACGCTCAGCTTCTTGCTGTACTGCTTTAGAAACGCCATGTGCGCTAAAAATCACAATAGAATCATCTGGTACTTGATCTAATTCATCAACGAAAACTGCACCACGCTGACGTAAGTCATCAACTACAAACTTATTATGAACCACCTCATGCCGAACATAAATCGGTGGATTAAAACATTCCAATGCTCGATTGACGATCGCTATAGCACGGTCAACACCAGCACAAAAACCTCGTGGATTGGCCAACACGATTTCCATAACATCCTCTCTCATGATCTGAATATTTACACCAAACTATTTCGTTTAATGGTGCGCTACACTACAATAGCCAAGATATTTTATCATATCAGGAAAAATATCATGTCGGGTCTATTGTTTGTCGTTTCTGCTGCCTCAGGAACAGGCAAAACATCTTTGGTTAAAGCCCTACTCGATCGAGTCAGCAATTTACACGTTTCTGTCTCACATACAACACGCGATCAACGTCCTGGTGAACTCGATGGTGTTCATTATCATTTTACCAGCAAAGAAACATTTTTAGCTCAAGTTGAACAAGGTGGTTTTATCGAATACGCAGAAGTATTTGGAAATTACTACGGTACATCGCAAGCTAAAGTAAAAGAACAGCTTCAACAAGGTCATGACGTTTTATTAGAGATTGATTGGCAAGGTGCAGAGCAAGTTCGCAGACTTTTTCCTGAATCAAAACAAATTTTTATCCTCCCACCAACACAATATGATTTAAGACAACGTCTATCTAATCGTGGCACAGATTCAGTGGATGTGATTGAACATCGCCTTAGTTGTGCAGTGGAAGATATGCGTCATTTTTCTAATTTTGATTATGTGATCATCAATGATGATTTCAACAAAGCGGTACATGATCTAGAAGCAATCATCACTGCAAGCCGTCTAGTTACCTTGCAACAAAGCACTCGTCATCAACAGCTGATCGAAAACTTAATTAGCCTCAATCGCGAATAACTTGAGTCTTGGATAAAAGCCTTTTATACTATTTAGTCTTTCAAATGTGATGTTCAAACGAGACAACTTATGGCACGTGTAACCGTTGAAGATTGTTTAGACCATGTAGATAACCGCTTCGAGTTAGTACTGGTAGCGAGTAAACGTGCACGTCAATTAGCACGTCAAGGTATGGAACCAACTGTTGAGTGGGATAATGACAAGCCAACCGTAGTTGCATTACGTGAAATCGCAGTGGGTCATGTTACTAAAGATATTTTGAAACAACGCGATCAAGACTACCAAACTTCAAACCTTGATATGGTATTGTCTACAAACTCTCTAAATTTAGAAGGCTTTACTTTTTAAGTAAAACAACCTTTACTTAGAAGCCCATTGTGAAGACACTGGGCTTTTTTGTTTATTGAAAAATTCGGGCTTATATTGGTAAAAACAATATACTTCATTGAAAAAATTTACGATTTTTCATAACGAACAAATTGACAAGTTTATCAATATGCTTTTCATTAGAAGTTAAGCTACTCATTACTGAATTCATGTTATAAAAGGTGTTTTTATGCCAGGCGAAGAGGTCAGCCAAGCCAAGCAACAACTTAAAGTTATTGTTGATGCCTATCTAAAAGATAGTGACGTTCAACAAGTGCTTGCTGCCTGCGATTTCGCTGATTTGGCACATAGTGGCATTACCCGTAAGAGTGGTGAACCCTATGTATTACATCCTATTGCCGTCAGTTGTATCTTGGCCCATATGCGTCTCGATGCTGACACACTTATGGCGGCTTTATTACATGATGTGATCGAAGATACTGAATTTACCAAAGATGAAATCGGTGAAAAATTTGGAATTGTTGTTGCCGAACTTGTCGATGGTGTAACTAAACTTAGCCATTCAAGTGATAAGGAATATAACAAAGCGGCATCTTTTCGAAAAATTCTGCAAGCAACCCTACAAGATCCGCGTGTCATTATTATTAAATTAGCAGATCGCTATCACAATATGACGACGCTTGATGCATTGCGCCCAGATAAACGTGCGCGTATTGCCCAAGAAACCTTTGATATTTTTGTGCCAATGGCTCGTCTCGTTGGTATGAATGAGATGGCCGATAATTTAGAACATCTTTGCTATCAGAATCTTGATTTAGATATGTTTAATGATGTTCAGTCAGCATTGTTAGAAACTAAACCTAAACGCTGTGAGTACCAAGCTGTTTGGGAGCAGAAACTCTCAGACTTACTCGATACTTACGACATTAAAGGCCGCATTAAAAAGAAAAATAACAATATTGAATTGCTGCGCCACTTTGTGAAAAATGAAATTGATTTAAACGAACTCAGCCATAGCCATGCTTTCGAAATTATTCTGCAAAGCATTGCTGACTGTGACCGTTTAGTTGAAGCACTTAAAGCTAATTTTCAAGTATTACAATATAAAGATTATATTCGTCGGCCCCTACCAGGTGGCAATCAATCATTAATGATCAAATTAAAAGGTGAGAAAACCACACTTTCTCTCACTATCCAAACAGAACTAATGCGAAAAGCCGCTCGTTTTGGCGTGGTACTTGGTGAAAATGCACCTCAAGCTTGTCGATCAGCGATTCAAGCCTCAATGCAGAATTTAAACACCTTAATTGATAGTGATTGTGCAAAAACCACCTTTAGCGATCTATTAGATTATTTACACCAAGAGAAGATTTGGGTTTATACACCACATGGGCAACTTCATGAGTTACCCCAAGGTGCAACCGTTGTCGATTTCGCATATTCAGCAAGCCTATTTCTAGGTAATCATGCTGTCGGTGCAAAAATTGATGGTGAGATTCGTCCACTTTCAACACCATTACATAGCGGACAAGTGGTTGAGATTATTACAGATGTTCTCGCCACACCAAACCCAGATTGGCTGAGCTTTATCAATACGCAAAAAGCACGACGCGCGTTACAAAATATGCTGCGAGATCAAGATATTGAAGAGCAACGTTTAGTCGGCCAACAAGCATTGAATCGAGCATTAAAATTATTTAATCGTTCCATTAATGATCTCTCTCCAGCAGACTGGATCAATGTCCTCGAATGGCGTCATTTAAGTAGTAAAGATACCTTATTCGAGCAAATTGCAGTGGGCGATTTATTACCTCAACTCGTTGCTAACCATCTGTTTGCACAAGATTATCATTCAAATCATCACGAGACATCTGAGCGTTTGATTTTAGGTACAGATGGTGTAGATGTAAAATATGCACATTGTTGTAATCCAGTCTTAGGTGATCCAATCCAAGGACATCTTTCTCGTCGTGGATTAATAGTACATCGCTCACGTTGCCGCAACTTATTGCATGAACAACATCTTCATCCTGAAAATATAATGCCACTGCACTGGCAAGCAGAAGAAGTCGATGATGTACGTTTCAGTGCATATCTATGCATTCATATGGCAATGAATGATGAACAAATATCAGATTTAATTTACCAGTGCCGTAAAGCAAAGACTGGTGTCGAAATGGTCGAATCCCAAGATCAAAAAACCTATGTCAATATTGTTGTGAGCAATCGAAATCAAATCGCTCAAATCATTCGTGATTTACGTATGCATTTTGGTTTTCCGCGAATCGAACGTCTCAATATGCCAATTGTGCAAGCAGATGTCGCCAAAGCCTGATAACACTGCCTATTGTTTAGAGATTTATCACTTTTATATCAAATGTATAATTTTTAAAATTCACTTAAATCAAGAGCGACTAAACAGTATTCAACAGTTCCGTGATAACACTTTTGTGTTAAAGTCTCTTTGTTTCGAGATAAAAAGGACATAGGAGAGCTTAATGTCACGTCAAGTCATTCATACTGAACACGCCCCTGCTGCTATTGGAACTTATTCACAAGCAATTTTAGTTGGCAACACGCTCTACCTTTCTGGCCAAATCGGCTTAGATCCTTATAGTATGGAACTTGTTGATGGGATTGAAGCACAGATTCGTCGTGTATTTGATAACCTCAAAGCTGTATGTACTGCCGCAGGTGGCAGTCTAGCGGACATTGCTAAGCTCAATATTTTTCTTACAGACTTATCTCATTTCCAGCTTGTTAACCAAATTATGGGCGAATACTTTGCGCAACCTTACCCTGCTCGAGCTGCTCTTGGTGTTGCAAGCTTGCCTAAAGGCGCTTTGGTAGAAATGGATGGTATCGTTATCATTCCATAATTTATCATTTAAAACCAAATATATAAACTCAAAACCCATTTATAAAATACCAGTACCTCCTGAACAAAAATCCAACGACAACTCGGATTTCCACTCAAGAGGTATTTTTTTATCCAAATTCTCAATAAGAATAAATCAGCTATTGGAATGAAATTCATTGACAAACGATAACAATTATCAATAATATCAATTATCGCATTTATATTTGTAGATCACTCCCATGTACGTGTGTTTATGCCGTGGAATTACAGATCAAGATATCAAAGACGCTGTTGCAAATGGCGCTGAGAGCTATCGTGAAATTCGCGACTTACTCGACTTAGGAACATGCTGTGGTCGTTGTGCTCCAGAAGCACGCGCAATTATTAGCGATGAATTAGCTGAAATTGCTGCTCGCATATCAATCGCAGCTTAACCGAATATTTCTCTACACTGTTACGACTCCACCGCTTTCAATAGATCTTAGGTTCTACAGTGAAGCGGTTTTTTTATGATCATTAAAACCACTCCATCAATTACTGTCCAGTCTTCATCTTTCTGATTGTGATTTTCATTTGCCGTTCTATAAATTACTCGCAAGATTATAATTTGTTGATTAAGATAATATAAATTGTCTTAGTGAATAAGGCATCATTTGGTGGATATGGAGTAAGTGTAATGAAAGGCAATCGTGAAGTTATTAATCAACTGAATCAGGTGCTTTATCACCATTTAACTGCAATTAACCAATACTTCTTACACTCACGCATGTTTAATGACTGGGGAATTGAACAATTAGGTTCTGCGGAATACAAAGAGTCTATTCGCCAAATGAAACACGCGGATAAAATTATTGAACGTATTCTCTTCTTAGAAGGACTACCAAACCTACAGCATTTAGGTAAGCTCTATATAGGACAACACACTGAAGAAGTTTTAAATTGTGATATTCGCAAAGTAAAAGAGAATATAGAGGCATTAAAGCAAGCTGTTGAACTATCAGAAACACAACAAGACTATGTAACTCGCGATTTAGTTCAAGAAATTCTAGAGAAAGAAGAAGAATACTGGGATTGGTTAGACACACAATTAGATCTTATTGAGAATGTTGGTATTGAAAACTACATCCAAAGCCAAATTTAATAAAAAAGCCCTTTTTTGAAAGGGCTTTTTTATTTCTAGCGACTATTTAATTCAACAATTTCCGCTAAACTAATTTTCTGCTTATATAACCGCTGTAAGACCAATAAATATCGCTCAGCCTCTTCAGCTTTCTGATTATATGCAAGGAGTTGAGCATACTTCTTCAGGTTGTATGGAGTCGCTTTATTTTTTACCATTTCACCCAGTAGACTCAAGTCATGTTCCGACATTTTAGTTTTAGGATTCAAAGCAATCCAATCTAATCGTTTGTGAAACTGTGTCAGAATCAAGATTTTTGAACTACCCAAAATTTCTTCTGTTGGCTGCTTACCTTTAAAGACCAGTCGACTGTTGTCTTGGAAAAGCTTGTAGTCTCTCCAAATCAAAAGAAAAACAACCAGCGCCATCAACCCAATACAACGGATCACATTTTTATTGAGTACAATACTTTTTAGATTTGGTGTTTGAGCTTGCACCAAACCTAATAGAAAACCTAAAGGTAATAAGAAATAAGCATAACGCTGAGGAAATTCCAGTAGAGCATGGATTAAGATTGCACTTACCATGAGTAATGCAATGATAGACGTCATATCTTTTGCATTTTTACTCAGCCAAAACAGCCACAATGCTACATATGTAATGATCAAAAGACCAAGCGGCACCCCATTCCATACCAGCAGATCTAATAAAACATTGTGCGCACTATTAAACCAGACTTGAACGGTATTAAATTGAATACTTTCGACTACTGCTATACTTGTTTGGTTCCAACCATAGCCCAATAAAGGCCTCTCAGCAATCGCGTGCAGAATTTGCATCCACATCCCTAAACGTTCATGCCCAGAACCAGCGCGTTGAGCAATTGACGCTGTCTGCGTAACGCCAGTATCAATACTTGAAGTCAAAATCTGTGTAAATAAAGGCAACACATATGCAGCCAAGACGAAATAAAAAGCTGTCCATAGCAATAATTTAGGAAAATTAAATCGTGGTGAATTTCGATATTGTTTATAAATCCAATATAAGAAGAAGAAAATGCATACGATCCAAGATGTTCTAGATTGAGTAAGAACAGTTGCAAAAAGAATGATGCTACTTATTGGGATGAGCAGCCATAGTGTCAGTTTTCTCTTTTCATATATGTATAAGGCTCCCATTAATCCGATAATTAAAAAAGTAGCTAAATTATTAGGCTGTCCAAAATTTGCATAAGGGCGACTCCCTCTCAACCCCATTACTACATCGAAATGGCTTTCAATGTTTAACCATTGCAAGATCGCCATAATGGAACTTATAAAAGATATGCTAAACAATAAATAACTTGCGCCTAGCATGATTCTTTCACGCTGTTCTGACTGTAAAGATAAGTTATATCCAATAACGATCATCAGCCAAAACATAAACAGATATGAAAAGCTTAAGAATCCAACACTAAAATCAGTAATTAACCCGAAGCCACATTGAACTAAAGGGATAAAAGTAAGAACCAGCATCAGAATTTGAGGGCGAGCAATTTTTATATTTTTATTAAAAAAAATAGCAAGCAGTACCAAACTAGCGCCAAAACTCGCTAACTCACTCGAGAACGTAACCCAAGGATAAGTGTGAAATGGCGAGAGCCAAGCAAAACTAAACAGCAGCGCTGCCAGTAATAGACATAAATTTTGCATATTTCGATACAAAGAAGAGCTTCGCTGCATTATACATCGAAGCTCTTTTAAACTGTTTTTTTGTTGGTACGCTCAGTTAGTTCCAAGGCCGCAAATCAACAATCTTTACGACTTTACCTTTTTCTTTGTTTATCAGTACCGTCATGTCAACAGCATTTGCTTTGAGAGGTAGATACCCTGTAGCTTGAGGATATTTTTTTAAAATAATATCAACTGAATTATGATTATTATAGCTATACAATTGATCAAGTGGAATTGTCTTTTTTTTCAGAATCTTATTCTGACTTTTTAAAGATACATATAGATTAGGTCTCTGAGCTATATCAATACCAGAAAATATTGCCTCAAATGTGACTGTATTATTCGCCTCTATGTTTTTAGGTGCCACTGACGCAACCCATTGTGGAAACAACAGGGATGGACTTCTGTATTCTAATTTTGCTTTATTAATATTTCTGTTATCTATTTCATTTATCCTTACACTATCAAACCTATCGACATTAAATACAACCCAAGCTGGCCTCCCCTGAGAAATTGTCCATAATCCATACCCTAAAGCACTGACTTGTATTATAGCAATCACCGTTAAGTCAAAAACTAGTGTTTTTTTACCCTGCTTATAAACAAGAAGAGTTAGCACTGGCCCTAAAATCACATCTATTGCTAACATTATTAAAAAAACATGCGTCACCCCGACAGCCTTAGCTAACGGAGCTGGATACCAAATAAAAAAAACAAGACCAATTACCAATAAGGCAATGCAAACAGAAATCAGTCCATGAATTAAAAATGCTTTAATACGTACTGGCATAGTAAATTTTGATATTTTATCCTTGAAATAACTATTTTACTCTTTTCACAGCATATAACGACAATTGCCAGGAATATATTTATACGCTGCAGTAGATCTAACACCGCACCCCCAAACAACAGCCTGCCCTGGAATTATTGCACCACTTGGTCTAGCCGATCCAGCAGTACTTCCAGAACCAGGAGTAAGAACAATATTAGAATTTAAAGCATTATTGATTAATCCATTATATTGAATCTCAATATGCCCTTCATCCATTACAGGAGTTGCTAAATTAGCAATCCCAGCAATACTGATACTGCTTACATTTTCAGTAGATACAAATTGAAAAGAATAAGATCCAGGAGAACTTAAACCTGTTCCACCATATGCTGCAACATTTCCGCTAATAAAATAACCAAGAGTCTCAACCACAGCCAATTTAGCCTCACTCGCAAGAACAAGTCCTTCGGATACCTTTGTACGTATTGTATAATTTTGATAGGCTGGGATAGCAATTGCGGCTAAGATTCCAATAATTGCAACGACTAACATTAACTCAATTAAAGTAAAGCCCTTTATCTCACTCATGATACTCCCCAAAAAATAATTTACTCATTTTACTTATTACAATTTTAGTGCCAAATAATTAAATTAATAATTATCAAAAACTTATTAAAGATAAAAAAGAGGGGCTGTACTTTTTTTGTCAAATTATTCCTATTTATTTACACTTATTACCTTTATAAAAAAATCACCCTAATTAGGGTGATTTTTTTATTTCACTAAATAACCATTAGAAACGGCAGTTTGCAGGCACATATTTAAATGATGCAGGCACACCAATTGTACAACCCCAAACAACTGGAGCAGCTTGGCTTAATGCCGCTGCTGGCAAACCAGTTGTATCACTTACTGCACCACTTCCTGGAGTTAATACGATTGGCTGTGTAAGAGTAGTTGCTAATTGTCCAGCATAAGTAATTGTAATTGCGCCCTCTCCTGCTGCTGGTGCTGTAACATCAGCAATAGCAGCAATAGCAATTGATGCTACATTTTGGCCAGCAGTATATTCATAACCATAAGATCCTGCAGCAGATGCACCTGTACCAGCATATGCAGCCACAGCACCTGTATTACGAGTCGCAAATGTTTCAGCAACCGCAGTTTTAGCGGCAGAAGCTAATGTTAAACCTTCTGTAACTTTAGTACGAATAGTATAGCTTTGATAAGCAGGAATCGCGATTGCAGCCAAGATACCAATGATTGCAACTACGATCATTAATTCAATAAGAGTAAAACCCTTTTGCATTGATTTCATAACATTTCTCCAATGTATAAATTTTTATAAGCTTTTATTAGCTACTTGTATTCAGCATGTTTTATGCCAGTCCTTAGCTTAGCCAATTTTAACTCAAAAAAACAGGGACTTAAAAAAAATTCATCTTGGATAAAATGAGAGCATTTTAGACATTTTGAGAAAAAATATGACAATTAACGTCATATTTAACAGTTTATTATTCAAACCCTATAACTATGAACTTGATGATGCTCTAATAGTATTAAATTTGAGCGACATAAATCACAGAAAATATTTTTTAATTTTTTTTACCATCCATCGGAAGATAAATAAATACAATACAGACTTTTCTACACATTAAGTTTTCTTTTCAATTAAAGCAAGTATTTAATCTATATCTATGCTCTCTGACACTCAATTCAGAATAATAGGTGCATTTGGCAACTCATTTTGATCAGCAGAATCATTAATGACGTAATATTGATCTAGAACTCGCCCGATTTCTTCTACACCACTTTTAACTGCAAACAAGTATTGTTTTTGAGCCAACTGGCCCACAATACTTTGACAGATTTCGCACCACGTCTCTTGTTGAGTTGCATTTTTGAGGCCTCTATCAATCACAATTTCAACCTTACGCTCGCACAGATTTAAGTAGAGTAAAACACCACTATTCAGTTCAGTGTCCCATACGCCCAGCTCAGCAAATAGCTGTTGCGCTCGTAGACGCGTATTTTGATAGTACGCTTGCGAGCAAGGAATATGCCCTTCTATCACCACCTGAATTTCCCCCACATGACCTTTTTCAGCTTGCTGTACAGCATTTGCAATTTCTATTTGGTCTTGTTTATTGAAATATCGATGTGCTGAAGAGACATAGAGAAAATGCTTAAACCAGCGTTTTAAGCTGTGTTGTACATGATCATCCAACTTAGGTTGAGTAATGATTTGAGTTGTATCTGTCTTTGTTACCATGAGCCTGATGCTCCTCCGCCACCAAAACTGCCACCGCCGCCACTATAACCACCGCCGCTGCCTCCACCAAAACCACCTCCACTGCCGCCACGCCCACCACCAGATAGAAATGCTTGAAAAATCAATTGTGCAATAGAAGTAATTAACAGAAAGAAAATACCAACGCCAAGCAGCAAACTCATGACTAAGCCTGCACCATTGACCAGCCCAGCAACGGTTGCAGCGACTGCAGCGGTAGAAGCACTCAGCCGCTTACCCACAATAAACGATCCAACAACGCCAGCAATTAAGATAAACAATGCCATCGTTAAAGTATTATCTTTCGCTTGCTGTGCTTGTAATGCTTGATCGTGACGTTCTTTGAGTTCTTGAGCTGCCTGCTGAGCAATCTCAGGGTCTAAATTCACGATGCGAGTAATCTCATCTAAGCCAGCTGAAATACCCTGTGCATATTGTCCTTGTTTGAAATACGGCGTAATTTGATTTCTGATAATACGACTTAAAACCACATCAGGCAGTACACCCTCTAAGCCATAGCCAGTGAGTATTTGAATTTTCCGATCATTGATCGCAACAGCCATCAATAAGCCATTATCTCGCTTCGCTGAACCTAACTGCCATTTTTCGCCTGTACGCAAAGCAAAATCAAAAATGGCTTCTTGTCCTGTGGTTGGGACAATAATCACACCGATCTGCGCTTTGCCTTGTTGATATAGGTCAAGTATTTTCTGATCTAACTGCTGAATTTCAGCATCACTTAATACTTTAGCTTGATCAATGACAGGTTGGTTTAATGTTGGTAATCCACGTATGGATTCACCGTCTGCCATATCATCAGCGACTTTCGGTAATACAGGTGTTTCAGTATTGGATGTACTTGATGATGCTGCTTTATTTTTCTGTTGTTCCTGAATAATTTTGCCCGCAACCACCAAATCACTTTGATCAGTTGCTGTGGCAACCTCAGCCAAAGCTGTATGTTGAAAGCAAAGCATCATAAAAATGATAATTAAAATAGATTTCCATTTTTGCTTTAACACATTCAACATCAGCTTTCTCCTCCGCATTTAACTCAACAATGAGTAATTAGTTAAATGAAACAGTTGGAGCTTGCTGAGCAGATTGTTCAGCCTTAAAGTTTTCCTTAGTTTTCATGCCAATCACTTTTGCAGTCATTGCTTGTGGGAATTGACGTACATAAGAATTGTAGTCTTGTACTGTCGTAATATAACGATTACGTGCAACAGCAATTCTATTTTCTGTGCCTTCAAGCTGTGCTTGAAGATCGCGGAATTGTTCATTGGCTTTTAAATCTGGATAGTTTTCAGAGACGGCAATTAAGCGCGATAATGCTCCTGTAAGCTGACTTTGCGCTTGCTGGTATTTTTCGAATAGTGCGGGATCTTCTAATACTTCTTTATCAACTTTCAAACCAGCCACGTTTGAGCGTGCTTGTGTCACCTCCGTAAGTACCTGCTCCTCATGTTTTGCATAACCTTTTACGACATTGACTAAATTCGGAACGAGGTCTGCTCGACGCTGGTATTGGTTTTGCACTTCTGACCAAGATGCATTGACTGCTTCATCTTTTACTTGCAAAGTGTTATAGCCACACCCTGTAAATAAGAGTGTACTCGCCAATACTGTCGCAATTGCGGTTTGTTTAATTACTTTCATCAAAATTTATCCTCAGGTTTTTCTTTATATTTTTGCGATAATTCATTGTAATGTGATTTTTTGCTTGCTGTGTAACATTTATTAAAGTTGATTTATGTATGTTTAAATAAAAATGGCATTACTCGAAATCTCAAAGTAATGCCACGCTAAGCAAATATTTAATGTTTTAATAATTATTAACTATAAATTTTTGATGCTGTTTCTTCTTGAAAGCTAATCATGCCATATTCATCGACCATCCTTGCTTTCCAATACTCAACCAATTTGCTGTAATCATGTTTAGCTGGATGGAAGTCTGCATGGTAATAAGAAAGATATTCTGGAATGAGTTGAATTAGCATTTTTCCAAGTAAATACATTCCAAATACGTTACCACCGACTTTGGGTAAGCTTTTCCATTTGTCTTGCCAAATTAAACGCGTTGTTGCATAGAACGTGAGGCTTGCAAAGCCTGTAGTCACACTTCGCATCAATAAACGACGAATTCGATCATCACCATAAACCTCTTGATACACATCAAAAGCGACCGATCGATGCTCGATTTCCTCAATTGCATGCCAAACCCAAAGTTTCATCGCATCATCGTCTAATGTGCTTAAAATTTCTGGATGCTTCAAAATATAACCACCTAACATCGCAGTAAAATGCTCAAAAGCACAGGTCAATGCAAGTTGTAATTTAGGATGAATTTTGCGAAGGACATCATCTCGCTTTGCTAGCCAAGCTTGAAAGCGGTCAAGATTATAATCATCGCTACGCCAAGCATCGTTAAACTCTGTATGTGCTTTAGAATGCATCGCCTCCTGACCGATAAAAGCTGCAATCTGGGCTTGTAATTGCGGGTCTTGCACTTTTTCTCGGACGTTTCGGACACTATTTACAAAATATTGCTCGCCTATCGGAAAGGTTGAGGAGAGTGCGGTCAGTAAATGCGACATTAATGGGGAATTAGCAAAATAATGCCGTTTAATTTTTTCAGGATTAAATTGCAAACGTCGTACGGTAATACCAAGTGCTTTAGGGCGATTTAAATAGTTTTTTTCTGCATTCGTATGTGCAAGCGCCATCTTGATTGCCTTTACAATTTCCCAACTGGTCTTCGAGTATTGCGCTAGCAAATAAGCAAAAACAGGGCAAAAAAGCTTATAAAGTTTGCTAAAACTACCAAACTGACAAGATGAAAATCATAAAGCCTGCATGATGCAGGCTTTATTTCAATGTGATTTACAGCATTGGAAGATTAAACCCCAAGGTAATCTAAAATACCTTCGGCAGCTTGACGACCTTCCCAAATTGCAGTCACTACAAGATCAGAACCACGTACCATATCTCCACCAGCGAAGATTTTTGGATTCGAGGTTTGGAATTTAAATTCTTGTTGTTCAGCAGCAATCACTCGACCTGAACCATCTAAACCTACTTTAGCATTGGAAAACCAATCAGCAGGGCTTGGACGGAAACCAAAAGCTAGCAACACGGCATCAGCTGCTATTACTTCTTCAGAACCCGGAATTGGCTCAGGGCTACGACGACCACGACTATCTGGCTCACCCATTTGCGTTGTCACAACTTTAACACCTGTGACTTTGCCATTCTCACCCACGATTTCAATTGGCTGACGGTTGAATAGGAATTTTACACCCTCTTCATACGCATTCTTCACTTCACGTGCAGAACCCGGCATGTTGCTTTCGTCACGACGATAAGCACAAGTTACTTCGTGCGCACCTTGACGCAATGAAGTACGGTTACAGTCCATTGCAGTGTCGCCACCACCTAAAACAATCACTTTCTTGCCGTCTACACTGATGTATTCGCTAGGATCTTTTTCCCAACCTTGGCAACGATTGACATTGGCAATGAGGAAATCTAAGGCGTCATAAACACCATTCAGATCTTCACCTGGGAAACCACCTTTCATGTAGGTGTAAGTTCCCATACCCATAAATACAGCATCATATTCAGCAAGTAATTGCTCAATTGTAACATCAACACCAATTTCAGTGTTTAAACGGAATTCAATGCCCATGCCTGTGAAGATTTCACGGCGGCGTTTCATCACATCTTTTTCCATCTTAAATTCTGGAATACCGAATGTGAGTAGACCGCCAATTTCAGGACGTTTATCAAATACAACTGGTTTTACACCACCACGCGCTAGAATATCTGCACAGCCTAAACCTGCTGGGCCAGCACCAATAATGGCAACTTTTTTGTTGGTCCACTTAACGCCAGACATATCTGGACGCCAACCTAAAGCAAAGGCCGTATCGTTGATATATTTCTCAGCATTACCAATGGTTACAGCACCAAAGCCATCATTGAGTGTACATGCACCTTCACACAAGCGGTCTTGCGGACATACACGACCACATACTTCTGGCAAAGTATTGGTTTGATGACAAAGTTCTGCTGCTTGGAAAATTTGACCTTCAGCAATCAACTTTAACCAGTTTGGAATGTAGTTATGTACTGGACATTTCCATTCACAATAAGGGTTACCACAACCTAAACAACGATGGGTCTGGTTTGCAGCCACATCCGCAGTAAAAGGTTTATAAATTTCCACAAACTCTGCCTTGCGGACAGTAATATCTTTTTTCTCTGGATCTTGGCGTGCTACATCCAGAAATTGAAAGTCATTATTAAGGCGTTCTGCCATGTCTCTCTCCGTGGGTAGGCGCAAGGATGTCTCTTATCTTTGCACCTGCCTATGTCTTTGCAGTCGTGGAATTATTGTGGGTCAGCTTGAGTTGTTTTCAAAAGCGTTTGCAAATTAGCAGCTTTTGGTTTTACAAGCCAGAACTTACGACTATAGAAGTCGAACTCATTACGGATTTTGTATGCCCAAGCACTTCCTGTCTCTTGGATGTGCTCATCTAAAATACGTAGTAAGTATTCTTTGTGATCTTCCATAGACTCAGTTGAGATACGGTTAAGATCAATTAGTTCATGGTTGTAGTAATCAACAAAGTCATTATCAAGGTCAAGTACATAAGCAAAGCCACCTGTCATACCCGCACCGAAATTATGACCGACTTTACCCAATACGGTTACCACACCACCTGTCATGTATTCACAGCAGTGATCACCAGCGCCTTCAATAACCGCAAATGCGCCTGAGTTACGAACCGCAAAACGCTCGCCCGCAGTACCTGCAGCAAAAACCTTACCGCCTGTTGCACCATATAAACAAGTGTTACCAATAATTGCGGTATTTTGTGTTTGGAATGGTGAACCTTTTGGTGGGAAAATCGATACGCGACCACCCGCCATACCTTTACCGACATAGTCGTTGGCATCACCTTCCAGTTTGATATGCAAACCGCCTGCATTCCAAACACCAAGCGATTGACCAGCAGTACCCTCAAGATTCATAACAACTGGGCTACTTTCCATACCCAAGTTACCATAGCGACGCGCGATTTCACCTGAGATACGAGCACCAATCGAACGGTCACAGTTACCTACTGTGAAGTTGAATGAACCGCCTGCACCTGATTCAATTGCTGGTAGCATTTCAGCAACCATTTTCTCAGCCAATACACCTTTATCAAATGGCGCATTACCTTGAACTTGGCAATACTGAGCTTTACCTTCAGCTGATGGATGTGAAGTCAATAAAGCACTAAGATCTAGATGAGCATGTTTTTCAGTTTCACCTGGTAAAACTTCAAGTAAATCAACGCGGCCAATCAAATCTTTCAATGAAGCAACACCAAGTGCTGCTAACCATTCACGTGTTTCTTCAGCAATAAACTTGAAGAAATTAATGAGCATTTGTGGCTCACCAATATAATGTTCTTGACGTAAATGATCTTGTTGAGTTGCAACACCCGTTGCACAGTTATTTAAATGGCAAATACGGAGATATTTACAACCTAACGCGATCATTGGTGTAGAACCGAAGCCAAAACTTTCCGCACCCAAGATTGCTGCTTTAATCACATCTAAACCTGTTTTCAAACCACCATCTGTTTGAACACGCACTTTGCCACGTAAGTCATTTACACGTAATGCTTGATGCGCTTCACTCAAACCAAGTTCCCATGGAGAACCCGCGTGGTGAATTGAAGAAAGTGGCGATGCAGCCGTACCACCGTCATAACCAGAAATCGTAATAAAGTCAGCATATGCCTTCGCAACACCTGCCGCGATCGTACCTACACCCGGCTCAGATACCAATTTTACTGAAACCATCGCTTGTGGGTTGACTTGTTTCAAGTCAAAAATCAACTGCGATAAATCTTCAATCGAATAAATATCGTGATGCGGTGGTGGCGAAATGAGTGTGACACCTGGTACTGAATAACGTAAACGCGCAATTAAGCCATTCACTTTACCACCTGGTAACTGACCACCCTCACCCGGTTTCGCACCTTGTGCTACTTTAATCTGTAATACTTCAGCAGAAGTTAAATATGCTGGCGTAACACCGAAACGACCTGATGCAATTTGCTTGATTTTCGAGTTACGAATCGTGCCATAACGCGCTGGATCTTCGCCACCCTCACCTGAGTTCGAACGACCACCAATCGTGTTCATCGCAATTGCAATCGCTTCATGTGCTTCTGGCGATAATGCACCTAGAGACATACCCGCAGAGTCAAAGCGTGGCAGAATCTCTTCAATACTTTCAACTTGATCAATGGCAATTGAATCCGTTGTTTTTAACTTAAATAAGTCACGGATTGTCGCGATTGGACGATTATTTACAAGCTCAGCATACTCTTTAAAGTCTTGATATTGACCAGAGCGTACTGACTTATGCAAAGCATTGATTACATCAGGATTGAACGCATGGTACTCTTTGCCAAATACGAATTTGAGCAAACCACCTTGATCAATCGGCTTACGATTTTGCCAAGCAGTTGTTGCCAATTTCTTCTGATCATTTTCCAAATCAGCAAACGTTGCACCTTGGATACGACTCGGTACACCAAGGAAACATTGATCAACGACCTCAGAAGATAAACCAACTGCTTCAAACAACTGACCGCCACGATATGATGCAACGGTAGAGATACCCATTTTGGAAAGAACTTTTAATAGACCTTTCTCAATCCCTTTGCGGAAGTTTGCTTGAGCATGAATTGGATCACCCAATAACTCGCCTTTAGCAACCAAATCATTGATCACATCATAAGCCAAGTATGGATAAATCGCTGTTGCACCGAAACCAAGTAACACTGCAAATTGATGTGGATCACGTGCAAAGCCCGTTTCCACTAAAATGTTTGCATCGGTACGTAAACCCGTTTTAATCAAATGGTGATGTACAGCACCTGTTGCCAAAACAGCATTTGCAGGTAAGAAGCCTTCACGGAAGTTTTTATCCGTGAGTACGATCAACGTTTTTCCATCACGAACCGCTTGAGCAGCTTCTTCACAGATACGTGTAATTGCAGCCTGTAAACCTTCTGTTTCGGCGTAATTCAATTCAATATCAGCTACGCCATAGCCTTGGCGATCTTTTTCAACATCACGAAGCTGCTGCATTTTCGAATTCGACAATACAGGGCTGGCAATAATGATACGATCCGCATGTTCTGGGCCTTGCTCAAATACGTTTTGCTCACGTCCGATACAAGTTTCAAGTGACATCACGATTGATTCACGTAATGGATCAATTGGTGGGTTTGTCACCTGCGCAAACTGTTGGCGGAAATAATCTGAGATGTGACGTACTTGACGAGACAATACAGCCATTGGCGTATCATCACCCATCGAGCCAACCGCTTCTTGACCACTTTCTGCAATAGGACGAAGAATCTGATCACGCTCTTCAAATGTCACCATAAACATTTTTTGAGCTGATTTAAGTGCATCACCTGTGAGACCTTGATCAACAAGCTGCTCTTCAAGTTGCGGATTTGCTTTTAAACGGATCGCATGGTCACGTAACCACTCACGGTATGGACGCATGTTTTTAAGATGGTTACTGACATCTTTGGTATCTAATACCTTACCAGTCAAAGTGTCTACAACTAAGATTTGACCTGGACCAACACGGCCTTTAGACACAACGTCTTCAGGTTCATAACCCCACACCCCAATTTCAGAAGCAAGTGTGATGTAATCATTTTTAGTAATTACCCAACGCGCTGGACGCAAGCCATTACGATCAAGCATACAAATCGCATGACGACCATCTTGAATTACAAGACCCGCTGGGCCATCCCAAGCTTCCATATGTTTAGAGTTAAATTCGTAGAACGCACGTAAGTCGGCATCTAGAGTTTCAACGTTTTGCCATGCTGGCGGAACAAGCATACGCAAGGCACGGAATAAATCCATACCACCACCCACAAGAATCTCGAGCATATTATCTAAGCTTGAAGAGTCCGAACCAGTACGGTTTACGATTGGATTTAACTCAGTTAATCCTGGTAGTAATGGGTTTGCAAATTTTGGTGTACGTGCCAATGCCCAGTTGCGGTTCGCAGTAATGGTATTAATTTCACCATTATGTGCAAGATAACGGAACGGCTGAGCCAATGGCCAACGCGGTAAAGTATTTGTAGAAAAACGCTGATGGAATACAACGATGTGAGATTTTAAACGCTCATCAGCTAAGTCCGTATAGAAGTCAGCAATTGCTGCTGGCATCATCAAACCTTTATAACTAATCACAGTCGTTGCTAATGTCGTTACATAAAACAATGAATCATTGTGTAACAATTGTTCAGCACGACGACGCGCTAAGAATAACTTACGATTAAACTCAACTTCAGTTAAGCCCATCGGACAGTTCACAAGAATTTGTTCAAACACTGGTAGAGATTGTAGTGCAATTTCACCCAATGCATCATTATTAGTTGGTACAACACGCCATGCTGCAACCGTCAAACCTTCAGCTTCAATTTCTTTATTCAGAATATTTTTTGCATTATGCGCTAAAGCAGGATCAGTATTTAAAAATACGGTACCAGCAGCGAAGATTTCAGTTAAATTAGCACCAAGTTTTTGAGCTTCATCACGGAAAAATTGCTTAGGCATAGCCAATAACAATCCGCATCCATCTCCAGTTTTACCATCTGCGGCAATACCACCACGGTGCGTCATGCAACTTAGACTGTGAATCGCTGTTTCGACCAGATGATGACTTGATTCACCCTTCATATGGGCAATCAAACCGAAACCACAGTTATCCTTAAACTCATCAGGCTGATATAAACCTTGAGCGGGAGCTACAGTATTTGGCGATGGCATGTGCATAGCGTACCCTTCTTTCAACATGGCTCTTTCGAGCAACAAACAATCAATTTATTTTCTGCGATATTGCCGATCAACTCATATAAAGTTCAATGCTTCGCGAAAACATTTTTACTGGCGAATTTGCAAATATACGCCTTTCTTGTTTCAGAAACAGCGCATTTCACCATATAAAGTGTTTTTAGTTATTACACCTTAACTAGCCTTTGTAAAGCACAAAAACTTTCCATTTCACCAAAATAATGAATCATTTAGCACTAAAAAGAGCAATGAGCAGATAAATTAGCACCACAAGAAAGCAAAAAATATGCCATATAGTTATAAATTTACTAAATCATTAAAAAAGTTAAAATAACGTGTAGTTATAATTATAGGAGAATTATAATTTACGATTAAAATTGCACCAAAATACATCCAAGCGCTACATAATAGCCCACAAAAGCACCATTATGGTGCATTTTAATTAAATGGATCAGTTACTTCTTTCCGAGAAGAATCTGAATTTTCCTTTAATTTTTCTGTATTTATTGCTTGCTTAGGTGCCGATTGAATTTGCTTAACATTAACCACATTCCCATCCGCATCACGTTGAGTCACGACAGTCTTCACCGTCGTCGATGTCTCCACAGACTTTTTAACATCAGAGCCCATCCCACTTTGTGATGAACTACCATTCATTAATAATGTTTCATCAACACGTGGCAGTGCAGCTGGCCTTAAATTAATTGCATACAACTGACTCGTTGATGACTTAAGTTCATCAGAACCTAAATCATTTACATATGCCGCATAGCTTGATATAGGCTGAGGTTGAGGCTGAATAGATTGAGGTAAAGTCAAATTTAGTTGCGCAAATTGCTGTTTAGCTTCTTCAGCATTTGCAAATAACCCATAAGCCAAAACGTATTGTTCAACTTGATCATCACTATTCAAACGAAAATAAACGAAGTTTTTTCTATCTGGTCGATTTAATAAAAAGTTTTTAACAATCGTTTCATCTGAACTACGGAAAATCTCCATCACCCATTGACGTTGATTTTCTTTAATGTACTTAGTCCCTCTAAATTCAGGTGCATGTTCATTAGATACAACCACGCGAGTCGTTAAATCCAATGGTCTCACCTCATCGGACAATGCCCCTAAATGAGATGTGGCTGCGACTTTTTCCGGTTGAATCTGAACTTGGACTTCATCTTTTGCTTGATGTTCAACAGCAACAACCTCTTGCTTATCACCTGTGATTCCCCAAAAAATCAATGCCGCAATTAAACAAGCCAATGCGAGAACAAGCCAACTATATTGTTGTATGTTTTGCCAAGTTGATCGGGACACAGTCATGTTTTCCTAGAATTAACTACACAGATTGATTTGCAAGAATAGATTGCTTCATAAGCTCAATATCAAAGTCTTTGGTAATTACAGCCTGACCTAATTTTTTCAATAACACCAAGCGCAGTTGACCATTTAACACTTTTTTATCATGTGACATATAAGCTAAAAATTCATCTAAAGGAATTTTTGGACATGATATCGGTAAATTTGCACGTTGAATGATTTTTTTTGTACGCTGCACATCATCCTCAGAAATCCACCCTAAACGATGAGATAAATCAGCAGCCATGACCATGCCTGTTGCAACCGCCTCACCGTGTAACCAAACACCATATCCTAAATAAGATTCAATTGCATGACCAAAGGTATGACCAAGATTCAACAATGCTCGCTCGCCCTGCTCTTTCTCATCATTTGCCACAATACGCGCTTTATGTGCACATGAACGATATACTGCTTCTGCGAGCAAATTAGCATCCCGCGCAACTAAAGCATCTATGTTTTGTTCCAACCAGACCAAAAAATCGACATCACCAAGTAAAGCGTATTTAATCACTTCTGCCAAACCTGCTGATAACTCTCGATCTGGCAAGGTATCTAATTGAGCCATATCAGCCAATACAACTTGCGGTTGCTGAAAAGCACCCAACATATTCTTGCCTAAAGGATGATTAATACCTGTCTTTCCACCTACACTCGAATCAACTTGCGACAATAATGTTGTAGGAATTTGTACGAAATTAACTCCACGCTGAAAACATGCCGATGCAAACCCAGCCATATCTCCAATTACACCACCACCTAAAGCTAAAACCGTACAATCGCGATTAAATCCTGATTCTAAAAGTGCATCAAAGATCAAGTTCAAATGTTGTATGTCTTTAAATTTCTCGCCATCAGGTAATATACATTGAGCGACTTGTTTATCTAATTCAGTTAAAGCTTGAACATAATGTTGTAAATATAGTGGTGCTACAGTGGTGTTTGAAACCACCATGACTTGCCGACCATGCAGATAGGGCTTAAGTAACTCTTTTGGATTTAAAAGACTCCCAATAAAAATTGGGTAACGACGATCACCTAACTCAACATGTAACGTTTGCATAACATTAAAACCAAAAATGAATTACTTAACTTGTTTCGATAATATTAACTGAAGAATGCGCTGTGCTAAATCCCTAGCCGCTCCTTGATTTGTCTCAATAACATGATGTGCTATTTCCCGATATAAGGGATCTCTTGTTGCTAACAAATCTCGTAGCTTTTGTTCTGGGTTTTCAACTTGTAATAGAGGGCGATTTTTATCGCGATAGGTTCGCTGTAATTGAAGCTCTACAGGAGTATAAAGATAAACCACAATACCGCGCTGTTTTAAGAATTCTCGATTTGCTAATTGTGTTACTGCACCACCGCCAGTGGCTAAGACAAGGGAGGATCGATTAGTTAAATCATTTAAAACATTGGTCTCACGTAAACGAAAGCCAACTTCTCCCTCTTTTTCAAAAATCCAAGGAATCGTCGCTCCAGTTTTACGCTCGATTTCATGATCACTATCAATAAAGTCTCGACCTAACAATTCTGCTAGATGTCGCCCGACTGTTGTTTTTCCTGCCCCCATTGGCCCTACCAAATATATATTTGGTAGGGTTTCAAACGCTTTGCTTGGCAACGCGCCACCTATATTCATTGCAATTATTGAAAATATATTAATGATTTCTTGTCAAAGTGTCATTAACAATTCTCGGTGTCACAAAAATTAGCAGCTCACGTTTATTATCCGTTTTAAGATCACGACGGAATAATCGACCAATGTAAGGAATATCCCCTAAGAAAGGTACTTTTGTTTGGGAGCTAATATTTTCCTGCTCAAAAATCCCACCTAAAACAACGGTTTCTCCATTATCCACCAACACATTGGTATCAATGGAGTTTTTGCTAATGGTTAATTGACCAGTAGGTGTTGGCGTACTAGGCGCATCCTTAGTGATATTCAACTTCATCATTACTTTACCGTCAGGTGTAATGCTAGGAGTTACATCCAAACTTAAAGTTGCGTCAATAAATTCAGTTTTAGGAACTGCATTTGCTCCGCCGCCAGAAGAAGAGGTATATGGGATTTTTGTACCTGATTCAATTTTTGCCGCTTGTTTATCAGCAGTCATCACTTTAGGTGTAGAAATTACCTCACCATAACCATCAGCCTGTACTGCTGAAAGCTCTAAATCCAACATAAAGTCAGAAAGACTAATTAAACCAAAAGCAATACGGCTTGCTCCAGGGGTAACCGCCCCTAAATCAACATTTAGATTATCTGGACGCTCGATTTCATATTTCCAACCACCAGTATCACTATCTTTTGTAGGTTCACGCAAGTCCCACAAAGTTGTATCACTACCACCAACCAACAAATCATTATTATTCGTAATGCCTTGTGATAAAATGCCCCACTTCACACCCATCTCTTTTGTGAAATCGGTGCTTGCTCGGACGATACGGGCTTCAATCATAACTTGCTTAACAGAAACATCCAGCAAATCAATCATTTTACGTATTTTATCAATATTAACTGCCGTATCATTGACAATTAAAGTATTCGTTCTTGTATCAGCTACTGCACTTCCTCTAGAACTCAATAAACTTTCCAAAGCAAGTGAGTCTGAACCAGCAGTCCGGTTAGAAACGGCACCTTTACTATCGCGAGACTCTTCAATTAACTTTAAAATATCAGCAGCTTTTGCATAACTTAATTTGATATATTCAGACTGAATAGGCGCCAATTTAATGCTTTGAGCAATCGCTTTCGCCTCATCTTCCTCAGACTTGATCAATTCAGGAATAGGCGCAATCCAAATTACATTACCATTGCGACGCTTATCTAAATTTTTAGTTTTTAGTACAATATCTAGCGCCTGATCCCAAGGAACATCCTTTAAACGCAAAGTAATGTTTCCTTGCACCGTATCCGCAGCAACCATATTGATTCCAGTAAAGTCTGCTAACAGCTGTAATACTCGACGGACCTCAATATCTTGGAAATCTAAAGAGATTTTATTACCCGTGTAGGTCTGAGTTTTAGCTTTTTGCGGTGTGTTCTCTTGAGGACGCTTAAGACTAATCGTCAGCTTATTTTCTGCTTGATATGCCATATACTCATAGCTACCCGCAGACTGGATATTAATAATTCCATTACCTTTATCATTATATGCGTCAATACTGGCAACTGGTGTTGCAAAATCATTGGTATTTAAACGACGCGCTAAATGAGTCGGGATTTTACTTCCCATTGTTCGAACAACAATCTTACTTCCTTGTTGTTGAACATCAACTGGCGTATTACTTCCCAACAGATCAATAACAACTAAACCTTCACCATCTTTACCGCGCTGAAAACCAATATTTGACACACCTTGCTGTACCTGATTCACCGAAGATTTCATTACAGCACTAGTCTGAGGTTGTACAGAATTAATTTTCAGTACAAAAGTATTACCTTCAACACGCGTCGTAAATGCACCAGCATCTTTTAGATTTACAATTACACGAGAACGCTGATCATCAGAAGCTACATCAATCGAATTTGCTTCATTCGTAGACACTGGAATTGATGTTCTTTTCAATGTTTGTTGAGCTTTATCGAAATCTAGAATTAATCGACCTGGCTGCTCAAGTTGATATGCCTGTGGTTGAGGTGGCAAACCATTAAACATGATTCGAATTTCAGTACCTTGATCAGCCAAACTCATCGGTACAATGTTCATCATCGCTACTTGAGCTGAAGCAGCCTGCATTACCGCTATAGTAATAGCAGCCATAGAAAATTGTCGGAATGCACGATTCATGGTCTTCGCTTCCCCAAATAAAGAATCTTTAAACTGTTTTTTCATTTTTATTCCCTTAATCTTACGGTGCTAGCCCAATTAAAACGAGAGTTCTAGGTCTTTCAACATACCCTTCTCGCCCATCAGGTACAATTTCCACCAAATCAATCTGTGTCGGGCTGATTTTAACAATTCGTCCTTGATTTACACCCAAGTAACTTCCAACTTGCACACGCTCTACCTGCCCATCTGGTGTTTGAATCAAAGCAATCGTCTCATTACTTTTCCCACGCATACTACCTTTCATATTCAGAGACTCTAGTGCATAGCTCTCTAAAGGTTGTGGTTGACGATTAAAGTTTGGATAAACACGTTTACCCGCCATGATTCTTAATTCCGCAGCCAAAGAACTTGGCATAAATGGACTTTTTAATTGGTGTGCTGAATAATTAAATAAAGGTACTGGTGTAAAAATAGGTGCTGGTTCAATCGGTAGTGGAGCTTCATTACGAATAGCAGCCATCTGTTGATTTACAGCGTCAATACGAGAATCACAACCAGACAAACCAAGCAGCGATAATACGCCGAGTAATAATGTTGTTTTATTCATTATTACTTCCCTCCTTGAGCATTAGCAGCTGGTTGAGTTGCTGGAGAAACCGTGTCCGTACCAGCTTGATCATCTGCCCCAATATAACGATATGTTTTTGCTTTAACTGAGTAATTAATCACAGGAATATCTGATTTCTTTTGTGTATCAGGCTTAGCTTCTACAACAAAATCATGTAGCGTTACGATTCGAGGTAACGCAGCAATCCCCGTAACGAACGCGCCAAATGCATGATAATCACCCGTTGCCTCAATGCTTATTGGTTGCTCAATAAAGAATTCTTGCTTAACTTCACTCTCTAAACGGATATTTTTAAATTTCAGACCAGAATTCACGCCTGTTAAGTTAATATCTTCAACCAAACTTGGGATTTCTGTTTCTTTTGGAAGCTGTTCAAGCTGTTGATTAAAATTCGCTTCCATTTCTTGTAATTGTGCTTGGTATTGCTGCAAGTTTCTTAATTTCGAGTCCTTCTCTCTAAACTCGTTTAATAAGCTTTGCTCTTTAGCTTGCGCATTTGCAATCGATTCAAGCTGAGATTTAATGACGACGAAATAACCAAGCGCCACCACCGCCAAGAAAACGAAAATCCAGCATGTAATTTTAACTGACAGAGGCCAACTGCCGTAGTTGTTCATATCCAACGTGTTAAATTGTTGGAAGAACTGCTCTACTGTCATTTTCTTTTTCTTGACTACAACATCTTGATTGAGGTCATTTAGTTCTTCTTGACTCATTGTGCACCTCCAGCCGTTGCAGAAGCAGCTGTTTCCGCTGATGGGTCAACTTCAGTCACCGCCCCAATCTCCCCTAAATCAACTGTTACAACAAAGCTTCCATAGTTTTCCTCGACTCGAGGAACTAAAGAACTAGCAGCTTTATCTTTTTTCTCTTCGGCCGCTAAGAACGAATTCATAAATGCATTTCGATACCAAGGGGATGCTTCCAAATTACGCAGCAATTCAGCAACTGTATTTGGACTTTCCGCTTTTCCTTCAATCGTGAATTTATCACCCGTTCTTGTGAACTTGGTTAAATACATCGTAGGTGGTGTAACCCGAACCAGTTCGTCTACCAATCTTACAGTTACAGGACGTTGACCTTGCAATCCTTGAATGAGCTTCATACGCTCAATAATTGCATTACGGCGTTCTTGCAAACCTTCTAATGATTTTAACTGAGTATCTAGATTTTGATTGGTACTTACAATTAATTGATTCGCTTGCTCTTGATCATCCAGTTTTTGATCAAAGTAAACCCAACCTGAAAATATTGATGCCACACCTAAAGCAGCAACACCAACACACAAAGCGACAAACTGTTTCTTTCTTTGTTCTCTTAGCTCATCACGCCAAGGGAGTAAGTTAATCTTTGCCATTAATCAAAACTCCTCAATGCTAGACCACATGCCACCATCAAAGAGGAAGCATCATTTTCTATTTTTTTAATGTCAATTTGGGGAGAAAAGCCCATTTGTAAGAATGGGTTAGCAATCGTAACGCGATAACCTAATTTTTGCTGCAAAAGCTTCGCTAAGCCAGGAATATTGGCATTACCACCAGCCAATAAAATATGATCAATTTCATTGAATTGTGATGATGAGAAGAAAAATTGCAGTGAGCGTGCAGCTTGCTGCACAACGGCATCAAGGAAAGGTTCCAAAACCTCAGTGTCATAATCATCTGGGAGCGATCTTTCTTTTTTTGCCCGACCCGCTTCTTCAAATGACAAACCGTAGCGGTTTTGCACATCCTGGGTAAGCTGGCGACCACCAAATACTTGCTCACGCGTATAAATGATTTTACCTTTTTGCATCACAGATAAAGTTGTCATGGTATGACCAATATCTAGAATGCCGACAGTATTCGCACCCATTGGAAGCGTATCAGAAAACACACTAAAAGCTCGTTCCATTGCATAACTTTCAACTTCAGCAATTTTTGCTGTTAAGTTCGCAAGTTCAAGAACTTCGACACGCGTGTCAACATTTTCTGTTCGGGTAGCAACTAATAGGACGTTAACGCGATTGGGATTTGGCAATTTATCAGGCAGAACCTCAAAATCAAGGCTCACCTCATCTAATGGAAACGGAATGTACTGTTCAGCATCCATACGAATTTGCACTTCACGCTCTTCATCTGACATATCAGCATCCATCTCAATGATCTTATTAATCACCATTGATGTTGGAATTGCGATTGCCACATTGGTAGTGTGAGGGTTCGCTAAATTGACAACACGCTCAAGGGCATCACCAACTGCTTCAGGATTAAGAATGCTTTTTTCGACGACACTGTTTTCTGGCAGCGGCATCAACGCATAACTTTCAACCCAATATCTACCGTTCTTTACAGAGAGCTCCAATAACTTAACAGTTGTCGAACTAATATCGACCCCTACTAACCCCTTATTTGGTTTACGATATAACCTGAGCACAGTACTTTCCTATTTATTTTTTTATCCCCAAAAATACAACATACTAATTTGTTTTGGTCTTTAATTTATACGGATACAATAACTCATCTAACAATCCGCATGTCTAAAGGATATACTGACCACAATTAGTTTGCCATTCGCTCTTATTAAAACTTACTTATTATGAAAAAGCTATCCAGTTCTGGCATTGTTCGCCCATTTTTTTTGATGCTTATTATTATCTTAGTCTCACTTCCTATGGGATTTTATGGCATGTATCTCTATCTTGCACCATCTTTGCCAGATATGAGTTCTCTAAAAAAAGCGCCATTACTAAAACCATTGCAAGTCTATACAGCTGATAATAAGTTAATCGCGGAATATGGTGGCAAACTATCAATACCAGTAAAGTATGAGCAAATTCCCCCAACATTTATCCATGCATTTCTAGCAGCGGAAGACTCTTCTTTTTTTGAACATAATGGCATTAGCTTCAAAGGTCTTGGTCGCGCAGTTACTGAATCAATTACTGGATCCGATGTCCAAACTGGTGGCTCAACGATCACCATGCAAGTTGCGAAGAACTATTATTTAAGCCCAGACCGTACATTAAGACGCAAACTAACAGAGGTTTTCCTTGCACGAAAAATTGAACAAAACCTAACAAAACAAGAAATTCTAACAGCTTATGTCAATAAAATTTTCTTAGGAAAAAATGCTTACGGTATCGCAGCAGCTGCTCGAATCTACTACAACAAAAATATAAATGAACTAACAACAGCACAAATGGCAATGATCGCTGGATTGCCTAAAGCACCATCAAAGTATAATCCTGTTGTAAATCCTGAACGAGCACTTGAACGTCGTAATTGGATTTTAGGTCGTATGTTGCAGCTTGGTTATATCAATCAAACCCAATATCAAAAAGCTGTTGCTGAACCAATTAGTTTAAATATGGTAGATCGTTCAGTCAGCAATGTATTTCCCTATGTAGGTGAAATGGTTCGTGCTGAGCTTGTTGAACATTTTGGCGCTCAAGCAATCGACTCTGGCTATAAGGTTTATACTACGATTGATAGCAAACGTCAGCGCTATGCAGAACAATCAATTCAAGATGGCCTTGAAGCTTATGATCGTCGTCATGGCTGGCGTGGCCCTGAAGCTCACGATAAACCACTTAATCAATTCATGGCATATGCCAACACCTACCCCGCACAAGTTGTAAAGGTAAAGAGCAACTCTTTTGATGCTTTGATGCAAGATGGTTCAACAGTCACTGTGAATTGGTCAGGCATGTCATGGGTGCGTCCTTATCGTAATGCCAATAGCGTTGGCGGCACGCCATCCAACGCTTCTCAAATTGTTAAAGTTAAAGATATTATTCGCTTACGACCAAATGAAGATAAAACCGTTTGGTCTTTAGTTCAAGTTCCAAAAGTCCAAGGACAATTGATTGCATTAAATCCAAATGATGGTTCAATTGAAGCAATCGTTGGTGGATATAATTTCTATCAAACAAAATTTAATCGTGCTTTACAAGGCTGGAGACAACCTGGTTCAACCATTAAACCATTTGTCTACGCATTAGCATTAGAGCGCGGTATGACACCATTTAGCATGGTGAATGACAGTCCCATTACGATTGGCAAATGGTCTCCTCGAAACTCTGATGGTCGCTATCTCGGTATGATTCCGCTACGTCGTGCATTGTATTTATCTCGAAATACAGTCTCTGTGCGCTTATTACAGAATGTAGGAATCGAAAGAGCTCGCCAATTATTTATGGATTTTGGCTTACAGGATGATCAAATTCCACGCAACTACACGATTGCGCTCGGTACACCTCAAGTTCTTCCAGTGCAAATGGCAACAGGTTATGCAACCTTTGCAAATGGCGGCTATCGTATTCAGCCTCATTTCATCAAAAGAATTGAGGACAATAATGGCAATATCATTTATGAAGCTACGCCTGAATATGCATGTATTCCATGCATCAGCGACTCAAATGCTTATAACCAAGCACAAGACACCGACCAAGATAATGAAACACAAGAGATCACCAATGAAAGCTTAGAGAGCGCTCTAGCATCATCAGAAGCTCAAGCGACAGATGCAAATCCTGATCAATCACTCAAGACCAATAGCAATTACAAACAAGCTCAACGAATTTTAAAATCCAGTTCAGCTTATGATATGGCAAATATCCTACATGACGTAATTCAGCGTGGTACAGGTCGTGCTGCACTCAAAATTGGACGAGATGATTTAGGTGGTAAAACAGGAACAACCAATGATGCGAAAGATGCTTGGTTCGCAGGCTTTAATGGCAAACTCGTCGCGATTGCTTGGGTTGGATTTGATCAACCTCGCACATTAGGTCGTCGTGAATATGGTGGTGTTGCTGCACTACCTATTTGGTCGAACTTTATGGCGAAGTCACTTGCAGGCACACCGTCTACATGGGTTCGTTTTGATAAAGATGCAAGTGCACCAATCTCTCGTGATGAACTACAAGTTCAACAAAGCGAAGATCAAAAAGTTTATCGTGCATCTCCACCGTTAGCGCGTCCTCTCTATCGCCCAGCACCAGTTATCCCAACACGTTCGATAGATAATGATTTCTCAGACTTACCTGGCACAGCACCTTCAGCTGATGAACAAATTATTGTTCCCTCAAAAAAACAACCACCTGCTCTAGGTACGGAGACTCAAAGTCCGACACCGAAGAAAGAAAGAGATAATATAGAAAACCTCATCAACCAAATCCAATAAGCTAAAAAGCCATCAAATTGATGGCTTTTTTCTTTTTTGAAATAGATAAATCTGAAAAGCGGCACTTACCGTAAATACTGGATTCTGCTCCAACAACATCCGTCGTTCGGGATTGGCTTTATAAGCATAAGGCGTCATTGCGATTAAGTTCTTTAAGGCCATTTGATCCAAACTTAACGGCGCTTCAATCACTTGCTCTTGTATTAACTCAAACTCAGCTTCAAGTTGCTCAACAAACTTATGAGGTTCATGTAAATTTACCTGTTCAAATAAAGCAGCTCTTAAATCATATAAATGCTTAGGTGCAGGCGTTACAACAATTAAATGTCCACCATGATTTAAAACTCGAGCAATTTCTGCTTGAGGAATTGGACTAAATAAACTCGTACAAACATCAACACAATGATTTTGAACGGGCAATGTTGCACCTGTTCCAACAATCCATGTTACTTTGGAATTTAGTTTTGCTGCACGTTGTACCGCTGTTTTAGCAATATCAACACCAATACAATCGTTAGTAACCGTTTGCATCGCATCGGTATAATAACCCTCACCGCAGCCAATATCTAAAATTGCTTTTGGTTTAAGCTGCTGAAGTATCTCAACAACCGCTTGCTGTAATGGCTGGTAATAACCTGCTTGTAAAAATTCACGGCGCGCTAATACAGATTCAGCAGTATCACCCGGTGTTTTACTATGTTTGTGTTGAACCACATGAAGATTTACATAACCTTGTTTGGCCACATCATAGCTATGCCCTTGTTCACATCGCCATGTATTCTCCGCCAAATTCAACGATTGGCGACAAACAGGACACATCAACAAACTCATCTATTTTCTCCAGACATAAAAAAAGCTGGTTATCACCAGCTCTTTTCTCGAATCTTGGCTTAACGTAATTTTAACGTCATCAACCCTAACACAACGAGGAAAATGGTAATAATCCAAAAGCGGATTACGACTTGTGTTTCTTTCCAACCTTGCTTTTCATAATGATGATGTAACGGCGCCATTAAGAATACACGTTTATTTCGCATACGTAATGAACCGATTTGCAAGAATACAGAAACAGCTTCCATCACAAATACACCGCCCATAATTGCAAAGACAATTTCTTGACGAACCATCACTGCAATCGTACCAAGCATCGCGCCAAGCGCTAAAGCTCCGACATCACCCATAAAGACTTGGGCAGGATGCGCATTGTACCAAAGGAAAGCAAGACCCGCTCCGATCATTGCAGAGCAAATCACTACAAGCTCAGAGGTGTATTTAACATATGGAATATGTAAATAATTCGCAAAACGAATATCACCAGATAAATAAGCAAAAACGCCCAAGCCTGCTGCAACCATAACGATTGGCATAATCGCCAAACCATCTAGACCATCCGTCAGGTTAACCGCATTTGATGCACCATTAATCACAAGATAAGTAAAAACAATAAATGCTAAACCCAGCGGCACAACAGATAGAGGAATCGACAAATTCTTAAAGAAAGGAATCAGCAAATCCAGCATATTCGCCGTATGTACGGCACTATCTTGCTGTTTTGCAATCACATATAAGGTAATACCCGCTCCCAGAGATGCCACCGAAGTCCAAAAAAACTTCTTACGTGCGGGTAAGCCGGCATTATCTTTATAACGAACTTTAATCCAGTCATCGGCCCAGCCTACCGCACCAAACACCACCATCACACCAAGTACAATCCAGACATATGGATTGGATAAATCAGCCCACAATAGCGTGCTGATCCCGATAGAGAGCAAAATGAGAATCCCGCCCATCGTTGGGGTGCCCATTTTTTTGGCATGGTTTTCTGGCGCAAAAGAGCTCACAGCCTGACCATATTTTAATGCCTGTAATTTACGAATCATGACTGGACCTAAAACCAGTCCGATCGTCAGAGCAGTCAGCAAGCTCAACAAAGAGCGCAACGTTAAATAACGAACAACCTGAAACGAACTGTTATAGTCCGCCAATTGCTCAAATAACCATAACAACATTTAAATTTTCTCCATCAAGTCAGCCATCAACGTTTCCATATGGGTATAACGAGACCCTTTAAACAGGAAACTCATGGACTGGGGTTGATGTGTTTGGACTAAATTAATTAAGAATGGTAACGCATCTGCTTGAGATGCAAAGGCATGCAGTTTTGCAGAATCTGTCGCACCTTGTTGTGCAGCTGTAGCAAACTCACCAACAACAACCAAATGATCTAATGGTTGACGCACTAAATCTCGACCAAGATCATGATGCTCTTGCCAGCTACTTTCACCGAGTTCACCAATATCACCCATCACCATGACTTTCAAACCTTGTTGCTGCAATAATACTTGTGCAGCCGCACGCATTGATGTTGGGTTCGCATTATAAGTATCATCAATGAAAAGATGATTTTGATGTTGGATAAAGTTCAAACGACCTTTGGCGCCCTGCGCTTGCTCTAAGCCCTCTACAATCTGATCAAGCTCAACCCCGATCGCGATTGCAAATGCTGCGGCAGCAGCTGCGTTTTGCACATTATGCATACCTGCAAAAGGTAAGTTCACTGCACGAACACCTTGTGGCGTATGCAAATTAAATTGTGCCGATTGAGGATGAAGTTGAATATCGGTCGCAAAGACATCACCGCCTTCGCCAAAACTTAAGATTTGATGTCCTTGCGCATTGAGATGAATGGTTGCGCTAAAATCATCATATGCAGGAACAATCGCAGTTCCATGATCCAAAATATGCGCATAGATTTCTGATTTAGCACGACAGATCCCTTCTCGACCACCAAATTCACCCAGATGCGCTGTACCAATATTTAAAATACCAGCCACATGTGGTTGAACTAGATTTGAGGTGTAATCAATTTCACCTTGATGACTAGCACCTAACTCCATCACAGCAAATTGATGGTCTTGACGTAACTCAAGTAACATCATTGGCACACCTAAATCATTATTTAGATTGCCACGCGTGATCAGTGTCGGTGCCAAACGAGATAAAATACTGCCCAACATTTCTTTGGTCGTGGTTTTACCACTACTACCTGTGAGTGCAATCACTTTCAACTGCTGATTCTGTTGACGACGATATGCGCCCAAATGTCCAAGCGCTAATCGTGTATCTTTAACGATGAGCTGTGCAATTTCTGCATCGACTGGACGCTCTACAATGGCAATTTGACAGCCTTGTGCAACCACTTGATCCACAAAATTGTGTGCATCAAATCGCTCACCTTTTAAAGCAAGAAAGACATCTCCAGCTTCGGCATGACGTGAATCTGTCAGAATACGTTTCACTTCACCTTTTGGGATTCTGGCGTTATGCCATTCACCTTGAGTTGCTTGTTGTAATTGTTCAGCTGTCCATGGTTCTAATGGAACGGTACTCGTCGTTGATGTATGCATACTTGTTATTACCTTTTAATCCTATTGTACAGGATAAGCTGAATCTACTGCATGTGGCTGTGCTGCAATTGCTGATTGCACCTCAACCACATCATCAAACCAATGACGAACCCCATCAATTTCCTGATAGTTTTCATGCCCCTTCCCAGCGATCACCACAATATCACCAGACTGTGCTTGAGCAACAACAAACTTAATCGCTTCACGACGATCATGAATCTCATGCATGGTATGTTGCGCAAAATGAATGCCTTGCTTCATATCCGCAAAAATTTGCTCTGGATTTTCCGTGCGCGGATTATCCGAGGTCAAAATCACAGGATTAGCATGATCTAAAGCCGCCCGAGTCATCAACGGACGTTTACCGCGATCTCGATCTCCACCACAGCCAAAGACCGCCCAAAGCTGCCCATTTACATGACGTTTTAATGTGGTTAATACTTGAATCAAGGCATCTGGAGTATGAGCATAATCAACAACAAACAATCGTTCTGCATCTTGGATGACTTGCATACGTCCTGGCGCGCCTTGCAATTGCGGAACAAATTGAACCAACTTATCCAAAGCAAAACCAGCACACTCCGCTGCAATCAAACTCGCCAATAAGTTTTCGACATTAAAATGTCCCAATAATGGACTTTGTACGGCATAAGAACCTGTTGGCGCAATTAAACTAAAACTCGCCCCACTCAAACGATATTGCAAATCAGCAATATGATAATCTGCAGAAGCCTGCGTTAAAGAATAGGTGAGGATCTTCGGTTGTGACGGATTGTTTTGAGCGGCATCCAACATTATATTTGCATGCGCATCATCCAAGTTGATCACAACAGCTTTGAGTGTTTTAAATTTAAATAATCGCGCTTTCGCTTCTGCATAAGCCTCTAATGTACCGTGATAATCTAAATGATCACGGCTTAAATTACTATAAACCGCAATTTCCAGATCACAACCATTTAAGCGACCTTGTTCCAGCCCATGTGAACTGGCTTCTAACGCAACAAAACTCGCACCTTGTTTTGCATAATCATGTAGTGCACTTTGCAGTTGTAATGCATCAAGTGTCGTATGGGTTGATGGTGTTAAATTCGGTAAAATCCCATTACCAGTCGTTCCCATCACAGCACAACCGTGGTGTTGTGAAGTAATTAATTCAGCAATTAAACGAGAAATTGTCGTCTTACCATTCGTCCCTGTGACTGCAATACCACGCAAGGGCTGTGTAGAATCAGTCGACTGCAAATATTGCTTCTGCCACTCCCCCATTAGATTCCGGACTTCAGGACAAACCCACTCTTTCTCAATCCCTAAAGCTGCTTCGCTAATGACAATTAACGCACCAGCATCCAAAGCATTTTGCGCAAATTGAAGTGTTTTCTCAGGCTGACTAAAACTATTCAATGCGATAAAAATGTGCCCTGCTTCAACCTTACGGCTATCTAGACAGAAACCTTTGAAAGGCTGTGTATACCAAGCCGCATCTATGCTGATCGGATGTATCTGTTGAAAACTAATCGACATAATTTACCTACGGGTTGGGTTTAATAGAAGTATCTAGTGGCTTATCTAAAGGCACATTTAACAAGCGCAACGACTCTTGCATAATTCTTGCAAATACAGGCGCTGCAACAAGACCACCATAGTAGCGACCTTGTGGATTTTCAACGACGACGATCATCGCTAAACGAGGATCACTGACAGGGGCTACCCCAGCAAAAAGTGCACGATATTCAGTATTTGAATAACCTTTTCGGTCTGCGCGTAGCTTATGCGCTGTACCTGTTTTACCACCAACACGATAACCTGGAATCACGGCTTGTTTGGCCGTCCCCCCCGGCATCGTCACTTGTTCAAGCATCAACAATACTTCATCAGCGATTTTAGGTGATAAAACTTGTGTTCCTTCAGGTGCTTTATCTAGCTTACGCAGACTCAGTGGCATCTCAACGCCATGATTGGCCAGCATCGCATAACCTTGCGCAACCTGAAGGATCGTGGCATTCAAACCATAACCATACGCCATCGTCCCGAGCTGAGATGGATTGATCTTATCCGCTGGATAGAGCAAACCCGCACTCTCACCCGGAAATTTCACATCCGAACGATGACCAAAACCAACGCGTCTAAAGAAAGAAGGAATGGTATCTTTTGGCAAAGATAGTGCAATCTTTGCTGAACCAACGTTTGAAGATTTAACAATGACGCCTGTAACAGTTAAAGCACCATAGTTATGCGTATCACGAATTGTATGCCAACCCAACTTCATTGAACCCGGTGCAGTATTAACGATAGTGTTTGGTGTGTATTTTCCACTTTCTAATGCCGCTGCAATAGTAAATGGTTTCATCGTCGAACCCGGCTCAAACATATCAATTGCGCCACGGTTACGCATCGCATCTTTATTGCTGAGGCCATTTTTATCATTTGGATTGTAAGACGGCCAACTGGTCATCGCCAGAATTTCACCCGTCTTTACATCCACGGCAATTGCAGTTGCAGAACGAGCATTATTCGCCACGCCTGCAGCTGTGAGTTCACGATACATGATGTATTGTAAACGCGAGTCGATACTCAGGGTAATATTTTCCCCAGATTCAACTTCCTTGATCACTTCAGAAACTTTTAAACGGTTGCCTTTCTTGTCACGAATGATTTTTTGCTCGCCATCCACACCTGACAATTGTTTATTCAACTGCATTTCCAAACCTTCAATTCCGCGTCCTTCACTGTTGGTTAGACCAATGATTTGAGCGTTTGGTTGAGGTTGTGGATAATAACGCTTATAACTTTTTTCTGCGTATACACCTTGGAAATTACGCTTAGTAATTAAATCAGCTTGCTGCGGCGGCACTTCTTTTTGCAGTACCAAATAGCGCGAGCGTTGACGATCATTCATTTGCTTTCGAAGTGACTGGCGATCAATACCAACGGCATCTGCCAACTCATCTAAATTTAAATTTTTATCAGGCAACTGACGTTTCAATTTACGATTTGTTGGATCTTTTTTTAGCTCTTCAGTGATCTCATCAAATTGCTTTTTCGCTTCCCAATAATCTCTTGGGTCAATCACAATCTTCATGATCGGTGTACTGATTGCCAAAGGCACACCATGACGGTCACTAATCACGCCACGCATTGCCTCTAAGCGCTCTGTACGAAGAATATTGGCATTCGCTTTATTCTGTAAAAAATCCTTATTCACAACTTGCACATAAAAGGCACGCGCAACCAACACCACAAAGCAAAGGAGCACAACACCCCAGAGCAAATAAAATCGCCACATATCGAGAGCAAGGGTTGGTTTTTCCGAAATGGATTGCTGTTTTTTTCGTATTGGTTTGCTTCGCTTATCTGCCATACAGCATGCCTTATTTATCTTGCTCTGAAGTCATAGGTAAAGAAATCACTACAGTTTGCGTAGCTGGTGGTGAAAACATTCGTAATTGTGTTACCGCACGCGAACCAATTTGGGCAGTCGCACCAAAAGTCTGTTGTTCAATCAGCAAACGTCCCCATTCTGCGTTTAAATCATCTCTCTCACGCATATAGGAACTCAAATCTCGATAATCATGACGATATTCAAACACCTGAAATACCACCATCATCGCACTGATAAACACCGATGCAACGAGTACAGCATAAACAATAACTTTTTTCAGTCCCTTTTTGCTGTTGGATACGACTTCGTCATCATTCTTGTTGTTCATTATTTGCCTTTTTGCTCTAAGCGCTCTGCAACACGAAGCCATGCACTACGCGAGCGAGGATTTGCCTTTACTTCTGCTTCACTCGCACGAATACGAGAAACTTTTTTCAATCGTCGAGTATCAACCTGCGCTTGAGGCATTCCCCAACCTGCGTCTTCAGCCAAGCTCGATTCTTTTTGAATAAATTGTTTGATTAAACGATCTTCTAAAGAATGAAAGCTAATCACGGCCAATTGCCCTTTTGGTTTTAATAATTCTACAGCTTGCGGTAAAAATACCTCAATATCATCTAGTTCTTTGTTAATCGCAATACGGATCGCTTGGAATGTACGTGTCGCAGGATGTTTATGCTTTTCCCATTTAGGGTGAGCAACTTTAACAATCTCAGCGAGCTGTGCTGTTGTTGTAATTTCACCAGCTTGTTTTATGGCTCTAGCAATACGGCGGCTATAACGCTCTTCACCATACTGATAGATAATGTTTGCTAATTTTTCTTCTTCTATTTCAAGCAACCATTCGGCCGCTGTCAAACCTTGCGAGTTATCCATGCGCATATCCAACGGACCGTCATGCATGAAGCTAAAACCGCGCTCAGCTTGATCTAGTTGCGGAGATGACACTCCCAAGTCAGCCATGATGCCATCAACTTCAGTAATACCAATATTGCTGAGTTCAGCTTGAATATCTGCAAAACTTGCATGAATAATTTTAAAACGTGAATCTTCTTGTTCTAATTGTGCTGCAACTTCAAGTGCTTGTGGATCTTTATCAAAAGCATAAACACGCGCATTGGCATCTAATTTTGAAAGCAATAATTGAGTATGACCACCACGACCAAAGGTCGCATCAATAAAAATACCTGTGTCACGGCCTGCCAGTACGCCATCAACGGTTTCATGAAGTAAGACAGAAATATGCGACATAACAATGCAATCAACAGCTAAAAATGTAACTGCACATTATCACCTTGTTTTATGCCATCACCAAACGACTTTTTGTAGAGAATTCTTAACTTTTCATAGATAAAACCGTTTTCTTTCAATTTTTCACTCAATAAAAAAGCAAATACGCGCTGTATTTGCTTTTTTAATCATTTTCCTCAAAGGCACACACTCAACATTTATGGTTTTTCGGCATAAATTTGATCAAAGATCGCACCATTTACAAAGTGTGTTTTTTGCGCTTTTGCCCAGCCACCAAACACATCATTAATATTAAAAAGTTTGATTTTTGGAAATTGCTTAGCGTACTTTGCAGCGACTTGGGGATTACGTGGACGGAAATAATGTTTAGCCGCCAACTCTTGACCCAAAGGTGAATATAAAAAGTTTAAATATCCACGAGCCAGATTACGATGACCATTTTTATCTACCGTCTTATCAACGATAGCAACAGAAGGTTCAGCCAAAATAGAAATTGAAGGATAAACGATCTCAAACTTGTCTTGACCTAAGCCTTTGGTAGCTAGTAGTGCTTCATTTTCCCAAGACAACAATACATCACCGATACCGCGCTCAGCAAAGGTAGTCAACGAGCCTCGCGCACCTGAATCTAGAACTTTGACATTTTGATAAAGTTTTTTGACCAATTCACGTGCTTTTGCATCATTACCATTTGGTTGTTTAAGCGCATATCCCCAAGCAGATAAATAAATCCATCGCGGTGCACCGCCTGTTTTGGGATTGGGTGTAATAATTTCCACACCCGCTTTGGTTAAATCGTTCCAGTCTCGAATATTTTTAGGATTACCTTTCCGAACAAGGAAAACAACAGTTGAGGTATATGGGGCTGAATTATCTTTAAACTGTTTTTGCCAGTCTTTGCGAATTAAACCCACATTTACGATTTCATCAATATCGTTTGCCAAAGCTAAAGTAACTACATCAGCTTGTAGACCATCAATAACGGATCGCGCTTGCTTTCCTGAACCGCCATGTGATTGTTTAAAATCAACCTCTTGACCTGTTCTAGATTTCCAATATTGTTCAAAAGCTTGATTGTATTCTTGGTAAAATTCACGTGTTGGATCATAAGATACATTCAAAAATGTGGTTGCCGCCTGTGCTGCACCATTTAAACCAAAGCTAAGCAATGCGATCGCGAATATCTTTCTCATTTATACAGCCCCTAACTCATAAATATTCACATCACTATATTTTAGATAAAATATTTTACAATCAATAACTTATATCAATATAATATTTATTATGCTTAATTCTAGATATACGAACTTTTCATATAGATAACAGTAAAATGAAAGTACAAAAGTAGATAATGTTCCTTAAATCTTCGGTCTCCATGTTTTCTACATATTTGCTTGCTAAATTTGACTTGCACACAAACTAGCCACACAGTTATAAATATTAAGTAGAAATTTACTGGAAGTTTATCTTTTTTGTAAAAAGTGTGACGTAGTTCTACTTTTTTATTAAGATTTATGTTTGAATCGTATCATTAAAGCAATACTATATTTGTTTAGTTAGTCTTGTAGACTCGAAATCATGAAGGGGATGTTAGCAATGCGAGCATTAAAATTGAAAAAAACTCTATGCTTAAGCGTATTTTTAGTCTGCTCTGTACAGATGGGTCATGCTGCTGCAATCAAAGAAAGTAATAACATAAAATCAGTAGACAAATCTTCTTCTCTTATTGTTAAAGCACTTGATCAACAGAAACGTAATACAGCGATGATTCCATCAACCAATGATGAGATCAAAATGCTCAATACGATTCGCGCAACGCCAAGCCAAAATTTCTTTGCTAGCCAACATGAGCGTTTCTCACGCTTTGTTCAAACGATTTTCCAACCGCATAATTCTTAATACTTTAAATATGTAACCCCTCGCATGTTTAAATGTGCCTAGTCATTCCGTGACTAGGCTTTTTCGTTATAATAGTTTCAATTTCTAATTTTAAATCCGATCTCTTATGAAAGTCCGTACTCGTATTGCTCCCTCTCCTACAGGTTTTCCACATGTAGGTACTGCTTATATCGCGTTATTTAACTTATGTTTTGCAAAACAGCATGGCGGAGAATTTATTTTACGTATTGAAGATACGGACCAACTTCGCTCTACCCCTGAATCTGAGAAAATGATCTTAGATTCACTACGTTGGTTAGGCCTCAACTGGTCAGAAGGTCCTGATGTCGGTGGCCCTCATGCACCATACCGCCAATCTGAGCGTATGGATATTTATAAACAATATGCATTAGAACTTGTTGAAAAAGGTCACGCTTTCTATTGTTTTGCCACTGCTGAAGAGCTAGATCAAATGCGTGCTGAACAGCAAGCGCGTGGTGAAACACCAAAATATGATGGTCGTGGATTGAAGCTTTCTACTGAAGAAGTGCAACAACGCCTTGCAGCAGGTGAACCGCATGTCATCCGTATGAAAGTACCGGCAGAAGGGATTTGTAAAATCAATGACCTACTCCGTGGTGAAGTTGAAATTCCGTGGGCACAAGTTGACATGCAAGTTCTGTTAAAAACAGATGGTTTACCAACCTATCACCTTGCAAACGTTGTAGATGATCACTTGATGGAAATCACGCACGTACTCCGTGGCGAAGAATGGTTACCATCGGCACCAAAACATCAGTTGCTTTACCAATATTTTGGTTGGGAAATGCCAACGCTTTGCCATATGCCATTATTACGTAATCCAGATAAATCAAAACTCTCTAAACGTAAGAACCCAACTTCAATCAATTACTATCGTGACATCGGTGTTTTACCAGAAGCATTGCTTAACTATTTAGGTCGCATGGGCTGGTCAATGCCTGATGAGCGTGAAATCTTCACGCTACAAGACATGATTGAGAACTTTGATGTGCAACGCGTATCATTGGGTGGTCCAATCTTTGATGTCGAGAAACTAAACTGGCTCAACGGTCAATGGATCAAAGGCCTGACTCCAGGAAAATTGCTTGATCGTTTATTGGCATGGAAAAGTGATCGTCAAACATTAGAAGATATTGCTGCTGCAATTCAACCCCGTATCAACTTACTTTCTGAAGCTGTGAATTGGGCTGGTTTCTACTTTAACCACATGCCACAAATCAGCAAAGCTCAGTTCGAAAGCAAGAAGTTGACCGAAGAACAGGTTCGTCAAAGCCTACAATTTGCGATCTGGCGTTTAGAAAGCCAGTTTACGTGGAACAATGACACCGTAAGTCAAACATTGATGGATTTGGCTGCACAAATGGAAATTAAATTACGCGACTTTATGCCAGCATTCTTTATTGCGATTGCAGGCTCAACCAGTTCAACGCCTGTAATGCAAGCAATGGTGACCATTGGTCCTGATTTAACTTTCGCTCGCTTACGCAATGCACTTGAAATTGTTGGTAGTCCAAGCAAGAAAGAACTGAAAGTTTGGGAAAAGTTAAATGAATCGCTAAAATTGCCGAAAAATGATGCAAATAGTGAGACTTAATTCAGTTTAATCATTGACGTGTGAGCGCAATCCCCCTAATATTGCGCTCACACAAACTGGGGCCATAGCTCAGTTGGTAGAGCGCTACAATGGCATTGTAGAGGTCAGCAGTTCGATCCTGCTTGGCTCCACCAGACATTTTGTGTTGCCTCATCTGTCCCTATCGTCTAGAGGCCTAGGACATCGCCCTTTCACGGCGGTAACCGGGGTTCGAATCCCCGTAGGGACGCCATTTTCTATATAAAAATTATAAAATGATCTTTTTCAACTAATCATTCACTCATTCAGATTGCACATTTTCGAATTTTCCATAAAATAGCCGCTTCTCTATGCTTGGACAAATTGTCGTATGCAATCTTCCAACTCAAATGCGAATCCAGAATCCAAAACATTAAAACGTGCAATGAGCACACGACACCTTGTTATGCTTTCCTTAGGTGGTGCAATTGGTACGGGTTTATTTTTAGGTTCTGGCGAAGTTATCGCTCAAACCGGCCCTGTCGGTGCAATTATTGCCTATATCTTAGGTGGTCTAATTGCTTACATGGTCATGCTATGTTTAGGTGAACTTGCTGTACATATGCCTGTAGCAGGATCTTTTGGTGCATACGCGCAAAAATACATTGGTCCAGGCACTGGCTACATGATTTCTTGGGTCTATTGGCTAACATGGACCGCAACTCTTGGTACTGAATTCACTGCCGCAGCATTGCTCATGCAAGAATGGTTTCCCCATATTTCGATGTGGATTTGGACTATTATTTTTGCTGTCACCATTTTAGGACTCAACCTAACATCGACGCGCATGTTTGCGGAGTCAGAGTTTTGGTTAGCACTGGTCAAAGTTGTAACCGTCATTGCCTTTATTATTCTCGGTTTACTCGCAATTTTTGGTTTGATTCCATTCCATGGCTCAGAGTCAGCACCGTTGTTCCATAATTTAACCGCTCATGGCTGGTTCCCTCAGGGCTTAGTCCCGATCTTTACCACCATGCTGATTGTGAACTTTGCCTTTTCAGGAACTGAATTAATCGGTGTTGCTGCTGGTGAAACCAAAGACCCTGCGGTGAATGTACCTAAAGCAATTAACGCAGCGATTTGGCGCTTATTGATTTTCTTTGTTGGTACCATTATCGTCATCAGCGCATTACTTCCTTTCCAAATCGCAGGTCTGGGCGGTGAAGGCGTGAGTAGCAGCCCTTTTGTTACAGTATTCAATTACATTGGTATTCCTTATGCCGATGACATTATCCGTTTCGTAATCATCACTGCATTGCTTTCAGCAGCCAACTCTGGGCTTTATGCCGCTTCACGTATGATGTGGTCATTGTCAGATCAGCGCCAGTTACCAAGTGTTTTCTCTAAACTTTCAAAGAGTGGAACACCGATTATTGCGTTGGTTGTGACCATGTTCGGCGCGATCCCTGGCTTATTGTCAGAACATTTTGCACCTGAAACGATTTTCAAAAACTTATTAGGTGTCGCTGCTTTCACGATGGTGATTGTATGGATGAGCATTTGCTGGAGCCAATTCAATTTCCGTCGCCAATGGTATAAAGCTGGGCACTCAGCAAAAGATTTAAAATTTGCTGCACCGCTATATCCTATTGTTCCAATTCTAGGCTTCATCTTCTGTTTTATTACAGGTTTAAGTATGGCAGCTGATCCTGAAATGCAAGCAGGTTTTATTGGATGTTTATTGTTTATTGCTGCGTGTTATTTAAGTCACTATGTTTTCTATCGTGATCGCACATAATCTCGACATTCAAAAAAATGCAGCTCTGGCTGCATTTTTTATATCTGTAACAATCATGATAAAAATCTAGCTTTCACACCTAAATCTTTATTTTTGATTATTTATTCCACGATATGCGGTATTTTTAAACACTTATTCACTTTTTTTAGATTTTCTTTAGAAAAGTGTTTGACACCCTATCTAATTCAACCTAATATACGCCCACCTCTGAAACGTCCCTATCGTCTAGAGGCCTAGGACATCGCCCTTTCACGGCGGTAACCGGGGTTCGAATCCCCGTAGGGACGCCAATATTCAGATGTATGCCTCATATAAGTCCCTATCGTCTAGAGGCCTAGGACATCGCCCTTTCACGGCGGTAACCGGGGTTCGAATCCCCGTAGGGACGCCAAATTCAAAAAAGCCACTGCATTGACAGTGGCTTTTTTATTATTCGTTTCCAATTCCAACTTGAACTTCTAAGCGGCCAGATTGCACGCGTAAACCACGAATTTCAAATTGATCAACCAATTGCTGTACTAGCTCACGACTTTCTTGCAGGATATTCAAACCCGGCAGAATACTAAAATCGGTGAGGTTTAATAATTTATCTACCATCCAAGAACGGTTGTTAATAAAATCAATAAAACCCGCTTCTTCGAGGTCGATATACCACAAACGATGACCTTCTTTTTGAATTCCCGGCACATCACGAATAAGGTGATTGATAAGAAAAGGTATCGGTAATGAATTAATCACTTCAAAGCTGACATTTCCAACTCTACGCGTCGCCCAATTGGTCAGTGTCCCACCATGACGAATTTGCAAATCTAGGTGTTCATCAACTTGCCGCAAACGTAAATATTTTTCCTGACCAATACGGCATTCAAGCACATTAAATTCTAAAGAGAGTCGATAGAGGAAACGGCGATAATGTCCATCAAGTTCAATGTGAAAGCGATCATTGCCACATTCAATTTTGATATCATCAATCTCGGAGCGATCCATACGCTTACGAATCTGATTATTGAGCAGCATTTCAGGTAAATATAAGGTCAGAGAGCCTTTCCCAAGCGATGCTCTTGCCATTGCAAGTGCAACTTGTCGTGCAGCCTCACTGGTTTCTGAGACCATATCTCGCACAGAATTTCTCACCCCTTCAACGCCACGTTTGGTATGGTGAGTCACTTGATCCAGTGCACCCAATGCTGCATCAGCAACACCTGCAATATTGCGAGAGGTATCACTTGCAAATTCAACAGCATCTTGTGCGTGCTGTAACGTTTTATAGATTAGTCGACGTGATAAAGATGGTTTATCCGTTGCGTCTTCATCTGCAGGCATAATATCGAACATTGCCTTTTTATCATCTTGTCGATTCAAGATGCTCTCCCTCTTCCCTTTCTTACTGGCTCACTTCTTATGAGCTGCGATCTGCTTTCTGAACTTATTAGATGTTTTTATGTAGATTAGCATGCAACGCATCGCCGTTTGCGTCTTTTTGTTGCAAAGCTTCAAATTATTTAAACACTAAATTGCTCTTATTTTGTTCATAAAATATTACTTTTCAAGTTTCTCTTGCTCGGCCTGTTCGTGTAGAAAAATCTGTTGGTCACGCATGACTTTATATTCTTCAAATTTCTGCTGTATCGATTGAACACGCGTTATAAGAGAATCATCATCAAAATATCTCGCCTCTCTTAAAGCGACCCATGCAGCCTGCATTTTTTCAAAATCATTACCTTTTTCTAGCTTCGGTTTCATCCAATCAAATAAAGCTTGCACACGTTGGTAATGTTCAAATTGATAAGCAAATAATCCGCTGGAGAGCGCAATTTCTGGTAACTGCCCAATCAAAAGCTTTTTCACCTGTTGTAACTGTAAGTTCTGTTGCTCAAGATAAATTTTAACAATGTCTCGATAAAACCATACCGCAAAATCGATCATCTGCTGGACAATTTCATCCCGACATTCATATAAATGATGTCGTTCAGGATGCTGTTTATTTAAACGACCGTCGCCAAGATAAGCACTTAGACCTTGCTCCAAGATCAATTGTAATTGTCCCAAATCCAGAGCTTGCTGTTCTATCGGCTCAATTTTAGAAAGTGATTGAATGAGATGTGCTGAATCAATAGGAGGCTGCAATGAGTTTAAAATATCTGGATCTTGCTGGATTGAAATCCACAGGAATTTAAGTAATTGTTCAGAGCTGTCAATTTCACTCGAGCTTAATAGTCGCTGCAATGCAGACCGCATCGCTTGAGATTGGCTAAGGCTCTCAAACACATCATGATCATGTAATAGTTGAGGCGCACTCGCAATAAGTTCTTTGCTATAAGGAATATAGAAATCTCTCGCACCAAAAATTCCACCTAATGATTTCCCCAGTGAGTTTAACCCTCGACCAACATCGGAGAATACATTGGTTTCAATGGCTCGCGTTTGCAGCAGTTGTTGCGGTAATAATGCGGTGATTGCACGATCTAATAATTTTTTATAGCTCTTCTGATCGATAGGCTTTTCATATCTGCACAATAAATCAAGCGCATATTCCACATCACTCACATGCGCTTTGTATTCACCTTGGCGACGACTAAGCAAACATTCGATATAGCCGTAAAAAGCGACTTCATTGGGCTGCGTAGACTGTCTCTGCGCCCATTCGTATTGTTGGATAGCTTGATTATATTGCTGAGCACCTGCATAGGCCTTTGCAAGAGCAATCGCATGTTGGGCGGTCGGATATTTTTGCAAGAAATAGTGAAGTAATTCAATTTTAGGTAGTTGATCTAAACACTGATCTAAATGACGCAAAAAAACATTAATTTGCTGTTGTGTGGGTTCTGGTGTGATGAAGTTCAACCTATACATTAAACACTGCTCATACCAAGCATGTTTCCGTGCATGAAACTCATAAGCTGGAATAAACTCATCTTCAATCAGTTGAATAAGCTGGGTGTTATAAAAAATATCTTCCTCAGTTTCATGTTGAAACTTCCACTGTTTTGGCAAGGTCATTTTGAATAGTCTTAAAATAAAATTCGCACTCAAGTCAGGACTATCCATACTCACCAACATCAATTTATCTTGCGTTGATAAATGCTCTTTCCCCTTTTCAATCCGAGACAAACGCAATTTTAAAATTTTAGTGCTTAACATGCGTTTCCTTTCACACCATTCAAAAATCCTAAAATCAAATTAGCATGAGTCACAGCAGCATAGCGACTAGCTTTAGACGAGCTGTATAAATGCTTTTTTGATTCAAAATCCAGAGATGGGCTTACAGATCAAAGTTCAAAATAAGTAAATTTATGTATTTGAATAACTCATAATTTTTGCTTTTGCATAATTTTCGCTAAAATAGCCAAAACACAATAGGAAACCTTTATGCAATACCGTTGCCCTAAATGTCAAAGCGTCAAAATAATGCCTGTCAGTCAGGGTACAAATAGCCCTCGTCCCAACGTTCCAAAAAGCTTGGTTCTTTTGGTGCCTGCGATTTTTATTCTATTGATCTTGGTTGTGATCAGTATCGGGATGTGGATTTTCGGTAATGGTGCAGGTCAGACACTGCAAATTTCGACTGTGGTCGTCTTTGCTGTCTGTGTGATTGCAGGTGTTCTTTTCTGGCGTGATTTACCTGATTTTAAAATTTCCATGCAAGCTTTTATGCAAGCACAAAAGCATTGGAAATGCCGTGACTGCAATCATGAATGGCAAAACTAATACGACATTTCACTTTCAATCTGCTCACATCAACTTAATGCTGATGTGAGTGTTCTGGCTCAACAGTGTCATCATGTTGATGGCTATGCTGACAATTCATTTCTGCATCATCTTCAATCTGCAAGGTCACCTCAGCAATGCCATGCTCATGTGATAGCATTTCTATCGCCGCACGATGTAACTGATTACGATCAGCATTCGGTGCGAAAAGATGGACGGTTAAATGAATATTTTTCGATGTAATTGCCCAAACTTTTAATTGGTGAATGCTTTCGACACCATCCAACGAGAGTAAATCACTTCGCAATTTTTCAATATCAACTTCTTCGGGTACACCTTCCAATAAAATATTAATGCTCTGTCTGAGTAATATCCACGTTCTCGGCAATACCCAGAAACCAATGGCAACCGCAATAATCGTATCGACCCAATACCAGTTGGTATAATAAATCACAATCGCACCAATGATCACACCGACAGAACCGAGCGCATCGCTCAGAACTTCCAAATAAGCGCCTTTCATATTTAGGCTTTCTGCAGCGCTCGACATTAAAATCTTCATCGAGATTAGATTAACCACCAGCCCTAACGATGCCACAATCAACATACCAACACTTTGAATCTCTGGTGGTTGAGTAAAACGCTGATACGCTTCGTAGAGAATGTAAATCGCGACAAAAAACAACATCGCCGCATTAAATAATGCTGCCAAAATTTCAAAACGCTGATAGCCAAATGTACGTTTATCATCGGCTGGGCGTTTTGCAATTTTAATCGCAACTAAGGCGATCGCTAATGCAGCAGCATCGGTAAACATATGTGCCGCATCAGAAAGTAATGCCAAACTTTGCGTGATTAAACCAGCAACCACCTCAACAATTAAAAAAGTTGAGGTCAAAACTAAAGCGATTGTCAGCTTTTTGGCGTTGCCTTCGGTGACAACTGCATGACTATGATCATGCCCTTGATGTCCACTCATGTTGGACTCCTTATAATTGTGCAAGAAAGTGTATTTCTTTTCTTGCTTACACTGCCTCTAATTGAGAATTAAATCAAATGCTATATGTACAGCTACCCTTTGCTTTCAGCGATCCATTTTCACGCCATAAAGTCGAGGGTAGAATTCTTGCTTAGACTAGGTCAGCTCTGACCTAGTCTAAGACTCTTTTTAAAACAAAGCTGAATTGATCAATAGCGCTATCAGCAGCATCCATACCGCCTAGCTAGCGCGTACGAATGCTAAGCTTCAATATGATGACGATCTAACTTAGTTTTAGCTTCATTCATCCAACGATATACGACAGGTAAGATCAACAAGGTCAGCAATGTAGAGGAAATGATTCCTCCAATCACCACAGTTGCTAACGGACGCTGCACTTCTGCACCCGTACCTGTTGCGATCGCCATTGGAATAAATCCCAAAGAAGCCACGAATGCCGTCATTAAAACTGGACGTAACCGTAGAATCGCTCCCTGCCATGTTGCAACATGCAGATCAAATTGCTCTCGAAGTTCTTTAATAAAGCTCAGCATCACCAAACCATTCAGCACAGCAACACCTGAAAGTGCAATAAACCCAACACCTGCAGACATTGATAATGGAATGTCACGCAACCATAACGCAACTAAACCACCAGATAACGCAAATGGCACACCACTAAAGACCAGTAGACTCTCTTTAAAGTTATGAAATACCGCCATCAATAAAATAAAGATCGTGATCAAAGCCAGTGGAATCACAATCTGCATACGTGCTGCCGCAGAAGCTAAGTTTTCAAACTGACCGCCATACTCCAACCAGTAACCTGCTGGTAAAGGCTGTTGCTTCAATGTGGCTTGTAACTCTTGAACAAATGATCCTAGATCACGCCCCTCCACATTGGTCGTCACAATGACACGACGTTTACCATTTTCACGACCGACTTGATTCATACCTGAAATGGTTTCAACTTTGGCAACATCTTGCAGCTGAATTAAACCACCATTTGGTAATTGAATCGGCAGTTGAGCTAAGTTTTGTGCTGTGCGCTGATCATCTGGCAAACGAATTTCAAAATCAAAACGACGATCGCCCTGTAAGATCTGCCCTACATTTTGACCACCGACACTCGCTGCAACCACATCTTGAATGCCTTTAACCGATAAGCCATATTGCGCCGCTAAAGCGTGATTAATATCGACATTCAACACAGGTAAACCACTGGTTTGTTCAACTTTTACCGCAGTTGCACCTGAGATTTTTTGAACCTTCTGTGCAATAGCCTGCGCCTGTGTATTGAGCACATTCATATCATCACCAAAGATTTTGATTCCGACATCACTTCGTACACCTGAAATCAATTCATTAAAACGAAGTTCAATTGGTTGTGAAAATTCACTGTTATTGCCAGGAATCGTCTCCAAAAATGCCTGCATTCGTGTCCGTAATTCATCAATAGTTTCTTTCGGATTTGACCATTCACCACGCGGCTTAAGTAAGATCACAGCATCAGAAATGTTCGGCGGCATCACATCGGTTGCTACCTCAGCCGTCCCTGTTCTAGCAAAGATAGCCTTCACTTCAGGGAAATTCTTGAGAATTAACTTTTCCGTATTCTCCTGCATACGCAAGGACTGCTCTAAGCCCGTACTTGGTGAACGCATTTGTTGCAAAGCAAAATCGCCTTCACTCAGTTGAGGTGCAAATTCACTACCAATTTGCGTGGTTAACACCCCTGTAAGCACTAAAATACTCGCCGCCAAAGTCACCACCACCATTCTAAATTGATAAGCCCAATCCAAAATGCGTTGATATTTTGTTTTTAATGCCTGCATCCAACGCGATTCTTTTTCCTTCACTTCACCTGTGATGAATAAAGCCACAGCAGCGGGAACAAAGGTCACAGATAAAATCATTGCGCCAAGCAATGCCATCACAACGGTCGCCGCCATTGGGTGGAACATTTTTGCCTCTACACCAGAGAGAGCAAAAATTGGCAAATAGACGACCATGATAATCGCTTGCCCGAAAATCAATGGACGACGAGCTTGTTTCGCTGCAAGAAAAACTTCTTTAAATCGTTCCTGACGTGTCAGTAACCGCCCTGCATGATGTTGTGCTTCAGCCAAGCGTCGAATACAGTTTTCTACAATAACGACTGCCCCATCCACAATAATCCCGAAATCTAGCGCCCCTAAACTCATTAAGTTGGCACTAATATTTTGTTCGGTCATTCCTGTCAGGGTAAATAACATGGAAAGCGGAATCACACAGGCTGTAATTAAGGCAGCACGGAAATTTCCAAGAAAAACAAACAGAATGACGATAACAAGAATCGCACCTTCAACAAGGTTTTTCTGAACAGTTTTAATCGCTTTATTGACTAGGTCAGTACGATCATAAACCGTTTCAATCTCAACACCTTTCGGCAAAGTCGGCTGAATTTCCTGTATCTTTGCATCGACTGCCTGAGCAACGCTACGGCTATTTTCACCGAGCATCATCATGGCAATCCCCAACACGGTTTCCTCACCATTGTAAGTTGCAGCGCCTGTCCTTAAATCATGTCCAATTGCGACTGTGGCTATATCTGAGACACGGATCGGTAAACCATTTTTAACGCTCACAGTCACATTTTGAATATCTTCAACTGTACTCAGCATACCCGGCACACGTACTGTTAACTGTTGCCCATTTTCTTCGATAAAACCTGCACCACGGTTTTCATTGTTTTCCTGTAAAGCCGTTTGGAACTCAGCAAGGGAAATCTGAAGCTGTTGTAAGCGTTTTAAATCAGGAGAAACAATGTAAGTTTTATTGTAGCCACCAATACTATTGATCTCTGCCACGCCTTTTACACGTTGCAATTGAGGACGCACAATCCAATCTTGGATTTCTCGTAAATCCATTGCCGTATAAGGCGTACCATCTTCTTTTTTAGCGTCAGGTTTGGCTTTAATCACCCATTGATAAATCTCACCAAGCCCCGTTGAAATCGGTGACATGAGTGGATCAACCGAATTTGGCAATTGTCCATCAGCCTCTTGCAAGCGCTGATTGATCATTTGTCTCGCCCAATAGATGTCCGTACCGTCTTTGAAAATAATCGTGACTTGTGACAAACCATAACGTGAAATCGAACGAGTTTGTTCCAGATTTGGAATCCCCGCCATTGCAGTTTCAATCGGATAGGTAATCCGTTGCTCAACCTCCAAAGCGGTATAGCCATTGGCCTGAGTGTTAATTTGGACTTGCGTATTGGTAATGTCTGGAACTGCATCAATAGGGAGTTTTTGATAACTCCAAACACCGACTGCAATCCAAGTCATAACAAACAGCATGACCCAGATCGCATTGCTAATCGCGAACTGGATAATGCGATCAAACAGCCCTTCCGGTTTCGGAAGTTGAGAGGAGTTAGTGCCCATGTTCAGCCTCTCCTTTCTCAAGTTCAGATTTCAGCAAGAAGCTTCCTTCTGCGACATAAGACTGCCCAGAAGTTAAACCTTGCTTGATTTCAACCCATTGTCCATCTTGGGTACGCTGCCCAATTTGTACAGGTACAGCTTCAAAATCAAAACCTTTTTGTTGATTTGCTTTGGCAACAAAAACGACATCTTTGCCTTCAACTTGTTGGATTGCAGTTGCACTTACACGAATGACGGACTGTTTAGATGTCGCTTGTAATTCAACATTGACCATTAAGTTTGGTCGAAGTTCAGCTGCATTCGACAACACTTTGGCACGTACTTGTAAACGACCTGTTTGTGCATCAGCTTCTGTTGTTAAACTTTGAACTTGTGCATTAAATGTATTCCCTGTTTGCAGAGATTTAAAACGAATTTGTTGATTCGGCTGTACCCCAATATTTGCCATCGTTGGTAGAACAAATTCCAACCAAAGTTGATCGAGTTGATCAATGGTAAATAACTGATCTGCAAGCTGAACATTTTCACCAATCACGATGTCTTTATTACTGATCACCCCATTAATTGGTGCGGTTAAGGTATAGCGCCCACTTGAACCCGAACCAGCACCAAATGCAGATAAACGAGATCTAGCAGCTTGGACTTGAATCTGTGCTTGTCGATAGGCATTGTAAGCACGTTGATAATCCTGCTTTGCTGAAATACCTTGAGACCAAAGACTCCGCTCACGATCATAATCTTGCTTCGCCAACTCTAAATTGGTTTGCGCAATTTGTAGATTCGCCTGTTGGTCTACCAAGTCTGGTACTAGTAAATTTGCCAAAGCCTGACCACGTTTCACCTCTTGCCCCAGTTCCACATAAACAGACTCAACACGACCTGCCAAGCTCGGTGATACATGCGCTTGACGGTCTGTATTCACCACTAGCTTTGCTGGAAAAGTTTGGCTCTCATTCACTTCACCGACTGAGACTTTTGCCAGTTTGACATTTTGCTGCTGCATTTGCTCCGAAGTCAGTGCAAGTTTTTCTTCTTCATCCGCATGATCATCCTCATCACCTTCTTCAGCACCAGCTTTTTCATTTTCCTGATGTGCATGGGCCTGTTCACCTTGCTCAGCATCACCCGTCGTTTTTGCTTTGTTGTTCAAAAGCAGCAATGATGCTAATACACCCGTGACCACGACAATCATCGCAATCCAAACCCACTGAGAACGCTTTTTTAATCTGATACTCATTTCGTTATTCTCCTAGTTGGTTTGGAAATGCATTACTTTGTTGCCATACACGTTGATTGAGTTGCATCAATGCATCTTTAGCTGTGATTTGTTCTACAGGAAGCCCCATACGTGCACTTTGTACTTCTACACTGAGTTGCCATGCTTGTTTCAATAATTGAACCTTACGCAGGCGAACATCTTGCAGTTGAACTGTTGCCTGCTGTACATCTGTCACAGCAAACTTACCCAAGCGAAAACCTTGCAAGGTTTTTTGCTGCACTTGAGTTGCTAATGGAATTTGTTGGTTATTCAGCTGTTGAAATTGTGCTTGTAAACCGTTTAACTCAGCGAGACGAATCTCGATATCCATCTGATTTTGCTGACGGTAGAAACGTTGCTGCTGTTGAATGAGCGTTTGTTTTGCCTCAGCAATTTGAATTCCATATTTCTGTTTATTAAAAATATTTAAGGGAATTTCCACACCTAAACGCAGCTGATTTTCAGTATTTTGATCAACTGAACGTGTGCGATTAACCCCGAGCGTCATTGTCGGCTGAGGACGTGATTTTGCCTTAAGCTGTTCAATACTGGCTTGTTGTCGCTGAGTCTCAAGCTGCAAACCTCGTTCAAATAGATTTTCAATTTGTTCTTGATCGACTTTCACCTGTGTTGCACGAGACCATAGTTCATTCACACTGGGTGAAATGCGGTACTGATTTGAATCACTTCCCCAAAAACTAGCCAACTGCTGTTGAGCCACTTGAAGTTGTAAATCAGCTTGTTGATAAATACGCTGATTTTCCAAATGTGCGATTCGAACTCGCTCTACATCGACCTGCGCAATACTTCCTGCTTGATAACGCTTTTCAGTTGCTTCGAGGTTTTGCTGACTGACTTGTAACTGCTCAGCTATTAGAGATTTTTCTAGTTGCCATAACGCAACTTGTGACCATGCATATTGCACAATCAAAGCCAATTCTGCGTTATAACGCTGCTGCTCTAAATCAACTTGATTTGCAGATAACTTCGCCACTTTCTGCGCAGCTTTACGCTGCCCAAACAAATCAAGCGGCTGAGAAATCCCGATTGCTAACTCTTGATCCTGATTGCTTTGCAATCCTGTCTGTTCGATCGAAATACTTGGATTTGCCCATAACCCACTCTGTTTGAGTTGGGCACTCGCCATATTTTGCTGAGTCTGCCAGCTAGATTGATTGGCTTGGTAAGTGCGAATCTGCTCTAAAATCTGTTCAAAACTAGAACGATCTTGGATCTCTCTCACTGTGGGCTGATTAGCCGTCAATAGAGACTCAGCAGAAACGGATTGCCCAAACACTGCCGTGGTTAAAGCAATCGATAACATCGACCATTTTATCGATAAAAAATGGGAGGATTTTTTTAGCGCACGATTCTGAGATAAATTGGTACGCTGATTTAAACGTAAAGACATATAAAGCCCCGCAAAGAAAATGAAATTGCGGTGGGCTATTTTTCGGCTACCCCACCTATAGCGGGGTCAATACAGGCGGTGGATTCAGTTCAAATAAATGAGGAGACTGGTAAGAGTTAGACCAGTAATATTTTTGTTCTAATTCATGTGTTGTTAAAATAGGGTCATCAAGCTGTTGCTGAGCCTCAGTCATCACCACATGGAAACATGAAGGTAAATGATCATGATGATCTTGCAAGCTTAGAGGCATAGGTAAATCAGCATCTTGGTCATTAACCAAAGTAGATTGCGTATCAACCTGCTGATTTTCAGGAACATGATGACCAAAATGGGTCAATACTGAAGTTTTTGCGTTGTTATTTTCATGGCCGCAATACGCCGCCGCCACATTCCACAAACTTTGGAATATGAACAAACTGAGTAAGACGGTGATAAAAATACTAAAACGGCGCAAAAATTTCTCTTTAGACAAAAATTGCTCACGTGGCACTATAGCAACTAAACTTGATGTAATAAAATTACATTGTTCGACTAAGCAATAAAAAATAATATGACTTCATAGCGTAAGGCTTATTCAGTCAGCGTACAAAACATAGGTACATCATCAGATAGAAACCAGCAACAGAAGTTACTGGTTTCCAAACCTACTAGCCGTCATTAACACTTATGCTGAGCAGTCGTATGATGACTCTTTTTCTCCACTTGAGCCTTTGTTTCTTTCTGAGCATTAAGATTTTTTTCTAAGAAAATCAAACCACCATCGGCCTTTGCGACAGTCGCAGAAAGAAGTAAAACAACCAACAATACTTTTGCATTTAATTGACTAAACATAATCTTCACCTTATCTAAGAGAAGCTCTGTTCAATGAAAATTTTGGGTTAAGTACCCAAATAAAATGAACAAAGCGAAATATATTTATGAATTCAGTCATGCCTTGAAATTCAAAGTTGATTTCAAGCACAGACTCAAATCTCAAAACTGCTATTCCTTAAAACAAACTAAATACAGATGGAATAACACCAAATAGCCTCAGCTCTTCAAATAGCTGAACGAAAGCCGCGATCCAGAGAAACCAGACCACTTGTACTAAGAAAATACGAAAATGTTTGGGCGAAACTTGATAATATTCAGGCTCTTTATAATTCTTGAGACTGGGAATAAAACGCGGTATTTGATTGCAATAATCTAAATATTCGCTCCCATATTTTTTACTCAAAAATTTTTCTTCTTGGCGTATCACATAATGGTAATAGCACAAGAAATACAGAGAAAATATCACTGGGAAGAAGAAAGTCTCCGTTAGAAACATGATGCCGAGACCACCTAAATAACTAAATAGATAAAGTGGATTTCGACAGAGTGAATACGGCCCTTGAGTGACTAATCGGCTATTCTTATAGCCAGAAATGTAAATACTGCACCAGATTCTTCCCATTATCCCCAAACCAACAAAGAGCCACCCAAAGAACCATAGAATGTGTTCTACAAATGGGGCTTGGAAATGCCATTCACTAAAGCTCATCGCGACAATAACAGCCAAAGCTAAGCCGATGATTCTGGAACTCATTGTTCTTACGCGAGGCGCAAATAAAATATTCATTTTATTTACCCTCAATCGGGACAGGATCGAAATCTAGATCAGCGCTAATCTGCCGATGCCATTTTTTAAATATAGCAATAGGCACATAAACATCGCGCATTTTTAAGAAATTCTTATGCATGGAATAACCCTTTGAAATAAATTTATTTCTGGTGGGTTATTTTTCAGCTACCCCACCGATAGCAGGGTTAAAACAGGCGGTGGGTTTAATCCCGTTAAATATGGAGACTGATAAAAATTAGACCAGTCATATTGTTGTTTTAATTCATGCTCATACAAAATCGGTTGATTCAACTTCTGCTCTGCTGCCAAAACAACGATATGAAAACAAGAAGGCAAATGATCATGATGATCTTGTGAACTCAGTAAAGTTGTATCATCGGCGAGATCTTGTTTAAGATTCGATTGCTCTTGTGTCTCTTGTAATGAGTGATGTCCGAAATGATTCACCGTCGCTATCAGTTGCTTGCTTGTATTTTCATGACCGCAATAAGCAGCTGCCACGTTCCAAATACTTTGAAACATGAACAAACTCAATAAGACTGTCATCAATACAGCAGAACGTCGCAACAGAACACCATAACCGTAAATTGCTTAACAGTACTATAGCAGGCAAGATTAATGTAATAAAATTACACTCACTAATAAGTTTGTTTTAATAAAGTTAATCATTTGTTAAATTAAATTCTTTTTAAATGATGACTCTGGTTTATGCATGTTATTTAAGTCATAACTTTTTAAAAGAGTAAAAAGACTTTTCGAGAAAGCCTTTTTACTCAGCTAGATAGTTATTGCTGTTTTTGCAAATCATAAGTAAAACGAATCACAACATCATCGACAACTTTATTAAATGCTTCATTAATCGTCATCGGTTGTACATTTTCAACTGGCGCTTTTTTATTTCCAACAGTCGATAAAATCATATGTGGATAGCGCTGAGAAGTTTCTTTGCCCTGAGCATCAATATATTTAAATTTAAATTCATATTTATCAGTGACGGCATTCCCTACCGCACCAAAAGTTAAACCTGTTAATGCACCTTTGCCCGCTGCTTCACCTAAATCAGCTACGTTATTTGCAGTGACATGCAATTTTGCTTGGTTCGCAGCATTCGACTGTGCTGATGGCGAGAATACCCCTGTAGCCCTTAAACTACGATCAACGATTGATTGTAGCTCTTTACCAGCTTTTGGAATCACAACACCATTTCGTTGAAATTCAGTCACCACCGTGACTGGAGTTGGCTGGTTTGGTCTTTCAATATTTGAATAACCAATCGTTTTATAAGCAGGATCAACATATGATTTTACTGAGAGACACCCTGTAAGTTGCGTAGCAACAGCTACACTTATCGCAATTGAGAAAAGTTTAATTTTTTTCATGATTTTCCAAAAGGTATATTTACCATTTAATAGATTGAGCGCTGATATTAATCTTTATAAATTAAAAATATAAGTATAAACCCACGGCCTTTAAATAATTTTCTTTCATAGCTCTAATCACTATTATTATTGATCACTTTTAAAATCGTTAAATAGGATACAAATAAAAAAACCAGCCCTAAGGCTGGTTTTAAAGTTACAGAAAATTAACCTGTAATCTTTTTATATTTAGAGCGTTTTTGCGTTGCATCTTCGCCTAAACGAGACTGACGATAAGCTTCGTATTCTGCATAGTTACCTGTGTAGAATTCTGGCTGTTCGTTCTCAAACGACAAGATGTGCGTTGCAATACGGTCAAGGAACCAACGGTCATGCGACACCACCATCACTGTACCTGGGAATACAAGAATTGCATCCTCAAGCGCACGTAAAGTTTCGATATCCAAGTCGTTCGATGGCTCATCCAGTAAGATTACGTTTGCGCCCATCTGTAAGATTTTCGCAAGTTGTAAACGGTTACGTTCACCACCAGACAATTCACCGACGCGTTTTTGCTGATCTTGGCCTTTGAAGTTAAAACGACCGATGTAAGCACGTGACGCGATTTCGTAATCACCAATTTTTAGGATATCTAAACCGCCAGAAACTTCTTCCCAAACCGTTTTGTTATTATCCAAGGTGTCACGAATCTGACCCACGTAAGCCACTTTAACTGACTCACCTAAAGTCACAGTACCTGTATCAGGTTGCTGCTCGCCCGTCATCATACGGAATAAAGTCGTTTTACCCGCACCGTTTGGACCTACGATACCCACAATCGCTGTAGGAGGTACAGTGAAAGTTAGGTTTTCATACAGTAAGCGGCCATCAAATGATTTGCTGATACCTTCCACTTCCACAACTTTGTTACCCAAACGTGGGCCAGGTGGAATATAGATTTCAGACGTTTCATTACGCTGTTGGAATTCTTTAGAGTTAAGCTCTTCAAAACGTTCCATACGCGCTTTGTTTTTCTTTTGCTGACCTTTAGCATTTGAACGAACCCATTCAAGTTCTTTTTTCAATGCTTTAGCAAAAGATTCTTCTTGTTTCTGTTCTTGCTCTAAACGCGCATTCTTTTGTTCTAACCAAGAAGAATAGTTACCTTGGTAAGGAATACCATGTCCACGGTCAAGTTCAAGAATCCACTCAGCAACGTTATCCAAGAAATAACGGTCATGCGTAATCGCAACAATCGTACCTGGGAAGTCTTTCAAGAAACGCTCTAACCAAGATACTGATTCAGCATCTAAATGGTTCGTCGGTTCGTCGAGAAGCAACATATCTGGCTTAGAAAGTAATAAACGGCATAATGCAACACGACGACGCTCACCACCTGAAAGTAATGATACATCAGCATCCCAAGCAGGAAGGTTCAATGCATCAGCAGCAATTTCAAGTTGGTTATTGAGGTTGTGTGCATCCCATGCATGGATGATGGATTCTAATTTTTCTTGCTCTTTCGCAAGTGCATCAAAATCAGCATCTGGTTCAGCATATTCAGCAAAAACCTGATCAAGACGTTCTAAAGCATCAAGTGCTTCACGTACACCATCTTCAACGTTACCACGAACGTCTTTGGTTGGATCTAAAGGCGGTTCTTGTTCTAGATAGCCGATTTTGATTCCTGGTTGTGCACGAGCTTCACCTGAGAAATCTTTATCTACGCCAGCCATAATACGGAGTAGGGTTGACTTACCTGCACCGTTTAAACCAAGTACACCAATTTTTGCACCTGGGAAAAATGATAAAGAGATGTCTTTCAGGATTTCGCGCTTTGGCGGAACCATTTTAGACACTCGGTTCATCGTATAAATATATTGGGCCACGCAGGACTCCTCAATTGAAAAACCAATACATCGCTAATCAGAATAAGCGAAAAATAATCGGACGTATTATACGCTGAAAAGCCCTTTAACTTGAAGTTAAGTTGAGATTTGTTTGTTTGCTTTAAAAGGATTTTCTTTTTCAAGACATTACACGATCAACCCAATCACAGTATCTCTCTGGATAAATGCAATTTTATTGAGATTGATATGAATAAAACTGCTAAAAATCACATCATTTATGCACCATTTTGGATAGCTTTTAAGCTACACTCGCTTATTATTTAACTCACGTAGATGATGTAATTATGACCTATAAAGATGAAACTTTAGCCATTCATGCGGGATATTCACCAGAGGCAACTACAAAAGCTGTTGCTGTGCCGATTTATCAAACCACATCTTATGCCTTTGATAATACACAACATGGTGCGGATTTATTTGATCTAAAAGTACAAGGCAATATCTATACACGGATTATGAATCCAACCACTGCGGTACTCGAACAACGTATTGCAGCACTGGAGGGTGGAATTGGTGCATTGGCTTTAGCATCAGGTATGGCTGCCATCACTTATGCAATTCAAACCATTGCTGAAGCTGGCGACAACATTGCATCGGTTTCCACGCTATATGGCGGCACCTATAATTTATTTGCGCACACCTTGCCAAAGCAAGGCGTTGAAGTTCGTTTTTTTGATTATCAAAACCCTGAAGCGTTACGTTCAATTATTGATGAAAAAACCAAATTGGTGTTCGTTGAATCGATTGGTAATCCGCTCGGCAACATCATCGACCTAGAAGCAATTGCTCAGATTGCACATGAATATGGCGTACCTGTGATTGTAGATAATACGGTTGCAACACCTGCTCTGCTCAAGCCGTTTGAGTTTGGTGCAGATATCGTAATTCACTCACTCACCAAATATATTGGTGGTCATGGCAATAGCATTGGCGGCATCATTGTAGATAGCGGTAAATTTCCTTGGGGTAAATATCCAGAACGCTTTACAGCCTTAAATACACCTGATCCAAGTTATCACGGCGTGAACTATGTCGAAGTACTGGGTGAAGCTGCGTTTATCGCGCGTGCGCGTGTCGTTCCTTTACGCAATACAGGGGCTGCAATTAGCCCACTCAGTGTATTCCTCATTTTACAGGGATTGGAAACACTGAATCTACGCATGGAACGCCATACTGAAAATGCCATTAAAGTTGCAGAATATTTAAAACAACATCCAAAAGTAAAATGGGTAAATTACGCAGGATTAAAAGACCATCCACAGCATAATCTGGCTCAAAAATATGTGAAAGGTAAACCTTCTGCCATCCTTTCTTTCGGTGTACAGGATGGCCGCGAAGGTGGCACACGCTTTATTGATGCATTACAGCTATTTACACGTCTAGTAAATATTGGTGATGCAAAAAGCTTGGCATGTCATCCAGCAACAACAACACATCGTCAATTGAACGAAGAAGAGCTCAAATCAGCAGGTGTCAGTGAAGACCTCGTGCGCTTGTCTATTGGGATTGAGCATGTTGATGACCTGATTGCTGACCTCGAACAAGCCCTTGCTCAAGTTTAATTTTAATGAAATCAATAAGCCTCCTGAGTGAGGCTTATTTTTTGTTCAAATCTCAAAAAATATTATTGCTTTTTCAACTATTACAATACTTTGTTTTAGAGTTTTTACTCTAAAAAAATTATTATTTTTCAAATATTTACACTGGACAAACAAAAAATATCGGTTAATATACATACAAAATAAAGTGCAATGTTTAATCGCAATAAGAAGACATTGCAAACAACAGCTTGATTAATGTAGGTAACTTACATGAACGGAAAACTCAAAAAACTTTTTCAGCAAAAAGTCGACGGTAAAACAATCATTGTCACAGGTGCATCTAGTGGCATTGGTCTAACGGTTTCAAAGTATCTTGCTCAAGCTGGCGCACATGTCTTACTACTTGCTCGTACCAAGGAAAAATTAGACGAAGTTAAAGCAGAGATCGAAGCAGAAGGCGGTAAAGCATCTGTTTTCCCATGTGATCTAAATGACATGGATTCGATTGATGCGGTTTCTAAAGAGATTCTTGCAGCAGTAGATCATATTGATATTTTGGTCAACAATGCAGGTCGCTCTATTCGTCGTGCGGTGCATGAATCGATTGATCGTTTCCATGATTTTGAACGTACCATGCAGTTGAATTACTTCGGTGCAGTTCGTTTAGTTCTCAATGTATTACCGCACATGATGCAACGCAAAGATGGTCAAATCATTAACATCAGTTCTATTGGTGTATTGGCAAATGCAACCCGCTTCTCGGCTTATGTCGCATCGAAAGCTGCGCTTGATGCATTTAGCCGTTGCTTATCGGCAGAAGTTCATTCGCACAAAATTGCAATTACTTCGATTTATATGCCTTTAGTGCGCACACCAATGATCGCACCAACTAAGATTTATAAATATGTACCAACGCTTTCTCCAGAAGAAGCGGCTGATTTGATTGCTTATGCAATCGTAAAACGTCCGAAGAAAATCGCGACAAACCTTGGTCGTCTTGCATCGATTACTTACGCGGTTGCACCTGACATTAACAACATTTTAATGTCGATTGGTTTTAACTTGTTCCCTAGCTCAACAGCTTCAATCGGTAAACAAGAAAAACTTAATCTTGTGCAACGTGCTTATGCCCGTTTGTTCCCAGGCGAACACTGGTAATCTTGAATGACATAAAAAACCTCCCTTAATGGGAGGTTTTTTATTATTTAATTACAGAAACTTGGTTGGTATTGATATACAAACTGGGTTTTGGTGGCTGTTGAGCTCGGTGCGTTATATTGCGTTAAACCCTTTAAAGCACTAAAGCTTAAAGCTGCCCGTGCCACGACTTTTTTGGTGTAATCCGCATTTGCATCTGCGTACTTAAATGACACCTCAACCACAGCAGGCTTCAATCCTGTATAAGGCATCTGGGTATACCACAAGCTCATTTCCAAATCGGCATCGAACTCGCCCAAATCAATGGTTGCGCCATCATATTTACGTTCATAAATAGTTAAACCACCAACCTGTTGTAAGCTCTGACTGTTGCTAAAGGTGTAATTGTTTTTAAAGCCCGTAAATAAAGTATTAATGTCTTCAAAATCATTGATCGTTCTTGACGTTGGAACTGTCGTAGACTTGCTTGCAACCACAAGAAAATTCAAATTATCTTTACGGGTAATATCATCTTCAAGCTTGGTTTTCGCACCTGACACGCTACTGCTCATATCTTCAAAATCAGTAATGTAGTGATCATAACCACGATATTTCAAAGTGACTTCTTTCGCGCCATTTTCGATACGCTCTCTAAAACTATAGCCCATATTATTTAGTGGGCAGCTTCCTTGAGTATCATAAAAACGGACTTCACGTTGCGTATCGAGACTCATATTCCCTGTGACATTACGGCTTATTTTATTTTCGATGGCTGTTTTCGCCTGAGAAAAATAGCTATTTACATTACTTGCTTCATTACCATAACTAAAATTGTTGGGATCTAATAATAATTTGTACTCGCGAGAAGTCACTTTAGGTGAAGCGTAGCTAAGCGATGGCAACACAACAATAGTGAGTAAAGTCATCAAGGTCAGTTTATTTATTTTCATCTTGGTTCTTCTTAAAAAAGTGAATTAAAAAAGCCCAAAAGTTTTTTGCTTTTGGGCTTCAAGTCTTGTTATGGATTGAACAAATTCAGCTTATCAACGACATATAAGGTTGGTGTATCGACACGCATACGCGCATTATCCAAATATTTTTGCTCTAAACCGTTATCATTTCTCCAAAGTCCCATGTCATCATCATTCAGCACACCAAGATGCTGATGATCAATCAACCATAAGCCTTCCATTTTGTCATGTGCATAACTCACTCGTTTGCCCATATCCAACACCAGGGTTTTGCTGACAGGTTGAATATTTAAGGCTTGTAAACCCTCCCACCCTTGAGTCAAAACATACTGTTCTAGTGTTTTGCCTGCGATGGTCAAACCTAACTTTGGATCTTGCTGTAAGTCACCTTGAGCCGCGACATTTTCTAGATTGGTGGCATCCTTCAGATCAATACGATATACATGTTTCATGATATTCGGATCGTCTTTGAGGAAGTTACCATCACGCTCAAGTACCAAAAACTCATGATCATTAATCGCGACAATCGCTGAGTTTGAGTTTGCTGCAATTTCTTGGCGATAAAGATATTGAGCAACCTTACCCGTCTCTAGGTTGATCGTCACAATACGGGTCAGCGTTGATTTATTGACTGCCTTGGTTGGCAGATTCATGGTGGATTGCATAATCCCAACCAATGTTTTTTGGTCAGGTGTAATCGTTAGACCTTCCATTCCACGATTGGCACGGCGATAACTAAACTCTTGCGGCAAGGTAAGCGTATTACGGGCATCCTTCGCAAAAGGATTGATACGGCCAATTTCTTTACCGTTAGCATCATAATGAACAATATGAGGCCCATATTCATCACTAACCCAGAATGTGCCATCTTTCAATGCAGCCAAACCTTCACTATCAAGACCATAGTCATCCAGCTTGATCGGATTCGTCACAGGATCATAAGGCTTGCTTGAATCAACAGTAATCACATGACCATTGATGTCGTAAGGAGTTTCACCAGTGCCACCGAGAGCAGCAGTATTCGGTAAGCCCGTGATATTTTTTCCATTACGATCTTTCAATAAAATCGTTTTGATCAGTTTGACTGAACCATCATCTTGTGCCTCAAACAAACCAATTTTAGGAACATAATCTGGAAGCGGGAAAATCTTACCCGCCCCATGAACACCATCATCATAGTCAGCATTTGGACCACGATCGGTAATCGCATAAAACTGTTTTTTATTCGTGGGATGTGCCGCAACGTCAGAACCAAAGCCACCTTGACGAAGGGAAAATGGGCTATCAATGGTTGTACCATTGGGCTGAAAGCTCGCTAGAATTTCATAAGGTAATGCAATGCCTTGTACAAATAAGTTGGCACCACACTGTACCGAACTTTGCTCGATTTCATTGGCATCCAATTGACCATTTTTGTTTTTATCCAGACCACTTTCAATACGTGTTCCAGCGCTCCAGCAATCATCATTACCCAACGCTAAAGGCGTTTGTTGAATCAAGCTGCTTAATCCATTTTGACCATTATCCCCATCAGAACATGCAGTCAATACAACCATCGAAGCCAATAAAGCCAAAGTGAGCGGTGTTTTTTTCATTGTTTACAAACATCATTGCCAAAGAGCCTTCATGCTAAGAAGCAAAAATGACAATCCCATGAACAAAAGATCACCAATCTATGACAACCGACGATGTGAATAAGTTTAAACTTATCCACAACTTGCCGCTTTTATCATCGGGTTATGGTTGTTGATAAACCCAAAGACTGGTTTTTTCCAAAGCTTTTCTTAAGTCCGTTTCTTGAATATCCCACTTTTGGATGAGTTGCATTAGCTGTGAAGTATTCAGCGGTTCTGTTCGGATAAAGTCCAACATTTCTGCGGACATTTCTAATTTTTGCGCCAACCATTTCCATCTTAAAATCATTCGCAGTACAGACAATGGTACATATTGCGTCGGTGCTTTTTGTTTCACCTGTGCGGCGATAATATTCAACATTTCAGCAAGAACAAATCGCTGTTGATGTGCAACCAAGAGTTCACGCTGTATTAAGCTTGGCTCAGTAGCAGCATGACTGATCACTCGCACAAGATAGTCGATGGTCACAAGTGGTAAATAGTGTTGTGGTGTCGCAGGAATGGCACTCATTTTTTTACGTTTTAATAAATCGACCATATGCGCCATCGGTTGGTTTGCAGGAATTTCGCCTGTACTTGCATCTCCAACAACCGTTGCTGGATGAATAATCGTCCAATCTAAGTTCAACTGCTTGGCTTGTGAAATCCATGCATAATGTGCCTCTATTTTCGAAGCTTCATAAGCGCCTTGGCGGGCATAAATCTGCTGCCAGTTACTTTGCTCAGGTGATGCTGAATCTATCCCGATTTGCTGTAAATGCTGCTCCAAAGTCAGCATAAATCCTGAAACATGAACAACACGTCGTAACTGACAATGTTGCTGCATACAACGCAGTAAATTTACAGCGCCTTCAACATTCACAGCGCGGGCTTGTTGCATACTGAGATTCCATGCAAATAAAGCACTTCCATTGTAAAGCGTATTGACAGTACTCAATTTCAGCCAATCAGACTTGGATATTGCAAGGTCTGGTTGGGTAACATCGCCTTGAATGCAAGTGAGTTTATCTAAAGAAACTTTTCGTTGAATGAGCCATGTCTCTAGCTCTGCTTGTTGTTTAGCTTTTTGACGTAATAATGCAAAAACCTGATGTCCTTGCTGCAATAACTCAGCAATTAAAAAGCGCCCAATAAAACCTGTAGCACCTGCAACAAATGCAATTTGTGTCTGCTGCTTATTTAAATCTTTATTTTCCATTGTGAATGACTCATTTTATTCAATGTAGGAATAGGCTAAAGGATGGAGTACACTCAATGGTCAAGATGTTTTTTAAGCAAATAATAAAAAAGGTGATGAAATGTTGATTGGTGAACTTGTAAAACAAACTAACCTCAGTCGAGATACCATTCGCTTTTATGAAAAAATGCAGTTGATTCATTCAATCACCCGCAATAATGGTTATAAAGATTATCCAGAACAAACACTTCAGCAAGTCCAGTTAATTCGTACAGCAAAAAACCTTGGTTTCTCACTCCATGAAATTAAGCAAATCTTAGCAATGACGGCGCAACAAGAAATTCCTGCAGATCAAGTACACAACATCTTCCAAGAGAAACTCGATGTGATTGACGAAAAAATTGCTCAACTTAATCAAATTAAACTGATGCTGAGCCGATTTACTCAAGGAGAGCCTTGTCCGTTACGACAGGATTGTCCTATTCCTGAATTAAATTAACTATTTTTCATAAAATTAACTTTTCCATATTGACCCTACTGCCCAGCCTCATGTTTTTTAAATAATTATTCAAAAATGTCCTGATTATCATCATATAAAAATACAGTCATAAAAAGCATACAAAATAGTGTCATTTTCATGCTTTTTTAGCTGTATATAACACTCTGCAAAGATTCAGTTATCGAATCTTGCTTAGTCGAGAAAGGAACATACATATATGAGTCAGACATATAGCAAGGAAGAAAGAACGAGTCGCATCAAAGGCATTGTGGGTGCGGCATCAGGGAATTTAGTGGAATGGTTCGATTTTTATATTTATGCCGTTTTTGCTGCCTATTTTACTCATGCACTGACTGCACCAGATATGGAGCCAACCACCAAAGCGATTTATGTGTGGGGTGTATTCGCCGCTAGCTTTTTTATGCGTCCGATAGGAAGTTGGTTATTTGGACGAATTGCCGACCGTCATGGTCGCAAAAAGTCTATGGTGATCTCTATTTGCTTAATGGCACTCAGTTCATTTCTATTTGCGGCATTACCAACTTATGATCAAGTCGGCATGCTTGCGCCATTCTTATTGCTCATGGTTCGTTTGTTACAAGGTCTATCCGTAGGCGGTGAATATGGTGCCGTCGCAACCTACATGAGTGAGCTCGGTTTGAAAGGGCAACGTGGTTTTTTTGCCTCGTTCCAATACGTAACACTCTCAGGCGGTCAGCTACTTGCCAGCTTGCTAGGCGTTATTTTGCTGGGCTTTATGACGGAACAGCAACTGAATGATGGTGGCTGGCGTATTCCATTCGTGATCGGGGGGATTGCAGCACTACTCTCTTTAGCTGCTCGAAGCCGCTTAGAAGAGACCTTATCGCATGAAGATGCTGAACGTGAAGAATCAGGTAGTTTGGTCGCGTTGTTAAAGCAACACTGGAAGACTTTCCTCTTGGTGGTTGGTTATACCTCAGCAGGTTCACTGACTTTTTACGTAGTGACGGTCTACTCTAAAACTTATCTCACCAATATCGGGATTGAAGGTAAAACCGTTGGCTTTATCATGACTGCGGCATTATTCGTATTTATGATTGCTCAGCCATTCTTTGGTATGTTGTCAGATCGAATTGGTCGTCGTGCGTCGATGTTGTCATTTAGCTTATTGAGCGCAATCTTTATCTATCCTGTCATGGTCATTGGTATGCGCAGTTTTGTTGATTCACCAGTGATTATTGCCTTGTTACTGATCTTCTTAATGATGCTGCTAAGTTTCTACACGTCTATCAGTGGCTTGGTCAAAGCAGAGATGTTCCCGCCTCATGTCAGAGCCTTAGGGGTCGGATTCTCTTATGCAGTCGGTAATGCCTTGTTTGGCGGTTCAGCACCTTCCGTTGCCTTGTTATTTAAAGATGCAGGCATTGAAAATACCTTCTTCGTTTATGTGATTATCATGCTCATCATCTGTTTCTTCTGTAGTTTAGCGCTACCGAAAAAACCTGCTTATTTAGAACATGATCACTAAATAAATTCTGCCCTCATCCAAACCACTTTTGCTCGACAAAGGTGGTTTTTTTATTGTCCTGCTTTTTCCAGATATGGATTGAGATTGACTAAATGCTTAAAGCCACTCTGAACGACCATTGCTGTACGAGACTGAGGACGTGTAAATGCTTCATGCTGGGTAAATTCGATCATGTGTTGATTAAAGTCTAAACGTGGATATTTTTGAAATAACTGTTGTCTAAACTGGGGCGAAAATTCAAAACCTCGGCTTCCAATCACATCACAACTTGCTGCTTGTTGGAGTAAATGTGCTTCAACGCCATCATCAACAGCCACATAAGGATTCATGTGCATACTAATCGCATCAAACAACTGATCAACACGCGGTATCTGCCAACCTTGCTCAATGGACCAATCCTTAGCAGCATAAGCGCCCTGCCCAGCAAAACAACGACAAGTATCATTATGTTGATAATGTTGTTCGGTCATCCCTAAATCATGTAATAAACAAGACACCGCCAACAACTCATGATCATGTTTTAAATCATGCATCTTGGCAAAGGCTACTGCGTAGTGCCATGTGCGCAAACAGTGATTTTGTAAGGCGATTGAGCTACAAGATTGCATTTTTTCAATCGCGTGTTTTACATCATTGCTATCAGGCAAAAGTAGATCGTCTAAGCTCAACCCCAACCGAGCATTTGACTGAGTTCGACCTGCTAAAGCATACATTTTTATACTTTGTTTGAGCACAGGGAATAGGCTATGACTCAATAGCCGCATCCGATCTTTTAAGGATAAGTCACCTAAAGTCTGTGCCATCCATGCTTGTCTGCCAATGTGCATTTTTATCACCCATAAAATTAGAGTAATTACTCTAATTTTAGTTTTTACTGTAAATCGCTTTAGTTGTCAAAATATTAAAGGATCATTCTAATAATGGAGAGCAAGCTCACTTTTCAGCAGATCATTAAGCCAATCAATGAAGTCCTGAAAATATTCTGGACGATATTGACGGTCTGTAAGCAAAATATTGACAGGTAATTCAGAGCTAGGAACGTGTTCAAATAAGCGCTGTAATCGACCTTGTTGTACATAATTTTTCGCATCAAACGCTGGAATCTGGATAATGCCCAATCCTGCTAAACCCGCTTGAATATAGGCTTCTGTATTTTCAATCAATAAACGATATGGCATTTTGACGCGATGATTTTTAAATACTAATTCGCTCAGCTCTCGATAATGCTTAGCAACATGATAATCAACGGCAAAATGCTGTTGCAGCTCATCAAAATCTTTAGGAATGCCAAACTCAGTCAAATATTGCGGCGCAGCCAATGTCCAAATTTCAGTTTGACAAATCGGCTTGATCAGTAAATATTCATCCTGTACCTGCCCGACTCGAACAACACAATCAAGTTGTTGTTCAATCAAATTGGAAAAATCATCACTGCCATTAATCAGAACTTTCACTTTTGGATAACGTTGATAAAACGCTTTTAAATTTGGAATCAAAACTTGGGTGGCTAAACGTTTCGGCATCCCAATGCTGATTTTACCTTCCTGACTGCGTACCTGCGTTTTAAAACGATTGAGCTCTTTTAATTGTGCAACCAAACGCATTGCTTCGTCATAAAACAAACTGCCCTCATGCGTGAGAGCCACCTTACGAGTCGTGCGATAAAACAACAGCACTTCATATTCCTTTTCTAGCGCTTGGATCGCATAGGTCACATTGGAACGTGGTAAGCCTAATTGCACCGCGGCTTGTGCAAACGATTGCTTCTCTGCCACCAAACAGAAGATTTTTAAACGGTCTATTTTATCCATTTTATTATTCAACTTTTCTGCACAATCAGTTCAATACTAACAACTATTTCAAACAAATAAATTCCTTTAGCATCATTTCATAGATAACATCATGAGGAAAAATAAATGTCACAACATCATCTCAAAGGCAAAACCGTACTAATCACTGGCGGCGCAAAAAATTTAGGTGGTTTAATTTCACGTAAATTTGCTGAGCAAGGTGCAAACTTATTAATTCATTACAATAGCACTGCAACCCAAGCAGATGCCGAGGAAACATTAAAAGCAGTTCAAGCATTCGGGATCAAAGCGATTTTGGTTCAAGCTGATTTATCCAATATTCAAAATATCGAACAACTTTTTATACGAGCTAAAGCAGAGTTTGGTGGTGTGGATATCGCGATTAATACCGTCGGACGTGTACTCAAAAAACCATATTTAGATACCACTGAACAAGAGTTTGATGGAATGAATGACATCAACAATAAAATTGCCTATTTCTTTATCCAATCAGCAGGCCGACATCTCAATCCAAATGGAAAAATTTGTACCATCGTCACCAGTCTATTGGCGGCCTACACAGGACTATACTCAACCTATGAGGGTTTAAAAGCGCCAGTCGAACACTACACTCGTGCCGCATCTAAAGAGTTTGGTGAACGTGGTATTTCAGTCACTGCTGTTGCCCCAGGCCCAATGGATACACCGTTCTTCTATGGGCAAGAAGCACCTGAAGCGGTGGCTTATCACAAATCGGCATCTGCATTAGGCGGATTGACTAAAATTGAAGATATTGAACCATTGGTTCGCTTCTTAGTAACAGATGGATGGTGGATCACAGGACAAACTATTTTTGCCAATGGTGGTTATACCACACGCTAAGAGGTGCAAATTTAAAGCTTGGGTTCATGCCATTAATGACCCAAGTTTCTTTAATTCAACCAAAAGACCAAAGCGTAAAAACATGCCAAACTGAGAATAATCGTCGCTAAGGTATGTCGTACCGTATAAGCAATTCCAATTGTTAAGACTGTGGCAAGAAAATAAGGATTTAGTAATGTCGAACGAAATACGCCTTGCTCATCCATAAAGACAATCGGTGTCGCAATTGCGGTGAGTAAACAAGGTGCTGAATATTGCAATGATTGTTGAAACCACTTCGGTAAACGTAAAGGAATATTCGGTTCAAGCAAAATATAGCGATTCATAAATACCACGAGCGCTAGAATAATCAGAAGAAACCAATTCATGCCGCACGCTCCCGAAGATTCTGCAAACAAGTCGCGGTCAGCATCCCAATGACACCCGCTAAAATTGCCGCACTTTTAATTCCTAGACTCAAAAACACAATCGTAAGTACTACAGACACCATCACGCCAACGAGCGTATTGAGATTCTTAATAAACGGAACTACGATTGCGATAAATGTCGCAACAATCGAAAAATCTAAATGATATTGATCTAAATTTGGTACGGATGCCGCAAGCAACACACCACAAATACTGAATAGTACCCAACATAGATAAAAACAAATGCCTGCACCCAATAAATAATAAATATAGTGTTGCTGTTTTTTGATACTGACCGCAAATAACTCATCTGTGAGTAAAAATCCAAGCATAAGTCGATGCTTCAAAGGCTGCTTAGAAATATCATCTCGTAAATACAACGCATATAAATAATGCTGTGTCGTAATCAGAAATACCGAAATAATAATCGTCAACGCAGGTGTACCCACCATCACTAAACCTAGCGTCATCAATTGCGCTGCGCCTGCAAAAACTAATGCCGACATGCCGATTGCTTGCAGCGTGGTTAGCCCAGCTTGAATCGCCATTGAACCCGCCAATAATCCCCAAGGTAAAACGGCAAAACACAGAGGTAGAATTTTGATCACACCATTGAGAAATGCCTTGGATTCAGACATTGGGGTGTCATCTATGCTTTCAGTTAACATCAAAATCACAATTACTCGTCGAACAGATCATGACTATGCCAAATTTCGACGTATTCGAATTGTATAAAATTGCTGTTTTAGTTTTATTTGAGGTAGGCGATATAACCGCCCGGTGTAATACCGAAAGTTTGACGGAAATGACGACTAAAATGACTTTGATCAGAAAAGCCACACTGTTGCGAGACCTCTGATAAATTTAGTCCTTGCCTCAATAGCTTTTGTGATTTCTGTAACCGCGCTTGGATTAACCATGCATGGGGTGAGAGTCCAACATGCTTTTTAAACTGGCGTAGAAAATGCCACTGACTGAGATTTGCCATTTCTGCAAGTTCAGCCAAAGAAAATTCTTGTTCAGGCATACTTGCCATCAGTTCTTTAATCCTTAATATACGTTGCTTCGCATTACTCAGATCAACAGCCGTTGGACGTACTTGGCTATATTTAGAAACAAGCCATGCTATTGTTGATAAAAATAAAGTTTGTTTGAGCAAAGTATTACTCGGCTGTTCAAGCAGATCGAACAGCAAACGAAACTGTTGTGCCAAACCTTCATCATGTAAGACCGCTTCTCTAAACCACGGTGCTGTCCCATGAATCGTGGTGATATCTCGTGTTAGTTCTTGGAAAACTTCTGGCGTTGGATAAATCGCTCGATAACGCCAACCCGTTTCTACTGCAGAAGATCCTGTATGGATTTCATCGGCATTCACCAAAATAATATCGCCTTGTGGTGCAACATGATTGCCACCCGTTCGATAAAAGCGTTGTGCGCCCTCTTCAATGACACCAATACAAAAACCTTCATGAACATGGCGAGAAAACTCCTGTTGAAAGTAACTAGCTTTCAACATTTCTAAACCACCGAGTTCTTCAAGGTGTAAATAATCCACTTGTTCTCGAGGTCTACGCGACATCACGACCTCCTAAGGCTAATATGCATCATTGCAGGTTAACGCGATTGCATGAAACTTATAGAATAAAATTGCTGTTTTTCAAAATCCAGTACATTCAACTCATCCCCAAGCTCATCATACTGCTATATTTTTCCCAATAAATTTATTAAACCATCAATATATTTTTAAACAATAATATTTATTACATTCCAATATAAATAAATGCTTTTATTTTAAATGATTAAAAAATTATTTTAATTTTAGATAAAAATATTTTAGAATCCGCTGATAATTTATTCAATAAATTGTAATAAAACGAATAGCTAAAATATTGTGAGAATTTCATGTTAAATCAGTTACAACCGAAAAAATTAACCTCTTTAAGTTATGCAATTGCATTAAGTCTGTCTATGCTAGGTGTGGCTTCAGCGCCAAGTTATTCATTTGCTTCAGCATCAACAGAAGAAACAACTATGAATAACATGCAAACTCAACAAGCTGAAGAAAACCCAATGTCAAAACTAGACTGGCATTTAGGTCCTAAAAAAGAAAATGTTGCCAATGTCGCGACATTAAATACGCTCAAAGATGAAGGATTTTTAGATCCGGTTAACTCAGATAAATTTCTAGAATTAACAGGCAATCTTACCAGTGGCAGCACCAATATTCTTGTTGCTCCAGATAATTCATGGTGGGCAACATTTGATTTTGATCCCGCTGGATATGTAAAAGATGATGAAAAAATAGATGCAGATGCATTATTAGAACAGCTTAAAGCCTCAGATGAGCCATCGAATAAAGAACGTGAGCGTTTAGGTTTTCCAAAACTTTACACAGTGGGTTGGGCGGTGCCGCCACATTATGACAATCAAACTAAACGTTTAGAATGGGCATTGAAAATTCGTGATGATAATAATTCAGAAGCAATCAATTACACCATTCGTATCTTAGGTCGTACAGGTGTAACCAGTGCCACACTCGTTTCTGATGAAGAAGGACTAACTCAAAATATTGATGCCTTTAAATCAAGTTTAAAAGGATTCGAATATAACTTTGGTGAGAAATATTCTGAATATCGTGAGGGTGATAAAGTTGCAGAATATGGCTTAGCCGCTTTAATTGCGGGTGGTGCAGCCGTTGTAGCAACTAAGAAAGGCTTCTGGGCAGCAATTGCAGCCTTTTTTGCAGCAGCATGGAAATTTGTTGCTGTGGGTGTGGTTGCTTTAGGTGGATGGATTAGCTCTTTATTCAAGCGAAATAAATCATAAATGCATTTACCCTTAGAAATACTGATCATTATCGGGTTATATGGATTTTATCTTTATGACTCTGCTCGTCTATATTTTTTTAATGAATTCAATATGACTAAGGGTATTCGCTCAAGCTTTAAATTCCAACACGTTCCTAAATCATTTAGTTTTTTGAGTAAGTATTTATTTATTCCTAATATGTTTTTCACGCATCAATTGATATTCAAATGTGCTTGGAAAATAAAACAATCCATACCATCAGATCAGTCCACAGATGTCGACTCTATTCTATTGATTAGCAAAACATTGAGACCACTACAATGGACTAATATGTTGATATCATTATTAACACTGGTCTTACTCCCTCTATTGTTACTACTCAAATTAAGTTATTTACCTTTAGCAATCACAATTATTACGATCTATATTCTTAATATCTCATCATTACTTTTTGTTATTTTAAAACGGAAATCACTGCAACTGTCTTGGGCTAAAATTTTCCAGTTTTTCCTCGATATATTGTTATGTCCGCCTTTCGCATTAAACCTATTGCGTAAAATTAGCTTAAATTATCACGTTCAAATGGAAGGGATTGCTCTTGCAGAAAAGCTGCTAAATCCTTCAGACTACCAAGTGCTTTTAGAACAGATTATTTTAGATATTAACCATTTAAAAACATCAACCAATGATAAAAATTTAACGCATTTATTGTCCAAAGAAGCGCTTTTACGTTCATCACTCAACATCAATAAAGAATAAAAAAACCTTCCCAAAGGAAGGTTTTTAGGAACTCAATTCAATTACTTAGAACCTTTGATCCCTGCTTGTAATAACAAGGCACCTAAACCACCGATTTTTTGCTCTTGCGGTTTTTCAGTTTTTGGCTTGTTATTTTGTGGACGCTTAAAATCACCGTCTTTACGTGGCGGACGTTGACCTTGTGGTTTACGCTCAGTACGATCTTGTTGTGGACGTTGCTGACGCGGTGCTTTTGCTGGAGCAGCGCCTTCAGCACGCATACTGAGGTTCACACGGTTACGTTCCACATCAACCTGCATCACACGTACTTGTACGATTTGACCTGGTTTTACTACTTTATGCGGATCAGAGACAAACTCGTTTGCAAGTTCAGAGATATGCACAAGACCATCTTGATGTACACCCACGTCAACGAATGCACCAAAGTTCGTCACATTGGTCACAACACCTTCAAGCTGCATACCTTCAGTCAATTGCGCAACTTCAGTAATGTCTTCACGGAACTTCGCAGTACGGAACTCTGGACGTGGATCACGACCTGGTTTTTCCAATTCTGCTAAAACGTCTTGAATCGTCGGTAAACCAAATTTGTCATCAACAAACTCATCTGCTTTAACCTGACAAATAATCTCGGTATTGCCAATAATGTCTTTAACCGTAGTTGCTTTCGCTGCAACGATTTTTTCTACCAGACCATAACTTTCAGGGTGAACAGCTGATGCATCTAATGGCTCAGAACCATCTTGAACACGTAAGAAACCTGCCGATTGCTCAAAAGTACGCTCACCTAAACGTGGCACTTTCTTCAATGATTGACGGTTATCAAAACGACCATTTTCTTTACGATATTCAACGATCTGCTGTGCGATTGATTTATTTAAACCAGCAATATAAGCCAAAATCGCAGGTGAAGCGGTATTCACATCCACACCGACCGCATTCACACAGTCTTCAACCACTGCATCCAAAGTTTTTGCTAGACCGGTCTGGTTCACATCGTGTTGATACTGACCAACACCAATTGATTTTGGATCAATTTTAACGAGTTCAGCCAATGGATCTTGTAAACGACGTGCAATCGAAACTGCACCACGAATCGATACATCAAGATCAGGAAGCTCTTGCGCAGCAAGCTCACTCGCCGAATAAACCGATGCGCCTGCTTCGCTGACAGTTACACGCGTCAATTGCAGATCCGTATTCGCAGCCATCATTTCAGCAACAACGGCTTCAGTTTCACGACTCGCAGTACCATTACCAATCGCAATAAGTTCCACGTGGAACTCTCGGCATAAACGCGCGAGTTCTGCGATCGAACCCTCTTTATCTTCTTTCGGTGCAAATGGATAAATCGTGCTATGTGCCAACACATCACCCGCATTATTAACAACTGCGAGTTTCACGCCAGTACGAATACCAGGGTCAACACCAAGGGTTGTACGACCACCCGCAGGTGCAGAAAGTAATAAATGACGTAAATTTTCCGCAAAAACATCCATTGCTTCAGCTTCCGCAGCCAAGCGCTTATCCGTCAGCAATGAATGCTCAATCTGAGGACGAATCTTACCTAACCAAAATAATTTTGCAGTTTGTTTTAAATAATCTTGGCGGCTTTGTGGTTGAATTTGTTCAAGATTATATTCAACTTCAATACGAGCCAATGGAGCTTCATCTTCGCCATCTACTTTTAAACCAAGTACATTTTCTTGACGACCACGTAACATTGCCAATAAGCGATGAGAAGGAACTTTATTCAGATTTTCTGAGAATTCGAAATAATCACGGAACTTCTTGCCGACTTCTTTCTTTTCATCAGAAGCAACTGCACTTTTTAGAACAGCAGTTTTTGCAAAAGTTTGTTTTAATTCAGTCGTTAAGGAAATATTTTGTGCCCAATCATCGATCAAAATATGTTGTATTGCATCCAATTGACTCTCAACATCTGGATAATCTTCGTGGCTAAAACCAGCCAAAGCTTCTGTTGGATCAACTTGTTCTGCAATTATCTTTTCAGCGATTGGACCTAAGCCCGCTTCTTTTGCTTTAAATGATTTACTCGTACGTTTCGGACGATACGGTGCGTAAATTTCTTCTAATGCATTTTTAGTTTCTGCTGCATTTACACGCGCCAGTAAGTCATCGCTTAATTTATCTTGTTCTGTTAAAGATTGGATCACTTTCTCACGACGCTCGTATAAATCACGTAAATAGGCTAAACGTGTATCGAGTTGACGTAATTGAGTATCGTCTAAGCCTTGCGTGACCTCTTTACGGTAACGTGCGATAAAAGGAACACTAGCGCCTTCATCAATTAAACGAATAGCAGCTTCTACTTGGTTTGGACGTACGGCAAGTTCATTTGCCAACTGCTGAACTAAGTCAGTCATCGTGATTGATTCCACAAGGGTTAAGTCTAAAAGCACTGATTATAAAGTCCACGGCTATAAAATCCACCATTGTTTTTTTGAATATTTGGCGAGTATTTTTTGCAAATTGATGAATGTTTCTAAAATATCGACATTTTTTACTCTAAATATTGAAAAATAGATTGTTTGTCATAATTTTACCTGTATATATTTGGTATCTATCTCTTGATTTTATTGGCAATATTTGTTGCTTTATAACATAGCCAAACCTGTGCAATGAATCGTATACTCCCAAGCATTGCATAATGACGATGACAATAAACGATAAAGGAGCACATCATGAGTTTAGTTGTACCTGCTGAATCGACGGAAACCGTACACCATGAGACAGATCGTGTCGAACGCATTTTAGTGGTCGATGACGATGTGCGTTTGCGTACGCTTTTACAACGTTTCCTAGAAGATAAAGGTTTCGTCGTAAAAACTGCTCATGATGCAACACAGATGGATCGTTTATTACAACGTGAGTTGTTCTCGCTGATCGTCCTCGACTTTATGCTCCCTGTAGAAGATGGTTTAAGTATCTGTCGTCGTTTGCGTCAATCAAATATTGATACCCCAATTATTATGCTAACTGCACGTGGTAGTGACTCTGACCGTATAGCGGGTCTTGAGGCAGGTGCAGATGACTATTTGCCAAAACCATTTAATCCAAATGAATTGTTAGCGCGTATTCGTGCCGTATTACGTCGCCAAGTACGTGAAGTACCCGGTGCACCAAGTCAACAAGTTGAAGTGGTCAGCTTTGGTCCTTGGGCGTTAGACCTTTCTACTCGTACTTTAACCCGTGAAGGTCAAGTGGTTACACTTACGACGGGCGAATTTGCTGTATTAAAAGCGCTTGTGCAGCATCCACGTGAGCCATTAACTCGCGACAAACTGATGAACTTGGCACGTGGCCGTGAATGGGGCGCAATGGAGCGTTCAATTGACGTTCAAGTTTCTCGTTTACGTCGTCTGATTGAAGATAACCCTGCCCGTGCGCGTTACATCCAAACTGTTTGGGGTGTAGGTTACGTTTTTGTTCCAGATGGCGCGGAATAAAATCAGGAATCTAAACCTTGAAACTTGAACCAATTGATCCACAAGCATTTACAGATTTTGTTTCGTATTCTGAAAGACCACGAACAAAGTGGGAACGTTTTTTAGATAAAATCAAACCACGCTCCGCCGCAATGCGTACCACGATTTTGGTACTCTTTATGGTGTTTTTCAGCCTCTTTATGTCTTTGTGGTTCTTTTGGCGAACACTTTATTTACCTGAATTACAGCAACACGCTCGCTACCTCGCGATTGAATTAGAACTAGTCAACAATCCTGATATTCGTATTTTGCATCGTGACACAGAAGTCGATGTTGATACGTGGCTTAAAAATAGGATTGGGATTGAGTACATTACTGATCCCAAAGAATTTCCAAAAGTCGAAGATAAATTTTTAGCAGAGTTATTTACCAACCAAATCGAAAAAAAATTGGCGAAAGAACTTGGTGTTGATAATGCTGACAATGTGACAGTTTATTTCAAATTTAAACCAATCCCTCGTATCTGGATTCAAACACCAGAAATGAATGGCAATTGGGTTCGAGAACCCTTAAAAACTTACACTAACTATAGTGTTGAGTTGATCGCAACATGGCTATTTGGTGTACCCATTTTATCTTCAATTATTATTTTAATTTTGGTTCGTCAAATGAATCGGCCACTGCGTCGATTACAGAATGCAGCCAACAATTATAGTAAAACAGGTAAAGCCCCTTACCTCGATACCAATCATGGTCCTTTAGAAATCCGTCAAGTGAACCAAGCGTTTAACCATATGGTGTATACATTGGAACAGACAGAGCGTGATCGCCAAATTATGTTGGCAGGGATTTCTCATGATTTACGTACACCATTAACTCGAATTCGATTAACTGCGGAAATGCTCCCAGATGAGTTTCTACGTGAAGGCTTGGTATACGATGTCGATGATATGGATGCGATTCTGAACCAATTCATTTCATACATGCGGGATGGTTCGGATGAGGAATTAACCGATACCAATATCAATACCTTATTACAAGAATTAGTAATCCAGTTTAAGCCGCTCGACATTCGCTTTGAGATGCAAGAATTACCGATTATTCCTGCACGTAGCTTGTCTCTAAAACGCTTAATTGCCAATTTGATTAACAATGCCAAGCGTTATGGTGCTGAACCAATTGAACTGTCCGCAAGTTATGTTGATGAACATATTTTAATTACTGTGGCCGATCATGGTGAGGGTATTCCACCTGATCAAGTTGAAGAGCTGATGCAACCCTTTGTTCGAGGCAATTCTGCACGAACAGTCCAAGGAAGCGGTTTAGGCTTAGCGATCGTAAAACGCATCGTGGATATTCACCAAGGACAAATCAATATTCGTAATCGTGAGCAAGGCGGTTTAGAAGTGGTCATCTCTCTTCCAATCTCAACTCAAGAGCCTGAAGAAAACCCGAGCAATACGATTGGCAAGATTAAACAAACACTTACAGGGCATTTTTAAACTGATTTTTGCTCATTAAAAATGCCACTTATTTCTAGTCAAAAATCATCTTCTATTTCACATATTAGACCTTAGCAGTAGTCCAATTCACTTTTGCACTTTTAGCGCTAAAATCCATATCTAATGAAAAAGCAATATTGAGAATGGATGATGTCTTTAAGTCGTATTCGCCTTGCATCTCTTCACGACAAAGTGATGAGTGCTGAGCAGGCAGCTCGCTTTATTGAAAATGATATGACGGTTGGTATGAGTGGCTTTACTCGTGCAGGGGAAGCAAAAGCAGTCCCTCAAGCACTGGTTGAACAAGCTAAAAAAAATCCGTTAAAAATCACGTTAATTACGGGCGCTAGCCTTGGAAACGACTTAGACAAACAACTGACTGAAGCAGGTGTTCTTGCGCGTCGTATGCCATTCCAAGTTGACAACACTTTACGTCGTGCAATTAACAATGGCGAAGTGATGTTCATTGACCAACATTTGTCTGAAACTGTTGAGCAAATGCGTAACCAGCAGCTCAAGCGTCCTGATGTAGCCGTGATTGAGGCTGTTGCAATCACAGAAGAAGGTCATATTGTTCCAACAACATCTGTAGGGAACTCTGCGAGCTTCGCGATCTTCGCTGAAAAAGTGATTGTAGAAATCAATACTTCTTTAAGTGAAAACTTCGAAGGTTTGCATGATATTTACATCCCAACTTACCGTCCAACACGTACGCCTGTACCTTTGACAAAAGTTGATGATCGTATTGGTTCAACTGCAATTCAAATTGATCCGGCGAAAATCGTTGGTATCGTGTTTAACGACACAGCGGACTCGCCATCGACTGTGACTGCACCTGATGCTGAGACTCAAGGTATCGCAAATCACCTCATTGCTTTCTTTGAAAAAGAAGTTGCTGCAGGTCGTTTGGCGAAAAACTTAGGTCCTTTACAAGCAGGTATTGGTTCGATTGCCAATGCCGTATTAACAGGTCTAAAAGATTCTAATTTTGAAGATCTAGTCATGTATTCTGAAGTACTTCAAGACTGTACTTTTGAATTAATTGATGCAGGTAAAATGAAGTTTGCCTCTGGTAGTTCTATTACGTTATCAGCACAATGTGGCGAACGTGTTTTCGGAAATCTCGAAAAATACAAAGACAAATTGGTGTTACGCCCTCAAGAAATTTCCAATCACCCTGAACTTGTTCGTCGTTTAGGAATCATCGGTATCAACACTGCCCTTGAGTTTGATATCTACGGCAACGTGAACTCAACGCATGTGTGTGGCACGAAGATGATGAATGGTATTGGTGGTTCAGGTGATTTTGCTCGTAATGCGCATTTAGCAATTTTCGTGACTAAATCAATTGCCAAAGGTGGTGACATTTCATCAATCGTTCCAATGGTCAGCCACGTTGACCACAACGAACATGATGTTGATATTTTAGTAACTGAAGTCGGTCTTGCTGATTTACGCGGTTTAGCGCCTCGTGAGCGTGCTCGTGTCATTATTGATAATTGTGTACATCCACTTTATCAAGGTGCGTTAAATGACTACTTTGAGCGTGCTTGTGAACGTGGTGGACATACGCCTCACATTTTACGTGAAGCATTGTCATGGCATGCAAACTTTGAAGAAACAGGTCAAATGCTTGTTGCTGACTCACTTGCAAAGACTGCATAAATACACAGAATTTTCTGATGTGAAAAAAGCTGAATCTTTATGATTCAGCTTTTTTATTGTTAAAACTTCACACCATATGAAAGCCCCCAAATTTGCTGATCCATCTCAATATTGGCTTCTCCACCACCAAATGCTGTTGGAATCGATTGATTCCCTTTAACGGTTTCTTTTAAACCATAAGTATAAGCAACACTCAGCTCTTGTGCTCGATCAATATTCCATGTTGCTCCAACACTGACGTGATCTTTAATGACACCAGGTGCCAAAATATTTAAAAAAGTCTGACTTTCAGAAATAGGCTGATAATTATGGCTATATCCTGCACGTAGAGTAAGTTGTGGATTCAATTGATAACTTGCACCCACTTTATAAACATTAATATCTTTCCAACCGAAACCCTGCCCCTTTTCAGAACCAAAAGCATTGCCCGCCATTAATGAATCAAAACTAAAGACGTTGCCGACAGAATCCACATCCGAATAGTTGATACGCTGCACGTCCGCTAGCAGTGTGAGTGCAGGGCTGGCTTTTACACTAACCCCTACACCATAACTTTCAGGAACATCAAAACTGCCTGCTTGAGCAAATAAGCCACGATACTGATCAAACTTGTCTGCTTTAATTTTTGATGAGTAATTTGCACCGACAGTCACTACGTCATTTAACTTAGCGCTCCAACCCACGCGAACACCGATTCCTGTCGATGAATCTTTGCCTTGATTACTTAAATGCTCACCATCTGTAGAAAATGGTGCAAAACCGGAAATGCCTTTCGCTTCAAAACGCTGGTAGAGAAAATTCGTTGCAACACCGATAGACTGATTTTCGCTGTACCGCCAAGCTACAGATGGAGAAACAAAGATCTGTGTTAAATCCACACCTGCTTCACCTGTATTACCAAAAGCAGCATAAGGATTATTCCGATATGAAGTATTCATCCCGCCATTCCCATAAACTGCCAGACCTAGAGCAACACTGTCATTTACCTTCTTATTAATCGCAATTTCAGGTAAAACAAAGTATTCACGACCATTCGCACTATATTGTCCATTCGCACCCGCTAGATTTCCTACAATCTCGCTAGAGCGCTTCGGGTTAAATAAGGTTGCACCAACATCCACGCGACTGTCTAACCATGCTAGACCTGATGGGTTACTCGCAATCGTTAAAGCATCGTTAAATGCCGCTATAGAGGCTCCTGCGTTACCCTGCGCCTTTACCCCATAGCCATGCATGAAATAGCCTGTAGTTGCGAAACTATGCTGAGATAGCGTAGATAAAATAACAATTGGTAAAACAACCCCGAGAGACTTTTGCATAATTTATCTGCATTAAAAATAATATATATCAAAGTATATTGTTTTTCTTTTATTCATATAACTAAGTAAAATTGAAGTACATATTCTTTTTATTCATAAGCTATTAATAGGCACTTAACGAGAGCAATAGCGTAACAATAATGAATAGGTCTATTTTGAAGTATAAAAAAAGCCCCAAACAGATGTTTGAGGCTTTTTGAATATGGTGGCGTGACCCAGGATCGAACTGGGGACACACGGATTTTCAATCCGTTGCTCTACCGACTGAGCTATCGCGCCAATGGCGTGTATTAAGCCGTATCTCAGCTCAATAGTCAACAATTATCCTGAGCTTTTGATTTAATTGCCCATTTTTCACGCAAAATATTTTGGGTAAAAAAAATCCCTGATGGGATCAGGGATTGAAAATACAAATCTATGGTGGCGTGACCCAGGATCGAACTGGGGACACACGGATTTTCAATCCGTTGCTCTACCGACTGAGCTATCGCGCCAAAGTGGGCGTATTAAACAATGTTTGTCAAAATCCGTCAAGCAAATTTGTGGATTTTTCTATTAAGTGTTTAATTTTGCTCCAGAGTCTAGGTGAAAATCATATTTTCAGATTCGACCAATATGCGATAAACAGCGATGGATTGCACCACAACCCGGTTCGAATTGTTTTACCCCTTGCTCCTCTTCCATACGGCAAACCTCTTCAACTAAGCGTTCCGCCACACCCCGGCCACGATTGGCAGGGTGCACAACTATATATTCCAAAACACGGCTTTCGCCTTGTCCTGTGACCCAGATTGCACCTATAATTTTGGTGTTAAATTCAGCGGTATAAACTGTGGTATATTGCTGTAGATCTTGTTCAAGTTGCTCCATCGCATCTTGCCCATCACCAAACTCTGGGCTGGTGTCATAAAGTCGCTCTAGCTGGGTACGAATCCCTAGATTTTCTAGTGAACTGTAAGCATGTACGGTAATAGGCATTGATTAACCCTCCTGAGCAAACTATGATGCTGTCACTTTTTCGTCACAGCGAAACTATTGGTTTTTAATTCAATCATTTTTGACGTTTTTTGAGGAACGTGTCCATGACGCAACGTATCAGTGAAGTGGTAAGAAATACCAACGAAACAAAAATTCGAGTTCGTCTCAATCTCGATGGTACTGGTCAAGGCACACTCAACACTGGAGTTCCATTTTTAGACCATATGATTGATCAAATCAAGCGCCATGGTCTATTTGATATCGACATTCATTGCGATGGTGATCTCGAAATCGATGATCATCACACCGTAGAAGACTGTGGAATCACCTTGGGACAAGCCTTTGCGCAAGCTTTAGGTGATAAAAAAGGCTTACGTCGTTATGGTCATTTTTATGCACCTCTCGATGAAGCACTTTCTCGTGTTGTAGTCGATTTGTCTGGTCGCCCGGGCTTGTTTATGGATATTCCATTCACTCGTGCACGCATCGGAACCTTTGATGTCGATTTATTCTCAGAATTTTTCCAAGGTTTTGTCAATCATGCACTGATGACATTACATATTGATAACCTGAAAGGAAAAAATAGCCACCATCAGATCGAAAGTGTTTTCAAAGCTTTAGCACGTGCATTACGTATGGCGTGTGAAGTTGATCCTCGTGCAGAGGGTATGATTGCTTCGACCAAAGGTAGCCTGTAATGACTCGTATTGCTTTACTTGATTATGGCATGGGCAACTTACACTCAGCAGCAAAAGCTTTAGAGCATGTGGGTGCAACAGTTGACGTGACCAACGACCCAAAACTCATTGAAAAAGCAGATAAAATTGTATTCCCTGGTGTTGGCGCCATGCGTGACTGTATGCAAGGGATGCATGAAGCAGGAATTGATGAAGTTGTTCGCAAAGCCGCTTTCAACAAACCCGTTTTAGCCATTTGTGTGGGTATGCAAGCGCTCCTACAAAGCTCTGAAGAGAATGGTGGTGTACAAGCATTAGGTATTTTTGATGGTGTTGTTAAACATTTCCCAGCAATTCCAAACCTAAAAGTGCCACACATGGGATGGAACCAAGTGCATCAACTTGATCCAAACCATCCAATGTGGAACAACATTGAACAAGATGCACGTTTCTATTTCGTTCATAGCTACTATGTAGAACCCAAAGATGCGACAGTCACTGCAGCAACTTGTGATTATGGCTTAAACTTTTGTACCGCGATTCATAAAGATAATCTGTTCGCGACACAATTCCATCCTGAGAAAAGCCACACAGCAGGTTTACAGTTATTGAAAAACTTTGTGGAATGGAAAATTTAATTCGTTTTCAGCTGTTTTAAATATTCAAAATTAGGTCAATTGATATTGGCCTAATTTTTTTCATGCGCATTTCTATTTATTTACAATTATTTTTTGCTTATTATGCAAACGCTTTGAATGAAAACCAAACAATTTATCTTTTAAAAAATTAATTTTAAAAATCAGTGACAACAGGAAAATAACATGTCATCTCATCTTCAAACAAATGATTCGGGTTTTAGTGCAAGTGGACGTTTTGGCCGACTATCTTATTTAGGCTGGAATATGTTACTCGTGGTCTTCGTATTCATTTTAGGTATTATCGCAGCACTTCTTGTCCCTGCTTTTAGCAGTTCATCAACAGGCTCATCGTTATATGTATTCGGTGGACTCTTTGTCATTGTTTATATTGCAATGATCTATTTCAGTTTCATTTTCTCGATTCGTCGTCTACATGATCGAAATCAAACAGGTTGGCTGTCATTGTTAGCATTATTGCCACTCATAAATTTATTCTTTTTTATCTATTTAAGTTGTGCAAAAGGCGATGAAACTGAAAATAACTACGGCTCACCACGTATTACTCAAGGTTGGGAAAAGGTTTTAGGGTGGATATATATCGTCATTTTCCCACTCAGTATCTTAGCGATCGCAGCAACTGCTATTCCTGCGTATCAAAACTATATTCAAAAAAGCCAACAGATCCAAATGGAACAAATGAATAGATATGCTGAATAAAATGCATAAATAGAATATTTATTTCAAAGCCAAGTTTTCTAACTTGGCTTTTTCATTTCAAGAAAAACGTTTAAGCTCATCTAATAGATTTGAGTTGAATCCAATGGAAATGCAGCAAAAGCCAACACTTTTAAGCAAAGAAGAAATAAGAACTTTTCCTGCATTTCAAAATTTAGATACTCACAATATTTTAGTCATTCAAACGCTTGCACAATGTCTCAGCATTCAAGATGAACTCTACTCCATTCAAGTGTTTGGCTTCGATACTGAATCTAAACCCACATTCAAAGTCGGTGAGAAATCGACTGGACCACACCTCGTACAACTTGCAACCTCAGACAAAGCATATCTGTTTCAAGTTAACCCTGACATTCTCAACTTCTTAAAACCGATTTTAGAAAATGAACAACAGCTCAAAGTTGGCTTTGGTTTAAAAAATGATAGTGCGAGTTTTCGGATTAAAGGCATTGAACTCAAGTCCCATATTAATCTATCAAAAAGCTTCTCAAGTTTTGGTTATACTTCCCAAGTTGGAATACAAACAGCAATTGCTGTCCTGTTTCAACGCTATTTAACCAAAAGTAAAAAAGTCAGCACCTCCAATTGGTCGGTGAAACAACTCAGTCCTCAACAGATCAACTATGCTGCCGCAGATGCCTATGCTGCACTCATGGTTTTTAAATATTTGTATCAACATCAACTCCTCCCTTCTCAATTACAACAAAAAGTCGTGAGAATACTTGAAGGTTCAGTATCCAAGGCTTAGCGATTGATCAATATTTTGATAATATGTAGCCAATTTAAATTTATGATGATGCAAGGAGCGAAAGCATGCTAATCATCCCTGCGATTGACCTGAAAGATGGTAAATGTGTTCGTTTAAAGCAAGGCCGTATGGAAGACGATACTGTTTTCTCTGATGATCCTGTTGCAACTGCACAACATTGGGTTGATGAAGGCGCTCGTCGCTTACACTTAGTTGACTTAAATGGTGCTTTCGCTGGTACGCCGATTCATAAACCTGTCGTTGAAGCAATTGCACGTGCTCAGCCTGAGTTACCAATTCAAATTGGCGGTGGTATCCGTTCACTTGAAACGATTGAGCACTATTTAGATGCTGGCGTGTCATTCGTAATTATTGGCACAAAAGCAGTCAAAGAACCTGAATTTGTTGAAGAAGCATGTAAACGTTTTGCGGGTCACATCATTGTCGGTATCGATGCAATCAATGGTATGGTTGCAACTGATGGCTGGGCAAATGTCACTGATGTAAAAGCAACTGATCTTGCTAAACGTTTTGCTGATGCTGGCGTATCTAGCATTGTTTACACTGATATTGCGCGTGATGGCATGATGCAAGGTGTAAATGTTGAGCAAACTGTAAATCTAGCTGCTTATTCAGGTCTTCCCGTGATTGCTTCTGGCGGTGTGACCAACCTTGATGATGTTCGTAACTTAAAAGGTCAAAAAGGTATTTTAGGTGCGATCACAGGTCGCGCAATCTACGAAGGTACACTTAACCTTCGTGAAGCTCAATTATTGTTAGACCAACAATCATTGTAATTCTCTGCATTCGCTCTAGTGATTGAAATGATGACTAGAGCTTTTTCTGCTTAAATGTTATCCTTATCCAAACTCTCATCTCAAAGTTCCATCCCATAATGACACTTACGCCACCTTAGTTTTTACATATCCCATCTGTAAGTAACTCATCACTGTCTAGTGATGTGGTGTAGTCTTGTGTTTTTATATCACATCACTAGCCTTTAATTTTCAAAGAAAAAATAGGCTATTTCTATGTTATCCAATGTTCGAGAACAATGGTTTTCCAATATCCGTGCGGATATTTTGGCAGGGCTGGTTGTCGGTTTAGCACTCATTCCTGAGGCAATCGCATTCTCTATTATTGCAGGTGTTGACCCTAAAGTCGGCTTGTATGCATCCTTCTGTATCGCAGTCGTAATCTCATTTGTCGGTGGACGACCTGCTATGATTTCGGCGGCAACTGGCGCGATGGCACTAGTGATGGCCACGCTAGTGAAAGAACACGGCTTACAGTATCTACTGGCTGCAACGATTTTAACGGGCTTCATTCAGATTTTGGCAGGTTATCTCAAACTCGCCAAACTCATGCGCTTTGTTTCTAAATCTGTGGTGATTGGTTTCGTCAATGCGCTCGCGATTTTGATTTTTATGGCGCAGCTGCCCGAACTAGTCAATGTCACATGGCATGTTTATGCACTGGTTGGTTTAGGTTTAGCGATTATTTATCTATTTCCATTGATTCCTAAAATTGGCAGCTTTTTACCTTCACCATTGGTCTGCATCATTGCTGTCACGCTCGTTGCTATTTATTTCGGAATTGATATTCGTACTGTCGGTGATATGGGCTCGTTACCAGATACTTTACCGATCTTTTTACTACCCGATATTCCGCTTAACCTAGAAACACTCCAAATCATTTTGCCTTATTCGATTGCTTTGGCTGCTGTGGGTTTACTTGAATCAATGATGACCGCAACGATCATTGATGAAATGACAGATACACCCAGTGATAAATTCCAAGAATGTAAAGGTCAAGGCATTGCCAATATCGCGTCAGGTTTCATGGGAGGGATGGCAGGTTGTGCCATGATTGGTCAATCGATCATCAATGTAAAATCAGGTGGTCGTGCACGTCTTTCAACCTTCTGTGCAGGTATATTCTTACTCATTTTGGTCGTGTTTATTAGTGACTGGTTAAAAGTCATTCCAATGGCGGCATTGGTTGCGGTGATGATCATGGTTTCGATCAGTACCTTTGAATGGAAATCTTTAACCACATTTAAAGCCAATCCTAAGAGCAGTAATATAGTGATGCTCGCGACCGTTGCCGTGGTAGTTGCCACCCATAACCTTGCCTTAGGTGTGCTGACAGGTGTGTTACTTTCAGCGTTATTCCTTGCTAATAAATTAGAAAATGATATTCATATCGAGCATTATTTTGAAGGTGATGTCCGCGTTTACGATCTTAAAGGGCAGATTTTCTTTAGTTCATCAGAAAAATTCATGCAGAGCTTCGATTTTCAAGAACCTGTTAATGATGTGATTATTGACCTGACACACTCTCACATCTGGGATGTTACCTCCGTTGCCATGCTAGATTCTGTGGTCAATAAATTTCAAAGAAATGGTGCCAATGTGACCGTTCGTGGTTTGAATGAAGCTAGCTCAATCATGATTGATAAATATGGTACGCATAGCAAACATCATTTTGAAACGATCTAATATCAATTAACGATCAATCTGAAAGAGCCAAATTCAAAAATTTGGCTCTTTTTTTAATACTAATAAATGACATTACGAACAAATTTCAGCGTACCGTTGCCTTGATTGCAATAACGATAATCTGTCGAGCTTTCAAATAAAATGGATGATCCAGCACTAATCACTTGTGTACATGATTCTAATTCCAGACTGAGCTCACCCTCGATCACATAGATTAATTCTTGCCAACCTTGTTGATCAGGTTCGGCCACATATGTTTCTCCTTCTGCCAAACTCCATGTCCACAATTCAACCTGTGCATGTGCAGGAACAGCAGCATGCAAAACTGCCTGACTTTCAAGCTGCTCCCCCTGCCACGCAATCGTGTTAACAACTGCCGAATCTGCAAACTCAGGCGCACTGACCAGACGTTTAAAGTCGACTCCTAAAGCATTCGCGATAGCATCTAGTTTCGCTAAACTAATATTGACCTGTCCCGTTTCAAGTGAGGCAATGGTTCGCCGGCTCAGCCCTGCCCGATCAGCTAACTCTTGTTGACTGAGCTGCGATTGGTCACGGAAGAAACGTATATTTTCGCCGACATATTGCAAGATGGCTTCTGATTGGCTCATTCAATTCAATCATAAAAAACAATGTGCAATATATTGCACAACATTAAAAACCAATGCAATATGTGCAGTATATTGCACACATCCTGTATTCGGAATTTTTACTTTGACGAATTTGTCACAATCGCCCAAAGCGGCTCAATTCGCCCTGATCTTTATCACGATGATTTGGGGTGGAACATTTTTAGCGATTCAATATGCACTAAATTTTAGTACGCCGATGTTTTTTGTCGGCTGTCGATTTGCTGTCGCAGCACTGGTTATTTTTCTGATTTCAGTAAAATCCTTGAGCGGCTTAACGCTCAAAGAAACGTTTGCTGGGACAGCGATTGGTGTGATGATTGCAATTGGCTATGGCACTCAAACCATTGGACTGCAAACTATTTTAAGTAGCGAGTCTGCTTTCCTAACAGCGCTTTATGTCCCACTTGTTCCTATTTTGATGTGGGCTATTTTTCAGAAACGCCCTTCACTGATGACATGGATTGGAACAGGATTAGCATTTACAGGTTTGGTGTTGCTGACAGGAAATGGATTTTCAAGTATTAGCCTAAATTATGGACAAGTTCTTACACTGATTTGTGCAGTTGTGATTGCCATGGAAATCATTTTGATTGGCTATTTTGCAGGTAAAGTAAATTTAAGGCGCGTGACTATCATCCAACTTACAGTTGCCTCATTACTCTGTTTTGCGAGTATGCCTCTCGTTGGTGAGCATACGATTCCAAGCTTTTCATGGCCACTATTTCTAGTGGCTGTCGGGCTAGGTCTCGCGAGTGCATTGATTCAATTCGTCATGAACTGGGCACAAAAAATGGTTGATCCAACACGTGCGGCAATTATCTATGCTGGAGAACCTGTCTGGGCTGGTGTATTTGGACGTATCGCAGGTGAACGTTTACCACTGTTAGCATTATTTGGTGGCTTATTGGTGGTCGTAGGTGTGCTCGTAAGTGAATTGAAACTCAAAATATTAAAAGATAAAAAAGACTAAAAATTAAAATCATCCAACTCACTGAGAAGGTTCTTTCTTTTTAAGCAACATATGCGGTTGGTAGTATTGAACCGTTGGCATCGGATCATAGAATGGATGCAATAATGCTTTCCATTCTTGATACGCTGCTGATTTTCTAAAACCTTCAGTATGATGTTCTATACTGTCCCAAAAAATCATCAAAATGTAGTGGTGATTGTCCTCGACATGTTTAATCAGTTGAACTGCATTCAGCCCGTCCATTGGGTAAATAATCTGTTTAGCTTGCTGAAAGGCTAACTCAAACGCTTCACTTTGATTGGGCTTAATATTTAAATGTACATGCTCAATAATCACAATCACACCGCATGAAGTCAGGTTTATTGATACATCGGTTTATTATCATTTAAAGCAATTAAACCACGGATTGCACGATAGACAATCCACACCCATGCACCGAACACGGCAGCAAAGGCAAAAGTCGTTGCCGTTAACGCAACACCCGCAAACGCCGTTCCATTATCACCTGTAAAGAACAAGAATAAGAACGGAACAAAGGCAATAATATTCCAAGCTAAATACCACCAGAAGGTGCGAATTTGCCAAGTAAAATGACTTTCAAATATCGAGCCTTGAACATCACTACGTTTTACATAGTTAATGATGAGCGCAATGATCGCCAATAAACCGCCAGTAAAAATGGCAATAATATAAAGTACATAAAGAACCAACGTTAAAGTACGGTTTGGATCTTGATCTACGGAATAGTTCATTTTTATTTATCTCCAAACTCCATCTCAATATTAATAAAACACATTGAGGGGAGAAATTAACCAACATATCAACAATATATGAAAGCCTATGGTACAGAAATAAATCTTACGGAACGGTTGTTTTTGTGTTTTATGTCTCAGTTTTTGCTGTGCAAGCCAACCAGCACACCATCCCCCGAGAGAGTCAACGATATGTAAAGTCTGCTCAGGGATACGGCGATTGCCTAATTGTGCTGCTTCTTTGTCCTGTGCATATAGCCAATAGCTCAAAACATTCATCAAACTGACAAACAATAAAGTATAAGGCGGTAGCAATTTGCTAAAGCTCGCAATCACCATAAATACAATATAAATCACGATACCGATTTGCATCGCAGACCAACGCTTCGCTGCTGTTGGTCGAGCTGGTTTTGTCTTATGTTCAAAGACTTGTGATGCTTTTAAATACGTGACTTGCTGAGCGCGATAACGACCACGCTCATCGAGAATAATCGTGTATTCCAAAGCACAGCCGACAATTGGTCGAGGACCTGTGCGAGCAAAGTCTTTAATGTGCAAAAAAACGCGATCTTTATGGACATCATTGGGTTGAATAAAGCCGTAACCTTTCTCATCAAACCATTCGACTAAACGACCTTGATCTCGCATAACTCTTCCTTAAGCACTTATTCTTTGTAAACGATCTTGTAACATCATACGCATTTCAAGCGGATCTTTTTGCGAGATATCATCACCCGTGCGCCCATGTTCAGCATTTTTTTGTGCCACTTGCAAACGCATACTCCAGAATCGACAAGCTGCCATCGCCAAGAAAATATCGAGACATACCAACTCATCTTGAGTTAATGGACGAATCGCTTGATAAGCTGCTAAATAATGCGCTGCTTTTTCATGGTCAAGATGGGCTTGAGGATAAGCTGTACAAAAGTCATTGATACTAATTGCAATATCAAAGAGCCATTCATCTTGATTCAATTCATAAAAATCAAGAATTCCTCGTAATTGATCACCTTCAAATAAGGTATTGTCTCTAAATAGATCAGAATGAATAAAACCGACAGGACGGTCAGGATGCTGCTGGGCAATTTCAGAAAATTTATGGAAAACCTGCGCCAATAACGCTTGATCTTCAGCATTCATTTTGGGTTGAAGCTGTGCCGCGACATCTGACCAATATTGATGATTACGATTAAAATCGCGCTCTAAAGGAAAACCGTGTAACGCTAAATGCATTTTCGCCTGTGCTTGGGCAATCGCATCAACCTGATCAATCGTAGCTTGCTCTGGATGTTCACCCATTAAACGCGGCGCAATTTGTGCTGGCTTATTGGCAATGCTATGAATCGCCTGTCCATGATGTTTTAACGGCACTGCAACTGGAACGCCCGCCTCACCTAAACGATCAAGCACAGGAACAAGCTCACCTGCACCTTCAGCATCTAATTCCTCAAAAACAGTGAGTACATAGTGTTTCTGAGACTGATCCACCAAAAAATAATTGGTGTTTTGAATACCGCCTTGGATTGGAATGAGGTCAATCACTGCCAAACCATATGGCTCAGCGAATGCTTGAACTTCTTCTAAACTCAACGGGGTATAAACCGACATGGAAAACCTGCAAAAAATAGCTGTGAAGTTTGATAGAATACCCGTTCCCTCCATGAAGGTGTAGCACCAGAGTCGGTCTCCTTTCACTATTGGCGATTTTTTGGAAAATTTTATGCTCGCAAAACGTATTATCCCTTGCTTAGATGTTGATAATGGCCGAGTCGTCAAAGGCGTTCAATTCCTAGATATCCGTGACGCAGGAGATCCTGTAGAAGTCGCACGTCGTTATAACGAACAAGGCGCAGACGAAATTACCTTTTTAGATATTACAGCTACCCATCATGGACGAGACACGACTTATCGCACTGTAGAACGTATGGCTGAAAGCGTTTTCGTTCCACTTACAGTGGGTGGTGGCGTGCGTAAAGTTGAAGATATTCGTTTACTGCTGAATGCTGGCGCGGACAAAGTGAGTATCAACTCAGCTGCTGTTTTCACACCTGAGTTCGTACAAGAAGCCTCACAACGCTTTGGTGCACAATGTATCGTTGTTGCGATCGACGCGAAAAAAACAGGCGATAATAAATGGGAAATCTTTACTCATGGCGGACGTAAACCGACGGGAATCGATGCGATTGAGTGGGCTATCAAAATGGCAGACTATGGTGCAGGTGAACTTCTCATCACCAGTATGGATGCCGATGGTACCAAATCAGGTTATGACATTGCACTGATGCGCCAGATCAATGATCGCGTCAATATCCCAACCATCGCTTCCGGCGGTGTCGGTAACTTACAGCATTTAGCGGACGGCATTTTGAAAGGTGGCGCTGATGCAGTATTGGCTGCTTCGATTTTCCACTTTGGTCAACATACCATTCCAGAAGCCAAACAATACTTGGCAGATCAAGGCATTGAAATGCGTCTCTAAATCTTAGAGATACTCAAAAAAACCTCTCAATACTTTATTTCGAGAGGTTTTTTTATTCTTTGACATTTCTTTCAGACAAAAAAATACCTTGCGGAACAAGGTATGGAAACTGCGTTTATACAACGCTAGAGGGTAAACAAAATACAGCAAATTTGGATAAATATTAAGCAATAAAAAGGCTTGAGCTAAGGTAGCGATAAACTCAGCATAAATATTGACATTAAATCCCGATTTTATTGACAATTCACGACAAGCTCATTTTTATTGTCGTGATTTATCAAAATAATAACTTTGACATAGTTATTTACCCTTAACAGATAGGTTAAGCGACTGATGCACTTTGCTCCTGTTCTACGACAGGAGGCTTAATCAATTTTGGCTTTTGCTCAACCCATTTTGCTGGAAATACAGATTCAATCGCATGACTGAGTGCCTTAGAAATTGGGGCTGGTAACTTGATACCTAGCGGATTGTTCTCTTTCAGATCAGCTGAAGAAACTACTCGTGTTCCCATCACATAATCAAACCATGGGCGTGTCACACACCAGTTCGCATCTTGGTTTGAGTTCATATGATGATCATAATGCCAAGGAATTGTACGACGTGCCCAATCAGGTTCTAAATGTGCGCGACGATGCACATAATAATAATTTCCTGCACTGTAAATTGCGGCAAGTGACATCCCTTTTGAGAAAGGATAGAACACAACACTAGCTACACCCGCTGCCACAGCAAGAGACATTAACTCATTACGAGTACGCCAACTATCTAGCCCCTCAACATAACAATCATCAGAAAATTCTTGTTTGCGCACTTCACGATGGTGTGCCCAGTGTGACTCCATACTTTTTGGAACTGGACTATAGCGTGGCTGTCCTGGGCGATGTACGCCATGTAAAACGTATTTATGTGCAAACCACTCAAATGCATTTGCAACGGCTAGACCTGTAATAAAACCCTTCAACATGGTTTTCTCCAAAAGTTTCCTTATTTTTATTAAAGATATAAATTTTTATAGGCGAAGTATTGACGATACGATATAGTTATATTGACAAAACACGACAAGATCGGGAATAGACGGGATGTCTCAACTCAAGAATTATACAGGCTCTGTATTTGGCGGTTTGGGGCACTTATTAAAAGCCTATTGCGAAGCAAAAAATATTGAAATTCCTGAACAATTACAACAAGTTCAAAACCTAGAACGCTTTGATTATGTGATTTGGCGTGACCTGCTAGAAGACCTCAATGCCATGCACCCTAAAACAGGTTTAGGACTAGAAATTGCGGAATATGTTCAACCTAAACATCTTGGGATTATTGCCTACCTTGCATTGTCTTGTGAAAATTTGGGTGAGGCTTTGGCTCGTTATCATGACTTTCATCGACTGATTTATGATGGCAGCCCTCTCATTGTTGAGTTCAGTCCACCTTATGCCTCGATTCGCTGGGAAGCGCCTGAACCTCATCCAACACAACTGACAGATGAAATTGCAATTGCCCTTATGGTGCAGTTTCTAAAGCTCTTTATGTCAGGAGAAAGTATTCATTTACATGAGGTGCATTTTGTCAATACAGCACCCAAAAACATCGCAATTTATGAGCAATACTTTCATTGTCGTGTTCGTTTTGAACAGCCTAAAACTCAGTTATTGCTTCCTGTCAATGAAGCATTTAAACCGCTTAGAACTGGCGACCATACATTACAACAACTCTTGTTAAAACAAGCACAGGCATTATTAGAACAACTACCAAACTCAACTCAACTGGATCAACGTTTACAACATGCGATTTTGACTGGACTGCAAAAAAACCAATATCAAATTGATTTTATTGCTGAGAAATTGGGACTCTCAGTACGACAATTACAACGCCATTTACAACAACAAAACACCACTTTCCAAGAGCGCGTACAGCAAATCCGCTTTATGCTGGCAACCGAATATTTAAAAGATCCCCATTTGAGTTTGCAAGAAATCGCCCTACTACTTTGCTATTCAGAACAAAGTGCTTTTCAACGTGCTTTTAAGATTTGGACAGGACAAACGCCTCAGCAATGGCGGAAAGACAACACAACTTACAATTCGTAATAAATTTCGGGGCAAACTAACGGTTTCACAACTGATCATTATTTTTACACCATTTATACAATAGCCTACAACCTGCGTGAATTAATTCACATTTATTTCACATAGGTTGAACATATCCACAATAAATTTTTGGATGGTTACTTTTTTATTTTTTATAAATTGTGTGGTGATAAAAATGAACAAATATTTAGCAGAATTTCTCGGAACCTTTTGGCTCGTCTTTGGTGGTTGTGGTAGTGCAGTGCTTGCAGCTGCATTTCCAGAACTTGGGATCGGTTTCTTAGGTGTTGCTTTTGCTTTTGGTTTAACTGTTTTAACAGGTGCTTATGCCTTTGGTCATATTTCTGGAGCGCACTTTAACCCCGCTGTCAGTGTTGGCTTATGGGTGGGCGGTCGTATCGAAGCCAAAGATTTAGCACCGTATATTATCTCGCAAGTCCTCGGTGCAACATTCGCCGCATTTATTCTTTACATTATCGTTCAAGGTCAAGCAGGCTTTGCAGGCACAGGTGGCTTCGCAACCAATGGTTATGGTGAGTTATCTCCAAACCACTTTTCGTTGGCTTCAGCATTTTTAATTGAAGTGGTTTTAACAGCCGTTTTTTTAATTATCATTTTATTGTCTACACATAAGAATGCCCCTGCTGGTTTTGCTCCGATTGCGATTGGTTTAACCTTAACAGTGATTCATTTAATCAGTATTCCAGTCACCAATACATCTGTTAACCCTGCACGTAGTACAGGCGTTGCATTCTTTGCAGAAACAGCAGCATTAAGCCAACTTTGGTTGTTCTGGGTTGCACCAATTATTGGTGCTGTGATCGGTGCAATCATCTACAAGGTGGTAAGCAACGAGAAAAACTAAGCTATATTGCAATAAAAAACAGCCTGATTAGGCTGTTTTTTATTTATAGAAATGGGTTTTCTATCTCTTGTTCAGGTCGACGTTCAATCTTCGCAGGCAAATCTTGCTGCTCTAATGCTACCACAAGCTCATTCACAAACTGCTGTAAAGCTTTTGCTGTTTTCAAACCCTCTTGATCTTTGGTGATCTGCAAATTGCCATATAAGCTCACGCAATCTAAATCATTTTCTAGTGTCAGATCATAAATCGCTGCTGACTCATTTCCGTTTTGAAAAGGCTTAAACATTTTTTCTCTCATTGTTATTGTCAGTTTTACACCATGAGCGAAGTGCGGAGACTTTGCAATCTTCGCTACACTATCTCAACAATTGTAAGAAATACTGAACTAGGGCATCGACTAACTGCTTGATTAATGCTTGTTTAGTTTCCTCATCGATCTGTGGAAATTTACTTTCAACAGCTTGTGTTTGTCCTGAGGTGAACTGTTTTTGCTGTGCTTGAATACTGGCATTATCCGCTTCATCTGCGCACTGACTTTGACCATCCCAATGCGCGTAACTGATCTCTCTATTGGCTTTTACATTTTGCGCAGTGAGTGGAAGATGATAAACATTCCGCTTCTGTTGTTCGGTCAGCTGTGGAAATAAATTGATTCCCAGTTTCTCTTCTAGATAACAGATACTCACCACTTTCACTTGCTGAGAATTGTTGTTCGGAGCGTAATAAGCACCAATAATCCCCTGCTTTGGCAAATAAACTGCCTTATATACCGCCGTTGGTACAATCACTCCACTACCAATGGTTTTTAATCTTTTACCTTCAAAAACTGGCCCAGTGAGTACATAGGCATCTTTATGATGTTTGGTTACGACTGCTCGAACCGCCTCTTCTAATTTACGCCAAACTTCCTGATTATTTTTCGGTGCTTGCGGCACCATATTTGCCAATGAAAAACTATCATATTGTGCTGCGGTATTATTCATATCCGCATTCGGTGCCATATGGCCGCGATCATATCCTGAACCACGATAATCAGATAACAATGCACGATGAGACTGTTGTACACGTGTTTCCTCATGAAAATTATCTTCACGCTTAATTTTGATACTTAAACGCTCAGGCGTAAGATGCTCTGCTGACCAAAGTGGGGTTTTAGAAATCCCAGAGTACATAACATTAAAATCATTAAAGCACAGTGCATAGCTGTCTTTTTTTAGGCTATCTTTTGCTAATAATGGTGGCACATCGCGATAAAACTGTTTTAAACAAGCCCCATTACTCGACTGTAATGGAATAAATTTAGCAATTTTTTCACTACCAAATGCGATCGCAAAACTTCCTGTTGCGATCAAAGCAAGCATAATTTTTCCAACATTTTGGCTTAAAAAAGTAGCTTGTGATTTACCTTTTCTCGTTGGTCTCTTCGCCATAATTACATCAAAATCAATATGAACGCGAAGCTTAGCAATTCAAAACTACGCTGTATATTGAGTTACCACAAAGAACGACAATTTATGTCGCAAAACTGTTCAATTGAACAACAGACAATAAAAAAGGCACTCTAAAGTGCCTTTTTCTTCAATATTTATTAAATTTCAATTTGACTACCCAACTCCACCACACGGTTGGTTGGAATTTGATAAAAGTCACTCACAGGGCTGGTATTACGCTGCATCGAGATGAATAGACGCTCACGCCATGGAGACATCCCATCACCAACACTATGCACAATACGATCACGCGAAATAAAGAAGCTGATTTGCATTAAATCGTATTCAAAGCCCAATAATTCATAAGCTTGAACCAACGCGCGTGGTACATTCGGCTCATCTTTAAAACCATAAAAGATTTTTATACGATAAAAAGCACCGTCCAAAGTCTCGACGCTGACACGTTCTTCTTGCGGAACAAAAGGGACATCTTCGATCACCACAGTGACTAAAATATTGCGTTCATGCAGCACTTTATTGTGCTTAATATTATGCAACATCGCATGAGGAACTACATTCGGCGTGCCTGTTAAGAAGACCGCATCGCCCGGTACACGCAGTACATTGTCACCCAAGCTTCTGACAAACAGATCCAATGAAAGCGTATCTTGTTCAAGTTTGGCAAATGTAAGCTCTCGACCGCGCTTCCAAGTCATCAGAATCATGATGGCAATACCGCCGATCAATAATGGCACCCAACCACCAGAGAACATTTTTAAGGATGCCGCAGCCACTAAAATAGACTCTAAAACAAAGAACGGAATAATCAAAAGCAGAACTTTTGGTAAGCTCCATTTCCAAGCATAGTAGATAAAAATCGAGACTAAAATCGTGTCACATAGCATAGTCAACGTAACAGCGAGACCATAGGCACTTGCCAAGTTTGAGCTGGTTTGGAAAATTAAAATGAGGATAACAATTGCCACGAGCAACAACCAATTCAAGAAAGGTACATAGATCTGCCCCTCTTCTGAATCCGAAGTATGTTTAATACTGAGTCGTGGTAAATATCCTAATTGAATCGCCTGACGTGCTAAGGAGAAAACGCCTGAAATCACCGCTTGAGATGCAATCACCGCCGCCATCGTTGCCAAAATGATCATTGGGTAAAGCGCCCAACTTGGAACGAGTAGATAGAACGGATTTTCAATCGCACTCGGATCACGTAGCAATAACGCACCTTGCCCTGCATAATTAAGCACTAAACAAGGAAGCACTACACTAAACCAGCCTAGTCGAATCGGCGCTGGTCCAAAATGTCCCATATCGGCATAAAGCGCTTCACCGCCCGTTACTGTTAAGACCACCGCCCCCATAATGAAGAACGACATGACAGGATGAGTGAAAATAAACTGAATCGCCCAATGTGGACTCACCATTCCAAGGACTAAAGGTGTTTGTACAACACTGACAACTCCCCAAATCCCGAGTGACATAAACCACAATAACGTGATCGGACCAAAGAATTTACCAACAAATGCAGTTCCATGTTTCTGCATCAAAAACAAGGTTGTCACGATAACAATCGCAATCGGTACAATAAACGGGTCCAACACATTGGTTGCAATCGAAAGTCCTTCAACCGCCGACAATACCGAGATTGCTGGGGTGATGATCCCGTCACCAAAAAAGAGTGATGCACCGATAAAACCAATTGCGATCAGATAAATCTTTTTACTATCCGATATTTTTGCTTTTCGTAGATTCAGAGCCAATAAAGCCATGATTCCACCTTCGCCATTATTATCAGCACGCATAACGATTGCGATGTATTTGATACTAATGATCAGCATCAAACACCAGAAGATAATGGACAAGATACCCAAAACATTTTCAGGTTGAATCCCTAAACCATGTGCAGCATGGAAAGATTCTTTCAACGCATAGAGGGGACTTGTTCCAATGTCTCCAAAGACCACCCCTAATGCTGCCAATGCCGTGGCAGGCAATGCTGCTTTTTTTGCAGTATTTTGCATATATTGTCTTCAATACAGAACATTACATGTCGCAATCTTAACATTAGCCAAAAAGTTTTTGTGCAAATCTGTTCGACGACAACTTGGCAGCCTGCTTTTTTTTCGTTACTATCGCACCCCATTGGTGAGGTGTCCGAGTGGCTGAAGGAGCACGCCTGGAAAGTGTGTAAACGTTCATAGCGTTTCGAGGGTTCGAATCCCTCTCTCACCGCCAAATTTAATTTCTATGATGTCTCATAGAGTCCTAACAGCTTAAATCTAAAGGGTTTAAGCTTTTTTTATTGCCTTATACTATTCGATGAGATCTATTGTAATCCCCTATAACGTGGGGGATAATTGGGGGACTATTTTAAATAAACAATAATCATCCCCCAATATATAAGGATAACATCCTAAATGCTTACTGATGCGCAAGTTAGAAAGATCAAACCAATTGATAAGAAAAAACGCTATTCAGATGAAAAAGGGCTTTATTTAGAAGTTACACCTTCAGGTGGACGTTTCTGGCGGTTAAAATATCGATTTAATGGACGTGAAAGCACTTTAACAATAGGAAGCTATCCTGAAGTTTCTCTCGCTCAGGCTCGACGTGTCCGTGATGAGGCACGAATACAACTTTATAATAATATCGACCCTAACGCCGCAAAAAATCAACGTCTAGAGCAAACTGATAAAAGCAAGCTTTTCAAAGTACTAGCAATGCAATGGATGCAAGACCGTAAAGATGCGATTACCGAAGGCACTTACTTACGCGATTTATCCGTATTTGAAAAAGACCTATTCCCAGCTCTAGGCGATATGCCAATTGATCAAATAAAGGGTAAAGACGTGTTAGCTTGTGCTAAAAAAATTGAAGAACGTGGCGCATTGGAAATGGCTAAGCGCTCTATTCCTTTGACTGGTCGAATTTTCCGTTATGCGATCCGTAAAGGAATCATTGAGAATGATCCGACCCCTCATCTACAAGAGGCATTAAAGCCACGAAAAGTAAAACATATGGCTCGTTTGGATATTTCTGAGTTTCCACCATTCTTAGAGCGTATGGATCGTTATCACGGCAGCATCTTGGTTAAAACAGCTTTACAGCTAATGACATTAACATTCGTAAGGACTGCTGAACTCATCAATATGGAATGGAATGAGATTGATTTTGATAATCATTTATGGCGCATTCCTGCATACAAAATGAAAATGGCTCTACCTCATATTGTTCCTTTATCAAGACAAGCTGTTGAGTTAATTGAGGGATTAAGACCAATCACAGGTAACAAGCAATATGTTTTCTATAATCACAGTAAAGCGAAACCCTTAAGTAATAATGCTCTTTTAAGTGCAATTCGAACGATGGGATATATGGGAAAAATGACTGGTCATGGCTTCCGTGGGCTTGCCTCAACAACACTACACGAACAAGGATATATGCACGATGCGATTGAAATCCAATTAGCTCATACGGTTGGTAATGCCGTGTCTCAGGCTTATAACCATGCTCAGTATTTAGATTACCGAGTAAAAATGATGCAGGAATGGTCTAATTTTATTGATAATTTAAGAAAAAAAGAAATCCATTAATGAATGATAAGGTTATGATTATATTTATATTTTATAATTAAAACAGTTATATACGCATTTATGCATGTACTTTCTTCATAATACTATATGAAATATTTGCTGCCCTTAGGAATGTCATACCCGCATAGATAACACTTCCAACCCATATACAAAAATAATATTCAAAAAAGTTTTTGAGAAAGAAGAATCCTGTGAAAGAAATTATAGAAAAGAAAATAGAGCCTTTAATTGAAGTAATTAAATAGTTATGTAAATCATTGATATATCCAGATTCTTTTAATTTTTCTAAAATATCAGTATTACTTAATGTCATAAATAAGCCCATAATAACACCAGTAAAACCAGCCCATATTGCTCCGAGACTAATTCCAACAGATAAAAACTCAACTTTTTTATCTGTAAAACATGTAGTTAAAGATAAATCAAATTTAAAATATATAAATAAACAGATAATAAATGCAATTAATGCGAGTGTTATTGGACCGTATCTTTCACGATTGAGGGGAGAGAGTAAACTCATTTTTTAGAACCTAAAAGTATCTTTTTCCACCCATTATACGCCTTTTCAAGATGTTCGTATCGTACTGCCTCAGACCATCTTTTGTTAGAGCTTAAAGGTACATTCTTAAAAATCTTTTTCTCTCTATCTTTTATTAAATCAACAGTTTCTAGAGTTTCACTATTCTCATCAAGACCTGTTGCCCTTACAGTAGAGGCAACACCATCTCTTGCAATCATTTTCAGGAACTTTTTAACTCCAGTTTTTACTAAACCATCATCAGCCTTTGCTGAGATTTTTAAATAAACATTTTTGGGATTCAACTTTCCAACCGTATCTATAGCTTGAGCCAGCGTTTTACCCTCTTGCCTCATTGCTGAAGTCATTTGATTAGGATTAATTCTAATTTCTATTTCAGTTAATATGTCTTTATTGTCCAACCGAGCTTCAGCATCTGGTTTCAATTGCACTAAAAATTCGTATTGTTTCGGCGTTTCATTTACATCTTTAATATAATTATTCAAATAATCATTAATTGCACTTACCCTTGGTCCATGATGAGCATATTGAATTAAAATATATTCACTTTGAGGAATGTACAAAACAGCTGTTTCTTCTGCAAAATCATGGCCTTCTTCTAATTCAATATCTCTAATTTGGTCATCTCGACCACGCTGACCAGGAGCAACATTTAATATTCTACTAAAGTTGAGGAGCCAAAAAGGTTTTTCTTCAGTTGGTTGAATTATTTTATCAAGGCGAGTACTAACTTGTTTAATAAGTCTTGATCGTTGCTCCAAAGAATCCTTTTCAATAACTTTAAAAACCTCTTCTAAAGGCTGCTTATGTTCAAACTTATTTACTTTATACAACTCAATAGTAAGTGATGGATTGTATTTTGCCATTTTCTACCCACAAGCTATGTTTTAATAATTCCTATCAATATATAACAAATTATATTGGAATTTTATATTTTCCACTTATTAATAACTATATCACTTCAAGGACCTGTTGGAATTTTAAATATTTAATTAGTCCATCACACATCCCAACTTCCCAATAATTTACAAAAGGTGCATCATCAATATCAGGCTGAATCACATCACTAATAATTTCTTCAATGCTGATCCCTCTATCTAATTCACGTTTAATTGATCTTAATTTAGATTTCAGAGAAGACGTAGCTCGTTTAGCATTTCTACTCGATAAATTAAAATCCTTAAAATACTTCTCTGCTCTTTTCTTATCCACATCATCCCAATGACTTGGTGTGTTCACATAATATCTAAACTCACCAGGCTCATCTAAATTTGAATCGGCAATGTAATCAGCTGTGATCCACTGCTCCTCAAAAAAAATTTGTTTATCTAAATAAGGATGTATCGTTTGCTCTTCAGCATATTTTGCATATCCAACTTTCTTTTCCCCCATATTACAATCTCGACATGACGGTACTAAATTTGGAGGATAAATACTAAATTGAGGAAACTCCGCTTTAGGTAAAAAATGATCCAAATTTGAAGGATCACCTAAACCACCACAAAAAGGACACTCACCTTTCGCTGATGTTAATATTGCATCGTAGATTACTCTAGTTTTTTTGGCTTTAGGTACAAAGTATTGCGTATACAGCTTTTCATAATCGTCTTTAGTACTTCTGATACATACTCCATCATGAAATCTAATTAATGGAGTATATGTATAAATTTCGCCCTGATTAATTTTAGTATTGTATACACTCGCATCTAAAAGTAGATTTTGTTTATTCACAATAATTCTAGGCTTCATGGCTTGAGTATCAGCAATTCCTTCAATACATAAATCAATCAAATCACTATAGTTATAATTAGGTGTAGTTAACCTTTTCATTGTTGAGCATCCCTATCTCTTTCACTAATCATTACCTTTAGTAAAGCTCGACCTTCAAAACCGACCTGATTATTAAACTCATCAATAATGTCTTTATAACTTTTTCCTTCATCTACTGATTCTTTAAGCAAACCATGAAATCCTGAGTTTGAAACCTCTAATCCAAAAACTTCAGTAGTTAAATCACTAACACTTTCTCCAAATGTTTCTATTTTTGGTCGATCTATTACCATACTTTTTCCATGTCTAAATAGTTTCCAGACACAATTACGAGGCACTTCTTGCAAAACAACTGGAGAGTGAGTTGCTATTATTGCAATAGCATTCCTAGATATTAAAAGATCAGACAACGCTCGAATAAAGGCTGATAATAAAGGTGGATGTAAATGACTTTCTGGCTCATCTAATAACACTAAAGAGCGCTCATCAACTTTTTCGACTAATCTTGTTATTGTCATGAATACAACAGAGTGTCCCGAACTCATACGCGTTAAAACCCTTAAAACATGTTCCTCATATTCTTGTTTCATCCTCTCTTTTATATTTTGGTACTCAGCAGTGTTCGAACGATTTTCAATTTTATAATGCTGTGCTAACTCTTGATAAAATTCCTTTAAACTTTCTAAATTCATTTCAGCAAAATTTATATCTGATGATAATTTTTGAATAACTTTCATCCATCTTTCAGTTTTATCTTGTTTTGCAAAACAATTCATCAAAGATTGAATACATTCATTCCTTAATTCTTTAAAACCTAATAGCTGTTCATCATCACCAGGTTTTTTAAGACCTAAATAAAAATAACATGTTCCTTTTGCCGGATCAGATTGTTCAGTAGGAGGTATAAACGGGTCAAATGCACTAAAAGATACTGAGATTAATGAGCTGAAATAATCTTTATCATCCACGCTATAACGATGGTCTCGCGGTTCTATTCGGCATTCTTGACTATCATTAGAATTTCTAATTGCAGAAATGATTCCATTCAATAGAGTTGTTTTTCCTACTCCATTTCGACCTATAAGCGCATGGATATTTGTTGGAGGTTTAGTATCGACCTCTACATTAAAATATAATTTGATACCACTCATTTTCTTACTTTCATCACGTATGAAATGAAATTGAAAAGGCGTAGATTCATTGTCTCCATCTAAAACACTTTTAAACTTTCCTCGAATTGAGGCTATGTATACGTCCCTTAATAATGAGCTACCAAAAACTGTTTCATCTTCAATTATTGGAAGCAATTCTGGATGAGCAACTAAGTCATTTAGCCCTTTTAAGTAACTTGTTCTTGTTCTCTCAGGCATAGCACTTAATTTTTTATAGTAATTTGTATTTTGACCTAAAGAGAAATAGTCTTCTGAAAGCTTGTTAAAATGCTTATCTATTTTTTCAGATGTTGCATTAGCACTTCCTTCCTCTTGTCCCTTATAACCAATTTTTACATCTCCTAACTCATAACCTTTGCCATTTTCATCAAAGACTTTTACTTGGAATAATGTGAAATATGAAAAATCATTCCAATTATCAATACGCAAATATGCCGCATTCCGGCCTTCGTTAGGTAACCATGTACCACGACTTAAAACTTTAAATTCCATCTTAATAGTGCTCCTTGATATACCCGTAAGCCTTATCAAAAAGCTCTTTATCCTTTCCTAAACCGAACTTATTCAATGTAATGATTAATGCTTTTTGAACCTCACGTGGACCACTTATCGAAGTTTGCCAGCCATCAAATCTTGTAACTTTTACAATCTCATCTATTTGCTCTACGATCTGACGGATAATATCTGGTGTCTTTTCTGGTCGCGTTTCAATAAAAAGCTTCGTTAGAGCCTTTTTGTTATCAAGCTCAGTTACTGGCGTATCTCCTGTCTCACGTTCAGCCTGAACAGTTTCTTTAGCGGTTTCAAGCAAACCTTTTAACCAATCAATCGCTTTAATTACACCTGACTCATAGTCTTGACGAAGTTTTTCTAAACGTTCTCCGAGTTTCACAAAGCGAGGATCATCATGCCCACGTAAACGTCCAAGCAAATTGATTTCTAGTTGTCTTGCTTTACGTTCTTGCTCTTTTTCAGTAAGTGTAAAGATTGCATGTTCATCCATGGTCAGTGAGCTAATATCATCACGAATACGATTTACATCCGTATTTTCATGGATCATCTGTATCACTTGTGGTCCTAGTGCAGCCCAAATTAATGAGCCTGTACCTGTTGCAGGACGAATACTTTCATAAATCTGTGCAAGCCATTTAAAATCTTGTCGATATGGATTTAAAAAATTATCTGGATAAATTGCCGTCCAGAGTTTATTTACCACACCAAATGCACGAGCAAAGTTATCTCGTTTTTCATTTGTTGGTAGGCATTCCTGTGCTGCCATAATCCCTTCAAAGCCTTCGACTGTACGATCTACTCCTGGAAAGAAATCTAGACATTTTTGCAAGGCAGGCTCAAATAGCTCTTTAAAACTCTCAATGGCTTCAACGACTTTATCAATATCTTCAGGATCATATGCAAGTGCGGTGCGTAAATTTTCAAATACACCAAGATAATCGACAATCAAGCCCATTTCTTTTTTAACACCATCTTTCTCATACAAACGGTTTGTTCGGCACATTGCCTGAAGCAAAGTATGATCTCGAAGAGGTTTATCTAAATACATGCAATAGCAGATTGGTGCATCAAAACCAGTAAGCAATTTCGCTGTCACAATAATGATTTGTAAAGGATTCTCTGAATCTTTGTATCCTTCTAAAATATCTTTTTGCGTTTGACTATCAGCATCAATTTTTTGCCAACGTTCGAAATCATCTTTTTCAATTGGTAACTTGAGCTCTTCTTTCCAACGGCGCCAATCTTTATTAAGCTTTCCGTTCTTATTTCCATCAGTCACTTCAATTAGGGCACGGTCTACATTCATAATGACTTCAATACTTTCCTTACCGAGTTTCTCTTTCAGTAAGTAGTACATTTGCACACACGCATCACGATCATAGACCACGACCATCGCTTTAAGCTTTTTTGGTCTGACATGTGAGTTAAAGTGCTCAACAATATCTTCACTAATACGTGCCATGCGTTTAGGTGCTTTAAGCATAAGTGCTAATTTACCCGCACGGCGTGAAAGTTGTGCTTTTTGTTCTTCACTTAAATCATTTTCTTTGGCTAATTTCTCAAACTCAGCATCTATCGTTTCACGATCTACACGTAGCTCAGCCAAGCGAGGTTCAAACTTCACAGGATTAGTTGCAGCATCACGGATAGACTGTTTATAGCTATATTTATTCATATAGCGACCTTCATCCTCTTCTGCACCGAAGAGCTTAAAGGTGTTCTTTTCTAGTCCTGAAATTGGTGTGCCTGTTAAACCAAAGAAGAATGCATTTGGTAAAGCCCAACGCATTTTCTCACCCAGTGAGCCTTCTTGAGTACGGTGTGCCTCATCCACAAGCACAATGATGTTGCTCCGGTCATTTAAGCCTTTAGCATTGTCTTGCTCAATCTCAACATCTTGGAATTTAAAGATGGTGGTAATGAGAATGCCACGACTATCCTGTTCAATATGCTGACCCAGTTTTTTACAGCTTTGCACCGGTACAAGATTCTTAATATCCGCACCACCAAAGGTGTCATTGATCTGACCATCTAAGTCTTTACGGTCTACCACCACCAATACAGTCGGATTCTTAAGCTTCGCATCGGCACGTAGCATTTGCGCTGCATAAAGCATCAGTAAGGATTTACCTGAACCTTGGAAGTGCCAGATCAAACCTTTCTTTGGATAGCCTGCTTTCACACGACCTACAATTTGTGATGCTGCTTCAAACTGTGGGTAACGTGGCAGAATCTTAATTTTTGTTGGTGCTAAATTCTTACCAATTTTCACTGATGAATATAGCGTGAATGATTGCAGTAACTTTAATAAAGTATTTGGATTGAGTAAGCCTGCTGCACTTTCAAGTACTGATGCCATTCCCGGTAAAATTTCATCTCGCTGTTCGGTTTTATGCCAAGGTCCCCAATCTTTTAGACGTGCATTGATTGCGCCGTAGGCAAATGTTTTCCCTTCCGATGCAAAACACAGTAAGTTAGGCACAAAAAAAGGAGCAACATTACTCCAATAATTTTTTGTTCCACCACAGAAATCAGCAGCGCCGTCTTCCCAGCTTATAGCAGGACGGGTTGCCGTCTTCATTTCACCCACGACTAGCGGTATACCGTTTACGTATAGGACAATATCGAAATACGCTTCCGTGGTTGCAATAAAATGGACTTGCTTAGATACCACATAATGGTTATTTGCAAGATTGTTGTAGTCAATCATGTGAATGGTGACATGCTCACCATTTTCGCCAAATGGTAATGACTTTTCTGCTTTTAGCCACTCGTAGAAGTTTTCATTGGCTTTGACTAAACCAGTATGTTTGGCATCTAAGAATACCGCACGCAGTTTATAGATCACTTCATCCGCATAGTCTGGATTGGCTTGGATAGCAGGGTTGAGTTTAATCAACGCCTGCTTAAGCCAAGTCCCCACCAACACATCTTGCGGAGATTTGGGAATTGCATCCCCTGATACAAATTCCCACTTCACCCCATCTAAATTTTGTAGTTTTTGGACAATTGCTTCTTCTGGTCCATTTGCTTCGTTAAACATATAAACTCTCGTTAGTTTTATATCTTAATATTTACATTCAGTACTTTATTTTTTAAGTTTGTAAGCTTTTCAACTTTGGAATCAATTGAATCACTAATTACATCCAATGATTTTAAAAACTTAGAAACAGTCTTCTGTTCCTCATACTCTGTTATCAAAAGCTCAATACTTTCAAATGCTGACTTTGATAACTCTAAAAAAGTAGAACCACTAGCTTTAGAAATTAACTGCTGCTTCTGGGACTGTAATGCGTAATATAAAAATTCCACATCCACATCATCGTATGGAATTAAATTTTTAAAGCCCTGATTTGTACACATTTCATCACTAGTGATAGCCATATAACCAATTGTTGCCCTAGTACATACAAGCAAAGTATTGCTTGGAACCAATTTCGCAGAACTATTACTTAAACCTTTTGCTGTGATTTTTCTATTAGAGTCGAAAATATACATTGAATTTAATTTTGTAATATCTGTAGGTGTAACCCAAACAATATCTCCATCCCAATAATCACTTACTGATGTATTTGGTGTGCCACCAGATATTGTTACACCTAAATCTTTAAGTGTTTTATATGACCAGTTACTCTTGAATAACTCACCCTCATTTGACTTTAATCTTAATTTTCCAGACAAAACCTCATCAAATAAAATTGAACATTTTCTATCATTACTATTTTTTAGTAAATGCGTTTTGTGCAGGCATTCTTCAATCTTATTTAAGATATTTAGTAATTGAGATTGATGCTCAATGGTGGGTATTTTGAATTTTTGATTCTCTAGGGTTTTCCATTTAATCGTTGGCGACAATGAACCTTCTGAAATAGAAATAGCCCTTTCCATAAAGCAATTTGATTGCATGAAAAATGGAAGCAACTCAGGCAAAATTTTTCCCGGAATCGCTTCAAGTACCATCGCATGTGCCGAACAAATACAATCCCAATCTGCCACAGCAACCTTACGCTGATATGCACGGCGCTTACCAAAAATGATCTGTCCCTTTTTCACCAATAGCTTTTGACCAGCAACATCACTTGGTACACCGTGGCGAGTAATCTTTAAACTATCAGGATCAAGATGTTCTAAGCCGACATAAACCTCTAAGGTCGTTTCACTTGGCTCAACACGCTTAGAAATATGCTTAGCAATCTCACCAAACTTTACTTCTTGATATTCCATATTCAAATCAGTACTCATACATCTTGCTCCACTGACTGAACATCTAAACTTTTTAAATCTTTCATCAAACCTGCAACTAAATCTTTTAACTGTTTACGGTTATCTACCCAATCATCCAAAAGCTGATCCATCGATACCGTTTCTTGTTCTTTCTTTAAAGAGACATATAAGGGAATAGAAAGGTTATGGTTGTTTTGACGGACTTCATCTAAATCCACCAAGCGTGCAATCTCGCTTTCTTCAGGCTTAAAGTAAGCATTGACCAATACTTCTAAATCTTTTTCAGAAAGACGGCTATGTGCGCGCTCTCGTGTCACATGCTCTACACCATTAATGAAGAGAATCTTATTCTTACGTTCTTTTGGCTTATTGGTTCCCAAAACAACAATACAAGACTCCATTGGTGAGTTATAGAACAGGTTTGGACCTAAACCAATGACCGCATCAATAATGTCTGATTCGATCACTTGCTTACGAATTTCAAACTCTGAATCACGGAACAATACGCCGTGTGGCCATAGCATCGCACAGCGACCTGTATCTGGCTTTAAACTCTTAATGATGTGTGTATAGAAGCCATAATCGGCACAGCCTTGTGGCGGTATACCATACATATTGCGATGAAAAGGATCTGCTGAAAATTTCTTACGGTCCCATTTTTTAATTGAGTACGGCGGGTTAGCCAAAATCACATCAAACTGCTTAAGCTGATCATTTTCAATGAACTTTGGCTCACCTAAAGTATCACCACGGCGTATATCAAACTCTTCAATGTCGTGCAGGAACATATTCATACGCGCAATTGCAGACGTCAGTAAATTGACCTCTTGCCCATAGAGCTTAACACTGCGCCATTCTTCGCCATTTTCACGCAAATCCATGACTGCATTGAGCAACATCCCCCCGGTGCCACAAGTTGGATCGTAAGCGGTTTCGCCTGGTTTTAATTCCATGATCCGTGTCATGAAATGCACCACAGTACGGTTGGTATAGAATTCTGCTGCTGTATGGCCTGAATCATCCGCGAATTTCTTAATCAAGTATTCATAAGCCTGACCAAGATCGTCTTGCTTGACCTTATGTAAGCCCAAATCAATCTTACTAAAGTGCCCAATCAGGTCTTTGAGTAAATGGTCTGGCAAACGTTCTTTATTGGTCCATTGTGCATCACCAAATACACCCACTAAACGCTCATTCTTAGCTTCAATGGTACGTAATGCTGTTTGAATGGCTTTACCAATGTCTTGAGTGGTTTCTTTAACTGTTTTCCAGCTTGCTTCGCTTGGAATTTCGAAACGATGAAATTGTAAAAAGCCAAATAGGTCATCTGTACCCATTTCTTTTTTGGCATCTTCAAGCTCGTCATCATACACATCCGACAAACGCTTAAAGAACAGAAGCGGAAAGACATACTGTTTATAGTCAGAAGCATCAATTTGCCCACGTAGGAACTCAGCAGCACCCCACAGTAGGTCTTCTAATTTTGCATTTTCATTTGCCATTTGACTTAACCTACATCCTTAATCTTAAAACCTTGGGCTTTTAACAACGTTTCTAACTCTAGCTCAGCTTTTTCTAAATCTGCCATTTTGTTGGTGAAATCACTTAAAGCCTGTTCAAGTGTCATGGTCTCTTGCTCTAAAGGCTTTTGCACATAACGTGCAATATTTAAGTTAAATTCATTTTCTTCAATTTCAACAAATGGCACCCAACGAGATTGACCAATCAGCTCTTGATGCTCTTCTTTTGCTTTGATGTATAGATCATAAATTTCATCAGATTGTGCATTGCTCAGCGTGTTTTGGGCACGGCCTTTGGTAAAGATCTCTTCAGCATTGATGAACAACACAGGTGCATTTAATACTGTTCCATCTTTTTTCTGAACCGGTGTTCTATCTTTACGCAGGACTAAAATACAGGCTGCAATACCAGTTCCATAGAAGAGGTTTTGCGCAACACCAATCACTGCTTCAAGTTGATTTGACAATAAAAGCTGTTTACGAATTTCAAGCTCTGAACCACCTCGGAACAATACGCCGTGGGGTAATACCACCGCCATTCGACCCTCACCTTTGACTGAGGCCAACATATGTTGAATCCAAGCAAAATCGCCATTGGTTTTTGGTGCTAAGAAAGTCTTACGTACCAATTTAGTTTTTTCTGGGTCTTCACTGCTTTCATCAGGCTCTTCAACCATATACACATTTCGTGCATACGGATCTGATGACCACTTGTTATAACCCCATTCTTTTAAACTAAAGGGTGGATTCGCAATTACACAGTCAAATTGCTCAAGCTGATCGTTTTGCAGGAATTTAGGCTCAAGTAGCGTATCACCACGTACAATTTGGAAGTCTTCTTGTCCATGTAAAAACAAGTTCATACGTGCAATGGCTTCCGTTGTCAGGTTCTTCTCTTGGCCTTTTAATGTTAATGAACGTGGATCACCGCCATTCTCTGTAACGTGGTGAATGGTTTCCAACAACATACCACCAGTACCACAAGCTGGGTCATATATACTCTCACCCACTTTTGGATCGAGAATATTCACCAACAAGCGTACAATCGAACGTGGTGTATAGAATTCCCCTGCTTTTTTATTAGCTTTATCAGCAAAGCGCTTGATCAGATACTCGTATGCACGCCCCATATCGTCATTACGAACTTCATTTACACCAAGGTGATACTTATTAAAATGACCTAATAAGGTAATTAACAGCTCATCAGACAAACGTTCTTTATTGGTCCAACTCGCATCTCCAAAAATACCGTATAAATTTTCATTGGCTTGCTCAATTTTATTAAACGCTTCTTTTAAATGCTTCCCAACATCTTTTGTATGTGCAATTACATTATTCCAATGACAACCTTCAGGAATGTCAATACGGTGGAACATTGGGCCACGCGCAAGCTCTTCATCACCAATTTCGTTAATAGCATCTGCAAGTTCTTCATCATAAACGTCACAAATACGTTTAAAGAAAAGTATAGGAAAAATATAGGTCTTATAGTCTGAAGCATCTATCGGACCTGTGATGATATGTGCTGCTTCCCACAAATGGGTTTCGAGATCTTTCAAATCTAACAAGGTCATAACAATAAAAAGCATCAAATTCAAAGAATACAAGTATAATTGATAAGTACAGTTTTTGGTGCCTAGCAGCAAATTTATTGAGTTTAAACGGATAAATATAAGCTATTACTTTTAATGATATTTTTAGTTAGTCTGTCATTTATTTTACTTGTACAAAGATACGACTTCAAACTAATTTTAAATTAACGATCAAAATTTACTTCATGAAAAATTATATTCCATTCGATGCTACTGCATTACCATTTACACGACTTACCAGCGAGCAATTTGAACAATATTGCGAATGGTTACTTATTAAAGATAAAAATTTAAACAATGTTCACCGTATTAAAGGTAATGGACACTATCAAGGTGGGCTTGATATTTGCGCCAATTTTGTAAAATTTCCTAAAATGCTAGCTGTTTATGAATGCAAATGCTGGGGAAATTTATCAATTCAAGAACTAGATAAAACTATAAAAAAGTTTAGACGAAACGACTTACTCCCTAACATAAATAAATATGTCATTATCCTTGCGCAAGAAGAAGTACCTAGAAATATTTCGAAGAAATGGCATGAGATACACCAAGAACTACATACTTTAGGAATTGAGTCCGAGTTATGGACAGCCGTAACTTTAACCACAATGTCACAAGCCTATCCAGACATTGTTAGCAAGTTCTTTCCAATGGCTCCTGAAAGTCAGTTTTACAATGAATGGATGCTTAGAACTCACTTTATTGAGACATTACATAAAGCGTTAATTGATCCTGATAAAAATAATCGAGAAGCGGCTAAAGAATTTCTTGATTTCTCTTCATTAAATTTTTCAGATTTTGACGAATCCTTTTTTGAGGATGGCAATTGGAAAATTAAAAAAAAGTGGATTGAAATTTCGGCTTTATTACCTACACAAAACCATGTCGGCTCTGCCATTATTACGATCAAAACTCATGATGCTCATGGGGTAAGTGTTATTCTAGAAAACAAATGGATGTTAGAAAATTTCTTAGGGAACTCAGGACAACCTATCCATTCTCGCTATAGACCATTTTATATTGGTACCCCATCAAATCAATCTGAGGTTATAGACTTACAAAACTGTCGTTTTAATCTACCAATTGAAGTTATTCAACAAATTACAGAAGTTGCAGACAATCTTACTACTGCCTATCTCGGAGCAATACAAAAAATTGAAGACATATGGAAAGCTTATAACTTTCCTTTTATTTTATGGAATGGTCGAACATACGTTGCTTTATGTACATTGTCCAAAGAAATTTGGGACCTAATGATTAGATTTACGAACGTTCATGATGTAGATAATGGAGACACTGAATGGCATATATTTTCAGCATCTCGAAATTTCATACAACTATATACAGGAGAAAAATATAAACCTGTAGAAGATGTTTATCATGGTATGTTTTGGGCAGAAAACATTGAAGATATCAACGACGAAGATGAACTCACTTTATTATGGGAGCCTCCCCTTAGCAAAATTCCTGTATCCGAAGAACAATGGTGGCCTTGTCAAAATTCTTTTGAATGGATAACAGAGAAACTTATTCCAGAAGCTATTAATTGGAATAAAAAGAAGAACTTTTTTTCCTACTTTAGTTACTCAAAGAAAATTAAAAGCTTAAAAGATCTAAAGGACTTTGGTTACATGAGGGATATTCGTAAATTTGCGTTACTCAAGGATCATTACTATCGAAGTTTAGGTGTGTTAAAGACCATCGAGGCCTTGCAAGATTTCTATATTTCCCCAAAAAGTAGCCGTGCCTATTTCACTACGAATGAAATTTCACAACTATATCTTTGTCTCATTTCTTTGGTCGAAAATGCAAAAGGCTATTTTTCTTATATCTCTTCAAAGCTTGATTTTTATAATGAAGAATTTTCAAATTTTGAGGAGCTTCTTAATGCACTCAGAGGTCGTGTAGCAGAAGAGATTTTTTTAATGAATAATCATGAAATTGAACTTATTCTCAGAGCCATGTGTGAATGTATCTATCGTGATGATTCATGGATAGATATCAAATTAAAAGAGGAAATTTACTTAGCTGTTAGACCCTTTTTAGAATTTCATGACCATCAACTACTCATAGATAGATACTCTAAATTTATGTAAATGCTTATGGCTTATTTACCCACAACAAATACCCATTCTCATTAGCCTGCCGATATGCCCAATTAGCAACATTATGTGATCTTTCAATATTTGTCAGAAAACCAAGCTTTGATAACTCATCTGTAATGATGCTATCAAAGTTTTGGTTTCGTTCTTGCCACTGCAACAAAAACTCTTCCGACGCTAAAAAATCACTTTTAGCTGAGTTACACTTTTCATCTGCAAGTACAAAGTTATGTCCTGTATCTGCTGGGTACATCACCCAAGGTATGAAATGATCCACAGCCCATTTATTTTGTTTAATTGGCTTTTGGCAGTAAAAGCACTTACATGCTTGTAGGTCAACTAGGAACTTCCCTACTTGTCGAAGCTGATTTCGGCTTGGCTCAAACATGAATGTTGCCAGATCAGGTAAACCATCCAGAACCAATAAATTACATTTATTTAATCTGACAAAATCAACCCATTTTTTCTGACATAACTCTTCAATGATTTCGCTAAACTGACGTAAGCAATACATGACATTTGGCAAAAGTATAAGTTGTTTTCGAGAATCTTCTAAACGATATAAAAACTCAATATTTTGCCCTTTCAAATTCTGTAGGTAAGTTACAGGCATTTTCTTTACAATATCTGCCACTTTCTTTTTCAATTGCAGCCAGTACACATGATCTCGTCTGGCTAAGGCAAGAGATTTATAACGTTGTTGGGCAGTGTGAATTAAGCTAATAATTCCTGCTTGCTTGCCATTATTCTGTTGTAATAGGAACGGTTCATTTTCATTAAAATGAAATGGGAGAGTCTGCTTCCAGTATAAATCTATAAATTTTTCTGCAATATCCAGATAGTCTAAAGTTAAGCCTTCTCCAGTATCGCGTCCCTGTTCAATCGCCAAACGAGAAAGGCTCATCAATAAAGCAAATTTATACGTCGAAGAAAAGTTTCCTGAATGTAAAATTTGCTGAATCTGTTTAAGAAACTTAAGTTGCTGCTGTGGTGTTGGTATAGGTACTGACATTATTTATTCAATTTTGTTTTTTAAATATGATATTCAGCCAATCTTCATTATGATCAGGGCGCTTATCAATCGTAATCGATTGTTGTAACAATAAAATATTATCAAATTTTTTTAATAAACTCTGTGCTTGGGATTCATCCATATCGGTAAATTGTCTTCCATCCTTATAACGATCTCCCGCACCATATTTAAATGACATATAGCAGATACCATTCACTTTTAAGGCTTTTAGTATTTTTTCCAGCACCTCAGGCAAGCGTTTTCTTTCACAATGTAATAGTGAGGCACATGCCCAAATACCATCATACTGATTTAATTCGGACAACTCATAGAAACTTTCAAAACGCACATCGACTCCAGTCAATTGACATGCTTTATCAACCAGTTCTTTTGAATAATCTGTTGCTGCAACCTGATAACCTTTTTTCTTAAAAGCCAAGGTATCTCGACCTGACCCACAACCTAAATCAAGTACAAAAGCCTTGTCTGGTAGATACCGTAAAAATGGTTGATATAAACTCTCCATATCTACCCTAATTGTAGATTCAAAAAATCCCAATGCATTTGTATCGTAATAATCTAAAGTTTGCTTCATTCTTATCACAATTAATTTTTCTCAATTCTACCAAAAAAATAAGGGAGCAAAAGCCCCCTATTCCTCTCGCTGTTCTAACTTAGCCTGAATCCACTCATGAATTTCCCAAGCTGACCAACCAATTCGCATTTCAGTTAACCGCACGGGTTGAGGAAATGTAGGATCATAATATTTCGAGTCTTTATTAATCATCTCATAGATCTTTGATCGGCTTAGGGCTGTAAACTCAACAACATGCTTGATGTTGATAATTTGGTTCATCTGAAAAGTTTGACCTGTGATCGACGCATTCATGATGTTTTCTCCTAATCATTGATGCGAGCGGTAATTGCTCAAATGATAGGTCTCCTGAATAAAAAATTACTTGATCCAATGACATCTAATGACATCTAATTCAAAGCCTTGACCGACTGCCGCAACCCTTTCTGTATATCCTGAACACGGTCAACTTGATTCGATGTGTCTTGGATTTGCTGATCAGATTCATCCGAGTAAAACTCCTCAACAATATCCATCCCTTCCTCACCTCCCACCTCAAAGCTGGCATTGCCATAACCTATCCTCGCTACTTGATCCAATGCCTCTTGATAGAACCCTGCTGCTTTGCTTTGTTCACTGATTTGCTTGGCATTGCTAATCGCTTCCTGCAAATTGGTTCCATCCTTTAAAGTCAAATCCACGTAATAGATTGGAGTTCTATAACTTTGCGTGGTGCTTTTACCTCGCAGAGTGAGTTGCAATGGCAAACATGAAAGTAAATCACCTGAAGCTGAACTGTAATAACGGAGTCGTGCTGCTAAGGTACGGATACTATTAAATCCAGTCGTTCTAAAGATGAAGGTGCCTAACTCATCCGATTCATCTAAGTTGACGTACAGTCTGCCATAAGGCTTACATAGCCCACCTTGTGCCAATGGACATAAATCAGGGGATGGGCATGGATGTTGTTCAATGCCGTTTTGTCCAAGTCGCTGACAAGTTTCTCCATTGCCTGAACAGATTAAGCGTCCTGTTTGTCGATCAAATAAGCTGTACTCAGCGCGTAGATTCAATTCTGGATCATTAAAGATCATTCGTACTGGAATGCTTCTAAGTTTTTGATTGGGTGCTTTTGCTCGTAGTTGTTCATCCAAGGGATGCTTAATCCATCCGTCTTTCCCTTGAATTTGGCTGGTAATGGTAAATTGATCATCCTTTTCAGGAACTCGTTTGCCGTTCTTTTCCACGATCTTGCCAATGCTGATCCGACCTAAAACAGGTGGTGTAATTGCTAGACCTTTAATCATGGTGATGTCCTCTATATAGGTGTTGAAGTGATGTTTAGATTTTGCGCATAAAAAATCCCATGCCTGTTTGGGGTATGGGATCGGGTTATTTGATGTGGCTTTGGTGATTGATACGTTGTTGGGGGAAATAAATGCTGGAATGTGTATTTGGCCTATCCACCATTCGGATAAATTTGAAAGCGTCGTGTTCCTGCTTTGGTTTGTGGGAACTGCTGTAGATATTCAGGGTGTTGTTTCAGTAACGCTTTGCTGTTTAAGGTGGTGGCATCTTGTGCCTTCTTCCACGTCACTGAGCCTCCTGTAAATACCGCACGTTCCGCATCTTTCATCAGCATCTGTATTTGATGTTTGAGTTCATCGAAATACTGTTGATGCTGTTCAAGTCTGTGTCGCTCTTCTAACAGTTGGTTAAAGAGGTAGTTGGCCTGTTCATTTTGGCTGAGGTCTTCTACGGTTAATGGGATTTGTTCTGGATAAAGTTGTTGTAAGGCTTTGGCTGCTGAATCCGAGGCATCGACACTCGGTGGAATACCCGATTCTACACATTGCCAGAAGTGACGCTCCGCATTGATGATGTGCTGAATCACCGTTTCGTTGCGGGTGACTTTATAGATTTTAGTTTCATGCCCACAGATCAAGGCACAGATATGCGCGGCTTGTTTGCCTGTCACCGCCAATTGATGTTGGACTTGGCACAGCACATACAGTGGTACACCATCTCGCCAGAGTTTTGCGCCATATTCTCCGACAGTTTTACACTCTAATATTTGAACTTCTTCATTACTGACAATGGCATAGTCCAAATTGGCGAGCATAAAATGTTTGTCTTCATCAGGGTGTTGTAATACTGCATTGACACGACGCACTTTGTTGTTGGTGTGCATGCTGTAATATTCCGCCACCAAAGGTTCAAGTTGTTTGCCCCAGTAAAGTGGTGCATAACCTGCACTTTCATCTTCGATGTTTTGTTGCATCCGATCTGTTTTGATCATCCAGAGTTCCAACATCGACATATAGGGATTGAGGCCGCAGGCAGTTGCAGCATCACTACTGCCAATGCCCTGTTTGCGGATTTCAAGCCATTGTTGATAGTTGAGTTGCTTGGTATTGGCAAGGCGTTTGGCTGCGGGTGTTTTGGATTTTCTTGGTTGTTTATTTTGGGAATGTTGAGCTGAATTACGTTTGGTTCGGGTGCCGACTTCGACTTGTTGAGTGGATGGATTGATATTCGGTGAGTAGGCTTGTAATGGGGGTTGGTTTAATGCGTTTTGAATATGATGATGACTATTCATAATGGCGAGATTCCTTTTTGAATAAAGTATCGTCACCACAGCAACCACTAAATTTCAGGCATAAAAAAGCCACCTCTGAGTGTGGCGAAGGGTCTTGCACTGCGGCTATCTTATAACCACTAGCTTAGGCTAATGGTGAAAGCTTAAATGAAGCTGAAATTTGAGTCACTGTGGTGGCTGTTGTTTCTAAAGTGAATAAGGGTGAGTTTGATAGCGGGTGGGCTAAGCCAACATGCGTAAAGCCTGTTCCAAGCCTCTTTGTTTAAGCGCAGCCCCTGCCCCAAACCATGCTGAATCCAGTCGATGATCGGTACTCATCGCTCGACGTTCATGGTCGGTGAACTCGGTAATGGCGCATAGCAAACCATAGGCTGTATCTTTGGCTGAACTCAGTTCTGCCCCACGGCCATGTCCATTAAACATGGTCATGACTTTTGACATGGCGCGGCCATTCGGTTCGGTTTTGTTGTCGGATTTATTGATGCTCGCTGTTACGGGAATAGTTGCTTTGGGTAGTGCCGCATTGCGGTAGTATTGAATAATGCTGTCCTCCTGATCCGCCATACTGAGATTGCTGTTATTAAACACCGCATCAAAGTAAGCGGCTGCTTCTTGCTGTGTCACCTTACGCTGACTCAGTTGCTTCATTTCATACATGTGTTCATCCCATGCACGCACTGAAATGCCGAGTTGGTGTTTGACTTTCCCTGCATCAAAGCGGGTACTGTGGGGAACTTTGACTACGCCCGTATTGCTAGAGCTGTTGTTATGGGCTTTGAGTGCAATGGCTAAGGTGTTGTTACACACCACACGAATAGAGGTGAATTGTGCAGTGGTCGCTAAGGTGCCATCACAAGCGGTCGCTAAAAGAATATAGCCATTACTCACATCCTTTCCTTTTAAAGCTGCACTCTGTCCAGTCTTCGCCAATGCCCAGAACTTCTTACCGCCTTTCAGTACCCCAGCAGTTTCCAGTTCAAATCCCGATTGTTCGCTTAAGTCTCGATAGAAGTTTAAGATCTCCATCGGTTGCACTTCTTGGAAACGTTGACTGACCACGGATAACGGTGCATGAGTATCCGAGCGATACAGTACCCGTTGTTCTTCAAAGGGTAGAATGATGTGTTGTCCGCGTACGTTCTGTGCCATGTAACGAACATCAGAGCTTTCAATACGCCAGTCCATACCCGCTTGTTTGGCCCAGACTTCAATCGGTTGATTCGGGGTCAGTTGATTGCCTAGTCCATGCCAAGGGGTTTGACCGACAAAGGCCATACTGTCGACTAAATGTGCCATAAAGCATTCTCCTATTGAGATTAAATAAAATTGTGAAACTGCAATTATTCGAAAGGACGAGTGTGATGCATGGGATAAGTGGTCTCTGGCTCATATTGAAAAGCCAAAGCAAAGCAATATTCACATTCCAAACATTGATACGAGGTTTGCCCACGGGCTTGGGTGGGAATGGAAGGTGTAAGAGGTTGAGTCGGTGCAGCATCCTGTAAATGATTGAGTAGACACGCCGCACATCCCACCGCTCCGCCAATCACCGCACCAATGATCAGCACCATTGGCTTTTGCCCTTTCAACATACGAGCACCCGTGGCTCCCATCGCGGCATAGTTGACCAAGTAATGCATCAAGCTATGCATGGGTGGTTTTGGAAAGCTTGATTGCGTTGGGTTCGGTGGTGGTTGGAATTGCGGTTGTGCAATCATTTCCACCTGATCACTGCCACACATGGGACAACAAATTTTGGACATATTGGGTCTCCTGAGATAAAACATCAGTCATAAACGGGCATAAAAAAACCTGCCGCAATGGGCAGGTTTTTTAGGTTTGTGTTGTGGTATTGGTGCGATTCGCTTTAACTCAGTTCAGCTGATTTAAAGCTTGGCAAGCAGTTGTAGGAGTTTAATGACATAGACCTGTAGCGCTTTTTGTAATACAGGATGTTGATCACCCCGCATGATTAGCCAAAGCAGTGTTGCGATAAAAACACAGCACAATAAACAGATCAGCATAAATCTGCGCTTGCTCATGGCCCTTGTCTATTGGGTGACTTTCGGTCGAGCTAAGCTTGATTTCGTTTTACAGGGGCGAATACTTTGAATGTATTGCCCATCACCAGTATCGTTATAGAAACCATGTTTGGACTGAATTTCGAGACATTGGCCCTTTTTAAACTGCTCAATCTGCTGCGCGACTTTTTCAGGTAAAGCATAATAGTTCAAGATCACTTCACCCTTTTTGGTATTGAAGATAATCGCTTCTTCACCTAAGCCAAGGTCCTGTTTTAAAATAATCTGTTCGGTCTTTGCCATCGCAGTATGCGTGATCAATAGACTGAATGCCGCAAAGCTTAAGTAAACTAAACGTGTTGTGATTTTGGTTTGAAACATCTTCATGATTTTATTCCTATCATTATTGATATTGGTTCCAGCTTAGAAACAGGGTTGATAGCCTTCTTGCAGTACTTGCTGACTGGTTAGATTCCAACGCACCACATACCACGTACATTGATAACGATCCGAGTCCCATGCCGCACGATAAGTCAGTTCATCCCCTTGCTGGCTCCAGCCTTCTACACGTTTCTGTACTTGATCACGATCCGCACGTCCCCACGCCTCCATCAGGTGAGTTCGCAACATCTGATCAATCTCAGGCAGCATGCTTTTTAAATCTGCTGAAGCGGATTGCATCGGCTTTAAGCCATAAGTGGAAGGATTGGAACTCAGGGTTTGATCGTCGTGGTATTCGCCATCAATCTGCATACTAAGATTTTCTAGATTGGCGTTGCTCGTTGAAGTTGAAGGTTCAGCTTCAGTGGAGTCTGTGCTCATAGAAAGACCAGCTTCCCCCATATCTAAATTGGCGGGTATTGATGGTTCAGTTGTTGTAGATGAACTGGAATGAGATGATTGGGATTGTGCAGCCGCCAGTTGTGCCAGTTTTAAATCGGTTTGACGTTGCTGATGTTGGTTAAATAACACGGCTGCGGTCAGTAACACGATCATGCCGCAGACAATCAATACCCAATGTATCGGTTGTAAGGTTTTCGTCGAAGTTGAATCAGTGGAATTTCTATTCATATTTTTATCCTTCTTGTCTTTGTCTTTATCTCAATAAAGCTTCACCCTCCCTGTTTGGTTCAGGGAGAGTGATTGCCATCAGATTTAAGGGGTTTGCTAGAACAGCCAGCGCACAATTGCCAACGGCCACATCAGTCCTTTTAGCAAGAACAGCAGGCAACTTAAGTAATCGACACTGACATAACCGCCTTGTAGTTCTGCCGTGCGTTGCATCAATATCGCGGCATAGACAATGGTCACGATCAGATAAAAGCCAATGAATTTTTTCATGGTCGGGCCTATTTCTGACAGCTTGGATCAGTTAAGGCAGGTCCACGAGTGACTTTGCCATTGGCATCTTGAGTCGCCATGATGTGACAGCGATTGATCTTGGCAGAGGCAGGTTTGTCAGGGGCTTTCATCCGTGGACCGTTATAATCTTGACGGGTGGCTTGACGTACTTCTTCAGAACGCACGAATACCGTTTGCCCTGTCTCGGCAATAATCAATTGCATACGACTCGGTTTGTAATAGGTATTACGTGGACAACCGCCTTGATTGCGTAAGGCAGTGATACGAAATGTCTGACGAGTACGCTGACGTTCATAGCCGACATAAGTACAGCGCAGTGGCACCCCGCCCTCAACGCTGACCAGTTGTAAGGGATAGCTGTATTCTTGATAGCCACCCGCTTGCGTGGCTTGTCCAAGCAGCAGTGCACTCGCGAACAGTGCGCCAGTACAAAGTAGTTGTTTTAAAGGATGGGTAAAGCTTGAATTGGTTTGAAGCGTTTGTTGTTGAGCGTTTAGATGTACTGTCATTGTTAATATCCTAAAGACTAGATAGGGTGTAGGTAGCGTCCTACTTCATCTAGATGTTGTGTATTTGAATATTTTTTATTTACGTTTTTAATGTGAGCTGCTGGTTAATACTCAGCCTGCCAACCACTGCTGCCTAAATTGAGCAGAACGGATTGCGCTTGTGTCATGCTTTGATCGAGTACCGCATCGTAGCGTTCCACCACAACCTCACAGTCATACTGGTCATAACTAGGACCATTGCCTGGCTGCCCCTCAAAGGGATTACTGCGTATGCATTGCTGCAATTTGACTTGTACGATGCTGTCATCCTGTTGTCGCATGGCATGTAAGGCATCATTGGCAGTAGGTGGAATAAATGCTTCACGAGATTCTCCACAAGCACTTAGTCCGATCATCAATCCGATGCTGAGGAACAAAGGACGGCTTTGATTTAAAAATAGCTTATTCATCAACTGCTCCTTGTGTCTCAACAGGTGTATGAGCTAAACCAAAGCGGTAATCAATCTGCTGTGGAATGGGAATATCTGTGCTGTGTATAAGCTGCCGTGGCTTAGGATGGTAATCGCGTGTGCCATCGTCACGTCGAGTCACTTCCTGTTGTTCTTGATAAAGGTCATAACGCAACTGCTGCGGTTGGAAGCGATAGACAACAGGTTGTGGAATAGCCGTATCTGAGGAATAAGCGGACAGGATAAGTTGTTTGACCGTCAGACGCTGCCCTGCATCGAGTTGTAAGAGATAACCCAGACAAGTACCGCGTTTTAAATCCGCCAAGTTGCGTTTGGCTTGGTCCAATGGGTAATGCAATTCTACTTTCAGTACCTCAACCTGTTGCCCACCAAAGTTCGGATTGTAGGCTTGAGCCAATACCTCTTTTTCAATGACATAGGGTATGCTCGTGCGCAAACTTAAAGTTTCGTGGTCTGCATCGTATTCAATCGCGTTATAGGCATCTTGATCATCGGCATTAAAACAAACGGGGGCATGTAATACATTCAGTGCCAGTTCTAAATGACTGAGATCAACTTTCAGTTTACCCGTCAGTTGTTGATGCTGTTGCTGTGCTGATTCAAGCCGTTGTTGGTAATCTGCGGTGGTTTCCAGTTCTCCTTGTGCTTCAATCGAGTTTGGAGATTTCAAACGCCGAAAGTAGTTGATCATCAACTGATTGGCTTGCGGATAGGCTTCGGCTTTTCTGAGATCAACAGGATTGAAGTCTTCCTTAAAGCGTCTACGTTGACTACCCAACCAAACTATTTGATCAGGTTTGAGTTTGAGTTGCTGACGGAGTGCTTGCCAGTCTGCTTGTTGTTGTTTGTCGGTGAGTTGTTGATGAAAGCCTTCAAGCGTACCGTCATCGACTTCATCAGTCGGTGCTAAGGGTTGTAACTGTTCAGCCGTTACTAGCACGGGGACAGGATTAGATTGAATTTGAATGCGTTCAGATAAAGCCTCAGCTTCATCGGGGATATAAACATGATTATCTTTTTTTGAGCATGCCGTGACGCACAAAGGCACCATCAGACACGCCACCCAAATCGGGGCATGTGCCATAGAACCACCTTGTATTATTCGTCGTTATAGATCAGATCTAAACGTTATTGAGTGGAATCAGGCAAAGCACAGCCGTGAGATCGTCTTGCCAAGGGCAATCGAAATAAAAAGTACAATCGGTTTAAGTTTGGAAATGGCAAAGCCAAAAGATAAATGTCAGTACGCATGGCGGACTCCTTTGTTTAAAGTAAGCCTACCGAATCCCTGCTAAAAGATGGTGGTAGGACGAAAGAGGGTTAGCAGACTGGTAAACAAAGAAACCAGCACGCGCAAGCGCGTCCCCCCTCCGCCCTACCATAGAAGAAAGGGGGACGAACGGGTCCACGACACACAAAAAATCAATTTCGTATCTCGTCTTTGTTTAACTGGGTCTGCTAAAACCCACCGGCAATGTAGGCCAGCACGCCAAGGATAATCGCTGCTTACCATTCGGTCAAGCAACGGGCATTATGGTTGCTCAGGAAATCGTAAAGCAGATAACGCTATGATCTCTCTCAGCTATTTAATGGTGGAGTCTGCTTAAGTAATCGATGGATCATTTTTAGCTTGAGTGTTGATCGTCAGTTTGATTATGATTCTCAAAACACAAGACTATAATTTTTTTTTTGAGATCACTCACTGTGTCAGAACAATTTAACTTTGTTTCAATTAAAAAAAAGGCCAACATTCATTTTAATGGTTCGTCGATTAGCCATGTGCTGATTTTAAAAGACGGCACTAAAAAGACACTCGGCGTTATTCTGCCTTCAGAACATCCCCTCACCTTTAAGACTCATCTCGAAGAGCGTATTGAGATTATTTCAGGCAAATGCGAAGTTCAAATTGGAGCTGCCACTGAGGTCTCAACATACAGCTCAAGTGAATCTTTTATTATTCCACCCAATACTGAATTTACGATCCAGTCAGATGGCGTTGTAGATTATGTTTGTCACTTTGAACAACATTAAGCTTGTTTTTATTTTTTAGCTTAAATAAGGGAAGCCTCCTTATGGCGGCTTAACCCCTGCGTTTCACTTCAACTATTTATGTTGAATGATCTGACCACTGAATGACTCCATACCTCGATCCCACACATAAAGGTTAGTTGCATGCTCTTTGAGTGAAGTCATTCTGACATCTAAGCTCTCAAGGTTTTCTAATGGGGACTCCATGTCATCATTCATAAATGGAGGCACTGTTCGATTGCCCTGAACATCAGGTTTAAACTGTTTTTGCTCCAGTAAAACCCCGATGCCCTCTGTCACATCCGACCAGATCTCCCTCAATTTTGCACAGTAATCAGTCTCTTCAGCATAGAATGCTTTTTGGAAGGTTAAGAAGTAGCGCACCACATAGTGTTGAAATTCTGGATCACGATAAATCTGATAAAAACGATACAGCACTTGTGCTCGACACCATGGTTTATCCATGAGTCGTCGCTCAAACTTCTTCAATGCTCGACTAAAACTTTGAATATGACTCAGCCCTTGTGCAGTTGGATGGGGGTGCATAGTTAAATAGAATTTAAGATCAGGTGCATCGACACTCAGGCGATTTATATCTGAGTATTGATCCATCAATTTCTGGATCTTTTTCTCATAAGCCGTATTGCACTTATTCAGCATTTCTTGAAAGCCAATGCTTTTAAATAACTTTTCTAATTTATTGAGTATCTTCGAAACTAAGTCAGCCCATTGTTTCTCATTCTCAGGCCAAATCTGAAATTCTTCCTGTTCCGCGACACATGTATAGTACGCATTACTGAATTGGGTCACCCAAAACCCAAATTTAAATTCTCGATGTGAAAACAGCAAATAATGCCAATCCTGACAATACTCGAGGAATGAGCGTCGCCAAGTCTTTCTCAAATCGCCATCAACCAGTGTTGCACGCTTCAGTGCAATATAGAAATCATGTACATCCTGCTCTAATTTTGGAGCAACGAAGAGCTCAGCTTGTTTGAAATTCATGTCGAAAGTCGTCCTATGTGATTCAATCATAAGACGGCACTCGATGTATTTTTTTACTGACTCACGTGCATTCAGACTTCAATTGATACTGTCTTCCATGCGGTTGATATTCCCCTTTACTCAAACAACGCATTCCTGCATAGCTAACCAATAAGCTTTGATCATATTTGTCCTCATTGGCAAAGTAGTTTAACAAAAGCATCACATTGTCAGTCATTTGCTTATCTTCACGATGCAGCATACCCAATGCGAGACGGCTCGTTTGTCGGTAACGCTCCTTGTATTTAACGGTATTACAATTGTTGCCTATCCCTCCATCACCGACAATCTCTCGCCATTTATCAATCACTGCTTGTCCTAGAAAAGTATCGTTCTGACGCTTTGAACCGTTATAGATGAATAGCAGATGAGCATGGAATCCTTTGTCCTTGCCTTGCTCCAGTTTAAGCACATATCCTTTTAATTCAGCAAAACACCCCTGCTGGTCCTTAAGAAGTTGTCTTAATTTCTGAATATGCTGATAAAAGTCCTGTAAACCAATCTGGCCATGCTTCTCTTTTGTATAACTTAGATCAACACGAACCAATAGTAGCTTGTGATGATCGTTGATGATGGTTTGCATGTAGGATTGTATTGATTCGCGATTACGCTGTTGCTGTTCTTTATAACGTTGCAAATGCTCCTTTACCTTTTCGCGTTGACTCAAAATCAACTTTTGTAACTGATTCACTTGCTGTGCATCCAATGTACTCATCTCATCGTAAATACGTCCATCTAGCATCTGCTCAACAGCCTGCATCAGTATGACAAAGATCTCAATGGTTGCAGCATAGCTGAGTGATTCCTGATGGTACTGCTTGAAGCGTACAATCAGTTCTTGGAGTAAGTGTAGGAAGACAGCATGTTCAACATAGTGGTTAAGATTAAATTCAATGAAGTGATGTATATCGGATAATACGGAAGCTTGATGAATGTGGTCAGAGAGTCGCATGAGTATGTTCCAATGAAGGTATGTCATATCTCAAAGCAGTAGAAGTATTTTTTTATTGTAGTTCTTACCAATAAGAATTCAGGATATGTGTAGATTCACATGCGATCTTAAGGATCACATGTTCATCATCGATTTAAATGCTTAAGTTGATTTGAAGTCTATAACAACAACTCACCTAGTGGTTGAGTTGTTGTATGTATGATGTCTACTAAGTAATTAAGGTATAAGAGAATAGATATATCATTAATAATACTATTTACCGACTTTAACGATGTCGTAACTGTCTGCACATCACCGTATAAAGACAATTCTGATACGTGCTGAGCATCGATGATAAATCAAAAAAATAAAAACGAGAGTTAAGCGGAAAAATAAACTCTTCACATTGATCAATTGATCATTTTAAAGCTTTAGGCTTAGATGACTTCCTTCTTGACTTATAGTTTTCCCGCCCTCTGATCACACGCTGTTTTAAGATCAATTCGGATGGTAACCAGTATAGATCTCGATGTAACGCCAAATAAAACTCCATATGTAAACTTCTTTCTATTTCCTTTTCTATTTTCTTACGATCACTGACGGGGTTATAAAACAATTCTTCACCCAAAGCTTGAAAACATAGATACTCTTTAAAGTTAAACTTTAGCTCGTTCGATTTATCCCAATTTTTATACGGGCTTGCAACGGCTTTTTCCAGAGCTTTATTCAACTCATCACGTAGCTCTTCTTGTCTTGCAACATAACGCTGATCCATAAAAAACATAAGACTCACATACGCCTTACATTCCTGATCCTGAGATGATGCGGATTGCCATGCTCCCCAATAACCACGGATGGCTTCTTTAGCAAAATCCGTCCTAGACAATAAATCTATCCCTTTCGTTAAAACTTCATGAATTAAATCGATTTCAAGCTCGGAATCATTGGTTAGTGCAAACTCAATATCAACTACAATATCTTTCGTTTGATTACTACGGCACTGGCGGCTATAGCTTACTAAGTTTTCGTACGAATTCTGCCTCGATCTTATTTGAGTGCTATACCAATCTTTCAATGTTAAATTAGATTTAGCAGGCCTATTTATTTTCTGTTCAAGTAATTTTGTGAGTTTTTTTAGAAGAATACTAAAAAATTCTGGTTCAGGTTCAGCTTTTCCAAACATTTCAAAGACTGCTGACTGTTTAGCCCTTATTTCATCAATTCTCTTACGTAGATAAGGTACTAATTCATTGATTGGTTTTAAATAGACTAAATTTATTTCATCAACTAAAGCATTGTAAAAATGGTACCGGTTTAGCAAAGGCAAAAGAAGACCTGGTGTTACTGCTGAGATCTCCAAATACTCAAATATTATGACAAACAGCCCAACTCTAAGCCCTAAATATTCTGCATTTAGAATTAACTCTCTTCGCTTTTGCTTATAGGCTTTATCTATATCAGCAATTACTTTGCCTATTTCAGTTCCACTTTTCACTGCGGAACCATCACTTACAACAAAAGCTGGGATCTTCCATTTCAAAGCACATAGAACCATCAAATCAATTTTATATAAAAGCTCCTGTAAATCGTTTTCTTCAGGATCATCCTTATCCAATAAAAAACTATAAAAAAGTTTAATGTCTTTTTTTTGTTTGATTAGAGGCTTACTTAGTCCCAACGAGCGTTCCCAATCATATTGAGATTTAATCATCACATCACGATGTAACATTGGTCGGGATTTGCGTTGATTTACCTTTTTATTCTGATCTTTATCAACTTTATCCCTAATAGTGCAGCCAATCGCATCTAAGTGTTGATCTGTATTAGCTTGAATTGTTTTTAAATAATAATGCCCATTAACATAATAATTTAACACTGTACTGATGAAATTTTTATAACGTCTCGAATCCTTGGTAACAACACCGATGGTGAATCCTCTACTGATTAGCTCAGGATTAAGGAATTCTGCTGTAGGCTCAATTCCATTTCCTTGTCCCTCTAAGTGTGTGAAAGCTTCTAGCCATTTTTTTTCAAGTCGTTTAGCCAGAGTTTTTGGCTGTAACGATTCTGCTTGATCAAATACAGCAATATAGGAATATTTATTTAAATTTGTGCTGTAGTCAAACTCCAACTTTCTCAATTGAAGCACTAAATTTGGAAAATTCTCAGCAACTTTTTCTTGATAATATGCAAAATGGTTTTCCATTAACTCCCAGTCGATACCCGATCCGAGTTGTTCTGTTTTATAGCCAAAATCTAAATACAATACTTTCACAGAACTATTATTCACAAACACTTGATCAAACAGGACTTGATACTTCTGAGTCCGCTGATCATATTCACCTATATCAAATTTTAACTCAGTTAAGAATGCTACTAACTTAGAACGCCAAGATATACCATCTTTAAAACTTGCATAGTTTTTCTCAATAACCCAGCCTATTAATTCACTTACATGCTGACTAAGCTTTAGATATCTCTCGCCCAGTTCAGTTGTGATCATTAAGTATGGTTCATCATCACTAATTAAAAAGGCTGTAGGATTCTTTCTCATATACCCCATCAATTGAGAAATTTTTTCTTCAAAATTCTTTAATTTTATTCCTTTTAATTCCTCTCCATGTGTTACTCGAAGTATCACTAGTTCTAATGTCACAATCATTTTTTTTAAAATCTTTAATTCATCTTGTCCGTCTTGACTATGATCCAACCATATTCGGTTAAGTTTAAAATCAATAATAGAAATAAGCTCACGTTCTCTTTGTTTATATGATTTATTCGTAAAATCCACACTAAAACCCAATAAATTCGCTTATTACAATTTTTTTAGCATATTTTTTCAAAATAACAAAATTTGAGCAAAAAAACTCTGAAAAATATTTAAGAGTGGTATCACTTTATTTCTTTGAAATAAATATTTTGAACAAGGCACCATTTCCAGTGTGAAAAAAAAGACCATGTGTAGCTACATGGTCTTTTTATTTACGTTACTTTTCACGTATAAATAAGCAAAAAAACAGAACAATTAATGCACAGTAATTTTATAAATCCATCTATAATTTTCAGTTAATCCACCCAATATACTGACCGATTTACGTAGTTGTAGAAGCTCTAATCTTTGCTACTATAGGAATATTCCATCCAATATTTTGCAGTATGTCCACCACCCAACTCTCTCTAAATGAGTATCTAACAGCAGTGCAAGAAGTCATTCGCATGACCTTCGATGAGCCTGTATGGGTAAAAGCTGAGATTCGGAACTTGAGCATTAAAAGTGGGCATTACTATCTTGAGTTAGCAGAAAAAGAAGAAAATACAGACAAGGTTATTGCAAACTGCAAAGCAACAATCTGGAAATTCACCGCCGTAAAAATAGTGATGAAGTTTGAGCGTGAAAGTGGCATTGACCTGTCAAAGGACTTAAATGTTCTGATTAAAATCAAAGCTCGTTTTGATCCCCAATATGGTTTTTCAGTCAATATAGAAGACATTGACTCAAGTTTTACGCTGGGTGATATTGCTAAACGTTATCAGCAGATACTGGCCCGTTTAACGACTGAAAACTTGGTCAATCTAAATAAATCACTCCCCACACCTTTTGACATTGAAAATGTATTAGTCATTGCACCAGAAAATGCAGCTGGTTTAGGTGATTTCAAAAAAGATGCAGATGCACTAAATAGAGCTAATATTTGTCACTTTATATATCACACTGCAACCTTTCAAGGTAATACGGCCGCTAATAGCATTATGGAGTCTTTAAGCTCAAGTCTGCGCCAATGGGCAAAAAATTATACAACCCCACCTGACCTCATCGTCATCATACGAGGTGGTGGAGCAGTCAATGATTTAGCTTATTTAAATGACTATGATCTAGCTGCCTTACTCTGCAAACGAAAAGTACCCATTTGGGTCGGTATCGGTCATGAGAAAGATCGAACCATTTTAGATGAAATTGCACACCGATCTTTTGATACCCCAAGTAAAGTGATTGCAGGAATACGTAATCTGATTTCAGAACGATCTCAGGAGGCAATCGATTTTATTCAGTCCATCAAACTACTCTCTCAACATCAAATTTCAGCTTATCAAAGTCAAAATGATCAGTTGATGAATATCATCAAAACCCATGCCCAGAATCAAATAAATACAGCGCAAAAAAATCTTGAATTAATGAAGTCAACAACGCAGTATTTTGCTCAGCAACAACTTAAACTTGCTTCTACTCAAATCGACACATTGATGAGAGAAACCCTGCTACAAAACCCTAGAAATGTTCTTGCCAAAGGTTATGGAATTATTAGAAGCGATAACAAAGCAATTCGTTCTGTTCAACAAGTCGGAGCAACCGTTTCAATTGAAATGCAAGATGGCTTTATTCATGCCGACGTAAATAAGGTGACTAACAATGACTAATAAAGAGTTAAGTTTTAAAGAAGGTTATGAGTTACTCAAGAAAAATGCAGCGTTGTTAGAAGATCAAGATGAGCCAGATATTGATAACCTTATGAAGATTGTTGAGGAATCAATGTCTGCCTATAAAGCTTGTAAAACACGAGTCGATGCTGTTCAACAAGCTTTGAATGAAACGTTTAAGGAATAGCATTCCCCAATCGAATGATGTGATCACAGCCAATACACCCAAATTTCTCCATCAATGTCTTTGATTGGAGACTTAAACTGGTTAATTAACTTTGCATCGCTATTTTTATTTATCTAAATCACTCTACTTCAGCCAAAATTCTATGATTTTTATGAAGGCACAATATTGGACAGTGAATAAGCCCTTGTAAAAAGGGCTTATTTAGATAGGTATCGGAGGTGGTGTCCTCCAAAATTAAGACATAACACATTGTTTTTTACGATATGACTTAAATTTAGTGTTCACCATCAAACTGCCAATACACTTCACCCCAATCTTGATTTTTAATCTCAGGTAAGATTTCACCTTGTTCAAAGTATTGACGTGAGTTTTCCTGCGCAACCGTAAACCAATAGCCCGAATGCGTCGCTGGCTGACCCGCCCGAACATTCGCAGGTCGTACAAACGGATTCATTGCTTCTCCCAATTCTCCCCCACTATCGACAACTTTCTCAATCAGCGTCCATGTACAGGGAGCCAAAATACGTGAACCTGGATATTCAGGGTCATTTTCAGGTATACGGGTTTGACCAGCTTGTCTTGACTTAATTTGTAGTCTAGGAAAACTATCGGGTAGATCAGGTAAATAAAATCCTGTTTGGGGAATTTCTTCACCTGTTTTCATCTTTACATTCTCATTAAGACGATAAATGGGATAGCTTAATGGCGGAGGGGTCACTGGGTCATATTTAAAAGAACTATCATGTGAACCAATCTGAGAAAAATAATGGGTTAGACTGCCAGGTGCCCATTGTTGAACCGTATGTTCAATCGCTTCAGCAAGTCGAGCAGCCTTAAATAATAGGTATTGATACTTTCCAGCGGCTTTAGGTTCAACCTCATCCATCCAGTTGACACTAAACTCTCGTTGTCCATTGACGCTAGCCCTTAAAGAAAAACCGATATAACAACTAAAGTCATTATTGAGCCGTTGAATATAGCTCTCATTCAGCCATTCCATCGTACTCCTAAAGTTGGGAATCACACGCTCCCCCCAAACAATATCAGGCTGTTCTGGTAAACTACGATTACGATAGTCTGGGGGGAGATCATTCATAAAACGATCCAATAAGCTTTCCAGATAGTCCAACATCTCTTTCCAAATGTCCCGAATCATTTTTATTCGTTCAGGTTTCAGAAACTGTTCCATCACATAGATATCATGTGCAATCAGAGGAGTAGGATAGCTCATTGTTATCTCCAATTATTTGTGAGTGTTGGAATACCGACCAGATTAGCGCCTTGCCCAGTATTCAGACCACTATCGTAGCCCCAATTGGTTGGCATCCGCTGGCTAACATAAGCTGCATTTAAATCTTTAGGATCAAGCACAATCTGCTTACCTCCACCTTCTAAGACATAACCTTTTAATTTATCAAGCTCCTGAGAGGCTGCGGGCCCTTCCCAGACATTTAGACCACCTTTAGGTACAGTATAGGTCACATATTCTCCATTACTATTCCAGTTTGCCCATACTGCAAATTTACGTCGCCAGTCAGATTTACTCTTGAGTTTGTCAAACTCAGCCTTACGCATCCAACAAATACTATTATCTGCAGAAGTCGGGTCAACTACCCGATATAGTACTTCACCCTCTGGAATTGTTACGGCTTTAATTTTCTTAGTAGCAAAGGTGGCATAAGCATCCTTAAGTGGATGCCATTCGCCCTCTTTAACTGTTGGATTGAGGTCTGGAAAACCTTTTTTACTCACCACATTGATGGCTTCTTCTGCTTCATGTGGTATGTCATCGGTTTTATCTACCCAATTAGGCTTATTACTCTTAATTGATGCTATTTCAGCAGGCTCACCAGGTTTATTCATTCGAGTAAAATTATTTCGATCTACTGTCGCCCTAAAAGCATTGTCTGCTTCGATATCAAAACGTCTTGCTGTACGCTCCAACATATTCTGCACAGGGGTAATAAAATCACCCATCTTCGCAGCTTTACTACGTACTTCTTTTACATCCCTCATCAATGCATTAGTTTTAGCGACCATCTCAGCGCCACCCCAACGATTTACATAATCAAGTAACTGCTGTAAATCCTTGATACGGTCATCAAAAGGCTTCAACAAATTCTTTGTATTAAGCTGTCCTTTCACAGTACGCAAATTTAAAGCAATTTCTTTATAAACATTCGTAATGTTCATACTTTTTAGAACTTTTTGTACTTTTGGATTAGCGATATGTTTCTTAACTTCAGCAATACCGATCTCGATTTGTGGGCTGATAATTTGGTAAAAATCGATCTTTTCCCCAGCTTTTGCAGCGAGTTTATATATTCTTTTTTGTACCATTTTAAACAGGATTTTAAATATCCCTTTAAACAATGACCCAAGTACTGGAAATAAACCAATTAAAGTAATAATAAGACCAACCCAAGCCCATACATTACTATCATCTTCTTTGATTTTTTTACAATTCGCACAAATATCACGTACGTCGCAGATTTGATCCACCACTGGAATCATTGAAATAACCGTACCAACTGCAATTTGTGCAGTACTTTGATCTTCAGCAAAGTCCCCTTGTAAAACAACCCAAATCCATTCAGCTGTAGCCTCTAAACTTTGCATCCCGCTATTAACCAAACGTTTTGGTGCAGCGGCATACCATGCTAAAGCATTTTGTAATTCCTTATCCATGATCAGACATCACTTTTAGAGTTCGTAGTTAAATTAGTAGTGCTCTCTTGAGACTCTGTGGTAGACAATTTTTCAATCAGCTGACTAAATGGTTCCCATGGCTTATCAGGCTCTGACTTTTTTCCCTCATACTCAACTCTTAGTGCTTTATCTGGAACATTCTCATGGTGGGCCTTGCCCAGTTCATCTAATCGTCCTTCAATTACTTGGTTATTTTCAAAAAATATTTTATAACCTAGATTCGCAAATGGCGTTTGATCGACATCTACATACTCTAAAGCAATCCAATTCTTTTTCTCAAATCGTGGCAATGCAGGAACACTCAAATTCACATTTGCCCCGCCCATAAACAAATGCTGCCCCGCCTTCACCTCAAACTTACCACCCGTGGTCGGGAAAATACCTGAACCATTCAGCTTGATTTGTGAACCGCCTGCGGTAATCACAATTTCTTTAGGGCTTGTAATCTCTATCCGATCTTCAGTCGAAATGATCTGAATGCCCTGCTTGGCAAGTAAGTCCATTCCATCAGACTGGGCATGCACTTCAAATTTACCTTTGGCAGCCACCTGTTTGATGCCATTCTGTGCGGCAAACAGGCTAATTCTGTTCTGGACATGGGCAACCAGATTCTTTTGTGTACTCAGGTTAATGCTATCCCCAGCAATTTGATTGATCTGCCCATCCGCAGAGAGATGGATATCTTCATTGGTGCTCAGACCAATCCCCGCAGGTGAATTCAAGAGTAATAAGGCTTTTTCAAATCTTGCGATCTTCTCTTGTATCTGATCTGCAAAATCTTTCAATTGATCTAAAGATTCAATTTCATCAGTTTGCTGATTCTTGGCAACTTCACTTAAAGCTTTAGCATTAGCTTGATTGCTTTCAAGCTGTTGCTTGGCAGGTTGGGCATCAAGGTGATCACTCTGTGCTTGTTCTTGGGAATGGGTACTGAGCAATAAACCTTGTCCAGCACGTACAGCGCCCCATTGATCTGTTCGCAGTTCAAAACCTTCGCCTCGATCTTTACTTTCAGCTTGGTCTTTTGGATGGCTGAGTTTGCCGAGATTGAGTTGACTTGCTGCATGGCTACTTTGCAACTGCGCGCTGATCTGTCCAGTGGTATCATCAAAGCGCAGCTGGTTAAAACCTTCCCCTTGAACTTCTTTGGATTTAATCCCTGCCAGCTTTTTGGTATCAGGTAATTTGCCCGCATTATCAAATTTGGTTGGGCTGCGATGCGACTCATGTATCCGTCCTGTGACAAATGGACGGTCTATGTTGCCATCAAAGAAGTTAATGACCACGATTTCACCAATTCTTGGCAAGAAGCGTGCGCCATGCCCTTCGCCCGCCCACGGGGTTAGAACATCAATCCATGCTGAATCAGTATCGTTGTCATTGCTACCCGCACCACCATCATGCTCATGGTCTTCATTTCTTGTGAATAGGAATCTAACTTTTATCCTGCCCCATTCATCGACATGAATTTCCTCATCACTTGGCCCAACGACTTTTGCACGTTGTGGTGAGGTTATTGGGCGATGTTGCTGAGGGTTGTATTCAGGAACAATCGGGATATTGCGGCGTTGTAAAATCAGTTGATTGGCTTGGCGTTCTTCAGTTTGAAGATTCGGCTGCTTCCATTGACTTTGGCTGATCAGCGTATGAACTTGTTGTTGTAAATCTTTAGGTAGGTTGTTCTGATTGTAATAGCTTTTAGCCGTAATCAGAAACTCTTGGTCTACACCCGTATGTTGATCTATCTCTGGATGTTCAATCAGTTTAAACCAATACCCTACTTGGCTATCTCTTACAGTGGTGTTGGCAATAAACTGTTTGGCTTGGCTGTCATGGTAATGGCTTAAGTTTTGATTGAGTTTTTCTATTTGTGGATTACCTGATGCAGTGGCTCCATCTGCTTCATTGAGGTCTTGCATCCATGCAGGGGTAAAGTGCCATGCGTCTTCTAGGCTAAGGCTATTGTTATCATAACTTTCACTGTGTTGGTGCGTACTTTGGACGCTGCCTGCCCCATCCACTTGCTCTAAAGCATCGGCTTGCCAACGTTGGATGTGTACCGCGGTGGGCTGTAAGCTTCTCTGTCCAATCAGACTGGTCATACTGTCGTATTGTTCGGTGGCACTGCTACGGTGGTAACGAATGTTTCTCCGAGCTAAAGCTTGATATTGGCTGTTATCATCAATCAAACGGAGCTTTTGTGCTTGGATTGGAGTCTGATTATTTGGCACAATCAGTTGGTCTTCATCAATCAACCAGTTAATGCCTTCGCTTCTGAGTAAGCGTGTAATAAAGTCATAGTCCGTTTCATTTTGACTCATGATAAATGGTCGGACATCATAGTCTTGGGTTAAACCACTTAAATCAAGTGTAAGACTAGATGCAAATAATGGACTACGCTGTTGCCACTCTTTGAAAATGACTTCAAACACCTCTATTACACTTTTATTCATAAACACACGGCTATTTCTTCGTTTATGCCAGAGTGCTGTAGGGTCTTGTAATACCAGTTTGTATAAGGTCAGGCTTCCATCAGATTGCCCTTGTTGGGCTTCGGTAATAATACCTGTTGTTCTAAAAAGCGTTCCCGTATCTGTCACCTGATCTACGGCAACCTGACAGCCTATAAATTTTTTTAAAGGAATCGCTGCATGGGTCGATAGGCAAATTAATTCGGCTCTTACACCTTCGTTGATTTGGTGTAGACCATCGATACGTTGCAAAAACACTTGTGTGTTTAAATCAGGATTTGAAAATAAAATATGCAAAGCACGTTTTTGTGCTGTAAGCCCTAAACTGTCTAAGGCTTGAAATATATTGTTCAACATCTTGTTATAGGCTTACGCTTAAATTTAGTGCATTCTACAAAGTATAAAGCCACTCTGTCCATACAGTTCTGTCTATTTATGACAATTTACGTCACATATTTTTTTTATGCTTGCCTCAAGTGCATTCCACATTTTAAATTCTTACTTCTCATAACCAATGATGAAAACTAACAAACATTTTGTGGGGGACGATTGGGGGATTTTTTCAACAAACCTAAAACAAAAAAATTAAATATCAATATCTTGATCAAAAAATATGAATCCCTCTCTCGCCAAATATACTTTCTATAATATCTCATAGAGTCCTAAAAGCTTAAATCTAAAGGGTTTAAGCTTTTTTTATTGCCTTATGCTTTCCAATAAATACTATTGAATCCTGAGATGGTTGGGGGTATAACTGGGGGTAAAATAATTTACCCTCATTTTTATCCCCCCAAACTTTTTACAAGTGACGTAAAAGAATAAATTTGAAAAAAATAAGTTATATTTATTTTGCAGGCTGACCCCATTGATTTCGTTCTGGCTTTGTTTCACTGACCATCCAAATAAGGAGAGGAATAAGACCAATAATCGTAAATGCAATTAACACCCACCATCCTGAACGATCAACGTCATGTAAACGTCGTACACCCACAGCAAGACCTGGTAAAAAGAATGCCAAAGAGACTAGCCCAGAGATCGCATCCATTCCGCTATCACTTATTCCAATTATGCCGAAGACAACACCTAGAATAAAACCAACTAATATTTGAAACAGATAAAAGTACCAATATTCTTTTCTACGCGCACGACCTGAAAAATTGACATAATTTCTTAGACATTTCATTGCCCAATCAAAAAAACCATAATTTTCTTCTTCATCCAGTTGGCTATTAGTTTGCACTTTAGAAGATAACTTCTCTCTTGCGGTCTGCTGCGAAAAACTCACTAAATAGATCGCCGTTGCCTGCCCTAATTCATTCACGACAAAATCAACTTGTAAATCTCGTGCAGGTGCCAATTGCTCTTTCCATTCAGAACCAAAGAAGCTATAACGTTTTCCATCCTCCCCTGAAATTGATCCCTCATCAAGCTGCGCATTAAAAGTTAATACTGTACCTTTCATTATATATTACCTATTGATATTCAAATTTATAGTTAGGATTCAGAATATTAATCGACTCAATAATATATAAAAAGAAATTTCAGACAGTTCTGTCTAGCACTATAAGAATTAGATGAATTTGAGGGAGCTGATTATCAAGGCGTTCCTATCACAGCCTATTTAAATACAGATGGACTCATTGACTCTTATGTATATGTACTCATGAAAAAATAATTGAGATTGGCGAAAATCTAACATTTAAATTAAATTTATCTGTTTGCTCATTTTTTCGCTTGTATTTTTAATTAGATTCTGTAAAATTCTCGCCACGTTGCCGGCATAGCTCAGTTGGTAGAGCAACTGACTTGTAATCAGTAGGTCCACAGTTCGAATCCGTGTGCCGGCACCATTTCCTACCTTTTCTTCATCATTTCTTCAAAGTGCGAAATATTTGGATTTAACACATCCCATTCATTTGCATGACTGACAAAAATCTCTGCTTTCGGTTGATACATATTTGGATCATCGAGTGTTCCTGCACGTATAGAAATCATATCTGGTACAAGCTCCGGCAAGCCAAACATCTGTGAACCGCAGTTTGGGCAAAAAGCGCGGCGTATGGATTTTCCAGATGAACCTAAAGATTCAAAATAGTGTAATTCGCCTTGAATATTGAGTTCAGATTGCTGAAAAAATGCAATCGGCGCATAGCCTCCACCTGTAGCTTTCTGACAGTCTCGACAATGACAATTAAATTGATAACGTGGTTCTACATCCGCAGAATAAGTCACAGCCCCACATAGGCAAGACCCTTTATATTGATTTGGCATTTTATATTCACTTTTTAACTGCACTTACTTGAATATAGCGCACTAAACCATCTTGATAGAGTTTTCGACACAACTTGGCAGTCATCTCTATTTTTAATTGAGCAAAGTCGAAAGCTTTTTTTTGCATTTCTCTTGTTTCGATATATCGAGCGAACCCATCAAACACAGGCTTTGAAAAATCCTGAATTTCAATTTCAGTAAAGCCATGTTCTACTAACGCATGGTCAAGTTGCTGCTCATTCATCATATGCTGCCATTTCACATCGGCAGCTTTTAATAAATATTGATAACGTTGCTTCTGTGCATAACTACAACTTTGCCAAAGATCAGCCCAAACTAAATAGTGAAAAGCTAAACGTCCTTTTGAATTCAAAATAGAATGTGTGGAACTAAGAAATGAATTCAAATTGCTGTGATATGCAGCATCAATACAAATCACGGCATCAAATGAATTTAAAAAATTGATTTGTTTTAAATTCAAAAATGAATCGCAATATATGGCAACTTGCGGCAATTGTTTTTGAATTCGTTTTACACAGTCGGATTGCAGCTCGACGGCCGTAAGATTTTCGATTTGATAATGTTGCAACCAATGCAATAGGCTGGCACCTTGTCCACAACCTAAATCTAAAACGCGATCAGATTTTTTCAGCTGAATTGAACTGGCGATTTGATCCGCTAAATGCTGACAAGCGAGAGGATAATCATGATATTGATCATGCCAATATCCGAGATTACTCCAAGCAAGCACGGCATCATCACCTAGTCGTTTAGCATCAATTGCATATTTATGCCCAATAACTTTTTCGATCAATGCCTGCTTGAAGTTGGCCATTTTAGTAGCCGAGTTCTGGTGCAACTTTCACTTTGGGTTTTAAACCAACAAACGGAGACGGCGCACCTAAAATCTCAGAAATATGCATTGCTGAGGTCACGGCTGATTCTAAAATTGGCAAACCATCACATGACCACGAACCACAATAGAATACTTTACGGTTCTGTTCTAAATGGCGCTGCTGGATTTGTTTGTTTAAAGCTACCGTCTCAGAATCCACAACTGCACGTGTAAGTTTAACTCTGGAAATAACTTTTTTCGGATCAATATCAATCACTGGACACCATGTTTGGAACACAGCATTTTTACCGACCAAACTTGGTTCGATAGCATTAATCCATACCGTGAATTGTTGACGGATAAATTTACGATCCATCATGTAGCTCAACACAGCCCAATCTTTACGGCGTGGTGGCATCACCACTGGATCGGTATGAATCACCAAATCACCCTCTTCAAATCTAAACTTTCTCAATAAAGCCAGATCCTCAGCGAACTGTGGTTGTTTCAAGAAATTTTCAATCACAGGCGTTGGTGTTGCAATCACAACACGGTCAAATAGCTTTTTCTCACCTTGACCATTTTCAACTAAAACTTTATCACCTTGTTCTTCAACGTTTTTTACAGGCGAACCACTGAAAATATGAATACCATCAATCAGACGATTTACCAGTGCAGGTGTTCCACCTTTCATCCGTAATAGTGCTTCACCTTCAGTGAGCTGACGAATGAACTCAAGCAAAGGCTTGGCTGGCCACTCACCAATGGTTTTTGGGTGACATGTGCAAATTGTATATAGCACAGGCATCACCGTACCATGCCAAAAAACTTCCTCAATATGATATTGATTCATGAATTCAGCAAGGGTGATGTCTTGATTTTCAGATTTAAAGAACTGATTCACCGCTGTTTTTAACTGCAACATGCCTTTGACTAAGCGCCAACCATATTGCTGAATGCCTTTACGGTTATTGATAATTGGAAAATTACCGATACGGCTACGTGAAGTCGTCAACCATGTATCTGTTTTATCTTCAAATAACCAACTGCAAGCCATAAATGTACGCACTGGAAAAGTTTCAATGCCCAAATAACTTGCCAAACTTAAGGTATTTTTCCAAAGTTTCGGATTCATCACCCGCAATGGAGCATCAATTATGCCACCATCAAAATCAATACTATGACTATCCATGCCCCGACCAGCGAGTGCTTCGAATATAGTAACTTTATGTCCTGCATCATGTAGGATTCTGGCGGCAGCGAGTCCTGCCATTCCACTGCCAATAATTGCAATATCCAAAATTTATGTCCCATCAGTTGATGATTTTTCTTGATTATGACTGATCCTTAACTCAAACGCCGTATTAAAAAATACCAGATTCAGTATTAAAGTCAGACTTTTGTCGTAATGCTGTTGTTCATTTATTGTTACATTTTAGAATACTGCATTTTTTAAGCTTAAACACATGAAAAAATTAATTTTATTAGATTATTAATCACAAAAATATACAGAACATTCTTTATTTTTCCATTTTTGCGGCTTGAAAGGGTTTGCAAAGCAAAAAATTAGCGCTATTCTGATTAAACAACAATGAGAAAGCAGTCACATAATAAACTGTACAATAATAAGTGACCTAATATTAAAAAAATCAATAGAGGACCTTATAGCGAAAGCCCATAACTCTAAAGGAGTTATGGGCTTTCTTATATTTATCAATGACTAAGTGGAATAATGAACATTAACTTTCCATCACACCAAACTTACCGTTATTGAAATCGTTGATTGCATCAATGATCTCGGCTTTGTTATTCATCACAAACGGACCATAGCCTTCAATCGGCTCATTGAGTGGCTGACCTGTTAAAATCAAAAACTTACTGTTTTGCGTCGCTGTCACAGTAAAATCAATATCTTCACGACTTAAAACAACTAAACTTGGCGCTCCGATCACCTGCTCATTTAAAGTGACTTCGCCAGACAGTAGTACAAATAAAGTGGTATGCCCTTCTGTCACATAAAATGTATGAGTTTGCTCAGCACTTAATGTTCCATCCCAAACATTGACTGGACTGAATGTGGTTGCAGCGCCCGCTTTCTCTTGATATTGACCAGCAATAATACGTAACTCACTGCCCTGATCATCTAAAGCAATACGCTGTATCTGCTCGGAGTCAATCGCTTGATATTTTGCTGGGGTCATTTTGGAATGCGTTGGCAAATTCACCCACAACTGCACCATTTCAAATAAACCACCTTGCTGTGCAAACTCTGGCGAATGAAATTCTTGATGCAAAATACCACCACCTGCGGTCATCCATTGCACATCACCTGCTTTGATCGTTCCGCCACCACCTGTCGAGTCTTTATGTGTGACTTCACCTTGATAAGCGATTGTCACCGTTTCAAAACCACGGTGTGGATGTGAGCCTACGCCATGTTGTGCTTGAGTTGGCTCAAAGCGATACGGCGCTGCATAATCCAACAGTAAAAATGGACTGATGCTTTGGCCTAAACGATCATATGAAAACAGGTTATAGACAGGAAAACCATCTCCAACCCAATGCATATGTTTGTTTTGATAAATACCAACAATCTGTTTCATCTATGTACTCCTATAAGGTAGAAGCTTTGATCTTGAAATTCATTTTACGCTTGCAACGTTTCAGCTTATAGCTACAGGATCACAACACATTATTCTAGAAATAGGACAATCAACTTTTTGCTTTTATTCACTGAAACATTTGATCAAGATCGTCCTATTTTTAGTATTGTTAATCTCGTTTATTGATCTTCTGGCTCATGAAAATTTTCAATAGCATGCATCTACAAGGTGTTTCATCCGACTCATCTTTTTTAGAAATAAATGCAAAAACATGAGGATAAAATCATGAGCCAAGACTATATTCGTTTAGATAAAAATAATGCCGCGGTGTTATTGGTTGATCACCAAACTGGTCTATTGTCCCTCGTTCGAGACATTGATCCTGATAAATTCAAAAACAATGTGTTGGCACTGGCTGATGCTGCGAAATATTTTAATCTACCAACCATTTTAACCACGAGCTTTGAGAATGGTCCCAATGGCCCTCTTGTCCCAGAACTTAAAGACATGTTTCCTGATGCACCGTACATTGCTCGTCCTGGTCAAATCAATGCTTGGGATAATCAAGACTTCGTTCAAGCCGTTAAAGCGACTGGCAAAAAGCAACTCATCATCGCAGGTGTTGTGACCGAAGTATGTGTTGCTTTCCCAGCGTTATCAGCGCTTGCAGAAGAATTTGAAGTATTTGTCATCACAGACGCTTCAGGCACATTCAATGAACTCACCCGTGATGCGGCATGGGATCGTATGTCAAAAGCAGGTGCTCAATTGATGACATGGTTTGGTATGGCATGTGAGCTACATCGTGATTGGCGTAATGATATTGAAGGTTTAGGTGCATTATTCTCAAATCATATTCCTGATTATCGCAACCTGATCAATAGTTACAATCAAAATACCTCGCAAAAGTAAACTACTTGCACAATCAGCTCAAAATCGTTAATGCTATTTTGAGCTGATTACTCACGACAGGATTTATCGACCTTGATTAATTCATTTGATGATTTCTATTACTTTTATCTCGTTGTTAAACATGGCGGATTTAGTGCTGCAAGTGAGGCTGAAAATATCAGTAAATCAAAACTCAGCCGTCGAATTATTGATTTAGAAAATAAATTTAATGTCAGCCTAATACAACGCACAACACGGCATTTTAAGGTGACTGAATTAGGCCAAGAATTTTATGAAGAATGCTGCAAAGTCATTGCTCAAGTGGAATGTGCCGAAAATGTTTTATTAAAACAAAAGAGCGAGCCACAAGGTATCGTAAAAATCAGTTGTCCGCCGCTGATGATGCATTTTCAAATTCGAAAAATTTTAAATCAATTTCTTAAAACCTATCCCAAAGTCGAAATCTCACTAGAATTAACCAGTCGCCGTGTGGATATTTTGCATGATGATATTGATCTGGCAATCCGTACCAATTTCGAGCCAAATGAAGATTCCAGTTTAATTGTTCGTGATGTAATTAAAACCGATCATTGTCTAGTTGCCGCACCTGAGTTGCTACAAGGGCACACCATTTTGGATGCATCAGAATTACAAAATTATCCAAGTATTAGCTTAGGCAATCAAAAGCAAAATTATCTTTGGCATCTGTGTAATACACGCACTGGTGAAACCATGGAGATTCCCTATCAGCCTCGAGTGAAAAGTAATGATTTGGCAGGAGTTTACTATGCGGTTGCCGATGGTTTAGGGATTGCCGATCTACCTTTTTTAACGGTAGAAGCTGACATTCGAAAAGGTCGACTCATTCATATTCTACCTGAATGGAAATCCAATATCGGAACCTTACAACTGGTTTATGGCTCAAGAAAAGGACAGCGATTAGTCGTGGAAAAAATGATTGAAACCTTGGTTGAGACCTTACGACGCTTACCCGAAAGTCATAAGGGTTATCTCGCAACTTAAAATAAAAAAACGGTCATGAATGGGCATGACCGTTTTAATAAAGCTGGGGTATGATCGCGGTTAGATCATCAGATTATTCAGATAAATCCACACAGAGGTATTTCATTTCCAGATATTCCTCAATACCAAATTTAGAGCCTTCACGACCTAAACCAGACTGCTTTACACCACCAAACGGTGCAACTTCATTTGAAATGGCTCCCGTATTGATTCCGACCATACCATACTCAAGTGCTTCACCCACTCGCCATTGACGCGCAGTACTTTGAGTAAATAAATAAGCTGCGAGACCGAACTCGGTGTCATTTGCCATCGCAACCGCTTCATCTTCTGATTTGAAACGGAATAATGGTGCAAGCGGCCCAAAAGTTTCCTCTTTCGCTACTTTCATTGCCTGTGTTACACCTGTGAGAACTGTTGGCTCAAAGAATGTACCACCCAATGCTGAACGCTGACCGCCAATTCGTACAGTCGCGCCCTGAGCAGTCGCATCAGCAATATGCGACTGTACTTTGGCAATCGCATCTTCATCAATCAATGGTCCTTGCGTTGAACCCTCATGACGACCATCACCTACCTGTAATTTAGATACGGCATCAACTAATCGTTCTGCCAATGCATCATAAATGCCATCTTGCACATAAATACGGTTGGCACAGACACAGGTTTGCCCACTATTACGATACTTGCTTGCCATGATGCCCTGAACGGCTTGATCTAAATTGGCATCATCGAATACTAGAACGGGGGCATTACCACCCAACTCAAGAGAAAGTTTCTTGATGGTTGGGGCGCATTGCTGCATCAGAATACGACCCACTTGAGTTGAACCCGTAAAACTCAATTTACGAACAAAATCACTCGCACAAATCGTTTGACCCACTTCAATCGCATCACCACTAATATTGAGAAGTACATCGGCAGGTAAGCCTGCCTGTAATGCCAATACTTCCAATGCATACGCCGTTAACGGTGTTTGTTCCGCAGGTTTCACCAACATTGAACAACCCGCAGCAATTGCTGGCGCTGCTTTACGCGTAATCATCGCCGCTGGGAAATTCCACGGTGTAATCGCTGCAGTGACACCAATCGCCTGCTTAATCACCAGTAACCGTTGATTTGGCAATGTCGGAGTTAAAACCTCACCATCAATACGACGTGCTTGCTCTGCAAACCAACGGATAAATGATGCCGCATACCCTATTTCACCACGCGCTTCAGCTAAAGGTTTGCCTTGCTCAGCAGTCAAAATCTGAGCCAAGTTTTCCTTATGCTCAAGCATTAGGTTGTACCATGCCAGTAAAATATCTGCGCGAGCTAAAGCTGTTTGCTTTTTCCAAGCAGACTGGGCATCGGCTGAACGTTGAATCGCAGCTTCAACACCCGCTTGGTCATAGGTTTTTACCCATGCTAACGTATCACCTGTCGCAGCATCATTGACTTGGATATAGTCATTCGAGGTCGGTGCATCGAATGAAATATCAGGATGTTTTAATAAATACTGCAAATTATCTTGAATCATGCAGATTGCTCCACTGCTTTCACACTGTCTGCTGTTAAGGTTGCAAAACCTTGCTTCAAGATGTCAAGACCTTGGCGGAATTGCTCAGCAGGAATGGTTAATGGGTAAAGGAAACGAATTACGTTACCGTATTTACCACAAGTTAGAATCAATAAACCATTGTCCATTGCATAAGTTTGTACAGCTTTTGCTTGTTCCGCTGTTTCTAACTCGGCAGCAACCATCGAACCTAACGCACGAATCTCAGTCACAACATCGCCTGAAGCCTGCTGAATATCTTTCAAAACCGATACCAGTTCAGCCCCAAGCTCATTGGCACGTTCGCATAAGTTTTCTTCTTCGATTGCGTCAATCACAGCATGAGCAGCAGCGACTGCGATTGGGCTACCTGCATATGTTCCACCTAAACCGCCTGGGTTTGGTGCATCCATCACTTCGGCACGACCAACAACACCTGAGATTGGGAAACCGCCACCCAAGCTTTTCGCCATGGTGATCAAATCTGCTTTGGTTTCATAGTGATTCATCGCAAATAATTTGCCTGTGCGTGCAAAACCAGATTGCACTTCATCAGCAACCAATAAAATCCCGTGTTTGTCACACAAAGCTCTTAAACGTTTTAAAAACTCAGCAGGAACAACGTTAAAACCACCCTCGCCTTGTACAGGTTCAAGCACAATCGCAGCCACATCATGCGGAGCAATATCTTCACTGAAAATATCCTCAACACTTTCAATCGCTGCTGCAACTGAAATCCCTTTTTCTGGCACTGGATAACGCGCATGGAATACACCTGCTGGCATCACACCAAAATCACGTTTATAAGGCGCAGTTTTACCTGTCATTGCCATAGTCATAAATGAACGACCATGGAAACCATTACCAAAGGTAATAATGCCATGACGACCTGTATGAGAACGTGCAATTTTCACGGCATTCTCAACTGCTTCTGCGCCTGTCGTAAAAAATGCTGTTTTTGCAGCACCTGCAATTGGAGCACGCTCATTGATACGTTCAGCAAGCGACACATAGCTCTCATATGGGGTAACTTGATAAGCCGTATGCGTAAACTTGGTTAATTGTTCTGTCACCGCTGCAATCACTTTAGGATGACGATGCCCTGTATTTAACACTGCGATACCGCCAGCGAAGTCCGTATATTGCTTACCGTTTTTATCCCAGATCGTTGCATTTTCAGCTTTCTCTGCATACCACTGACACATCACACCCACGCCACGTGGAGTTGCTTGCTGTTTACGTGTATTCAGTGCAGAATGTTGAGTGTCCATTTTATTCCCTCATATCTCATCATCAGTTACAGCTTTGGTCGTACATCCTAGGGGTCGATTTTTAGGATGCGATACAATGACTGCCTATAACTGTAATTTCGCTCGTCTGATGACAACTGACGAGAGCCATTTTTAAACTGTAGGAGAGAGCCAATTGCGCAGTTTACTTGGGGATCATTTGTTACAAAGACTCCAACAGGACACTGAGGGAAAACTACATCAACGCCTGTTCCGTTGTCTGCGTGGTGCAATCATTGATGGTGTGGTTCAACCGATGACTCGCCTACCTGCTTCTCGCGACTTAGCAAGCGAAATTCATGTCTCTCGAAATACCGTCCTCAGTGCTTATGAACAATTACAGGCTGAAGGATATTTAGAGGCACGTACAGGTCACGGCACATGGGTAGCGGAGCAATTACCTGAAAAATTTTTAAATACCAAAAATAAAAAGAAAGAACCCGATTTACCAGTTACTCAAAGTTCATATGCGTTATCACAGCGAGGTTCCAACCTATTAGGTTATGCCGCAGCCTCACCGCATCAATGGGGTGCTTTTGTGCCCGGTGCGCCGGATGTCACCGAATTTCCTCATCATATTTTCAGTCGTATCCAAGCCCGTTTGAGCCGTGAACCTGATATTAACCGATTGATTTATAGCAATGCTGGGGGATGTCTTGAGCTACGCAGCGCCTTAGCTGATTATTTACGGGTAGCGCGCTCAGTTCAATGCGATGCTGATCAAATTATTATTACGGAAGGCATTCATCAAGCGATAGATTTAGTCTCACGCGCACTGAGTGACATTGGTGACCGCGTTTGGATTGAAGACCCTGCCTATTGGGGAATGCGTAATAATTTAAGAATTAACGGCGTAGATATTCAGCCAATGCCTGTTGATGCAGAAGGGATCATTCCTGAGCAAAATCCAACCCAACCACCCAAACTGATTTTTGTCACGCCATCACACCAATATCCTTTAGGCTCACATCTGAGCTTAAACCGTCGTAAACAACTGCTTCAAATCGCACGTCAACACAATGCTTGGATCGTGGAAGATGATTATGATAGCGAATTCCGCTTCTCTGGACAGCCTTATCCATCCCTACAAGGCTTGGAAAATAATGCCCCAGTCCTGTATATGGGTACGTTTAGCAAAACGATTTATCCCTCTTTGAGGATTGGTTATTTAGTTGTGCCTAAGCCACTGTTTTCACCACTACGTATCGTTGCAGCAGAGCTATATCGTGGCGGGCATCTATTAGAACAAAAAGCACTGGCTGAATTTATCCGTGAAGGTCATTATGAAGCTCACATTCGGCGAATGCGATTGCTCTATGGCAAAAGACGGGACTATTTAGTCAGTCTGATTCATCGCTATTTAGGATCTGAATTTCTACATGAATATGATGAAGCAGCAGGTCTGCATCTGGTTTTAAAGTTACCTGCTACGTGTGATGATGTCGAAGTTGCCGCAACTGCATTAGAGCGCGGAGTCAAAGTCCGTCCTCTGTCTCAATACTACATGCGCTCACATGCCCATGCTCAACGTGGTTTACTGATGGGATTTGCCTGTGTCAATGAGAAAGATATGGTCATGGCATTTGGGACATTGCTGCAATGCTTACGTGAAGCTGGTGTACCAACACTCAATTGAGTTTTATATTTTTAAGTATAAATAAAAAAAGAGCCTCCAGATTGAGGCTCTTATCTTTTTTTGAATCTTAGACTAATTTTTCTTCATGGATTTGGGCTAAATGCGTTTCTCTACGCTCCTTCCCCCAACCTAGTTTTTGCGACAATAATCCTGAAACCACGATGATGCCAAACAATGCTGTGGTATAGATCACCTCTTTAAAATATGTCCCTTCGATCAACATGGTCAGGATGGCAGCAATAATTGCAAAGATCACCACATAAGTTAAATAAGGGAACATCCACATTTTAAATTCAATATTAACACCTTCAGCCTCAAGCTTTTTACGCATACACAACTGTGAATAAGCAATGGTCAAATATACATACAAGGTCGCTGCACCAGTGGTTAACATGAAGAAATCATAGACATCCATACTCTTGGTCGCTGTTAAAATCACAGCAATAACTGAGAAGAAACACGACACCAATACACCCACCCATGGGCTGCTTTTACGATTCACAGAAGCAAAACTTTTCGGCGCATCACCACGCTTTGCAAGTGAAAAGAGCATACGGGAACAAGTATATAACGCGGAATTAAAACAGCTACAAACCGATGTCAGTACCACAAAGTTGACGATATGACGTGCTTCAGGAACGCCAAGCGCACTGAGCGTGACACTATAGGTTCCCCAAGTTGAATCTTTTAAAAGCTCATTGTTGTGAGGAATCAAACATACCGCGACAAACATCGATCCGACATAGAATAAGACAATTCGCCACACGACGGAATTAGATGCCTTACGGATTTCTTTAGATGGATTTTCTGACTCTGCCGCTGCTACAGTCACAATTTCAGCACCAATGTAGGCAAACATGACCCCAAGTAAAGCAGTGATAACGGACGATGCGCCATTTGGCATAAATCCTTGGGCAGTTAAATTGGTCACACCTGCGGCTGAAACATCACCCCACGGCCATAGGTGCATGATCGCAAGACTACCAATTACGAGGAATATCACAATTGCGATGACTTTGATCAATGCAAACCAAAATTCGAACTCACCATAGTTCTTAACGTTCTGTAAATTGACCGCGACCAACCCACCAATCACTAAAACCATATAAGCCCAAATCGGGATAAACGGGAACCAATTATTTAAAATTTTACCTGCAACATAAGCTTCCCACCCCATCAGCATGGCTAAAGTACACCAATATAACCAACCAATCGAGAAACCAGCCCAACGACCAATCGCTCGGTCCGCATAAGTCGAAAATGAACCGCTGTCAGGGTTTAAAACGGCCATTTCCCCGAGCATACGCATAATGAACCAGACCAACAAACCACCCAAAGCGTAGGTAAGAAAGACCACGGGGCCTGTGTTGTAAATAATACTGCCTGAACCGACAAATAAAGAGCCACCAATCACTCCAGCGATAGAGATCATCGTCAAATGTCGTGATTGCAGACCATGTTTTAAATTTTGGGAGGGATTGGCTTCAGAACCATCTTGATGTGCTGCCATATCATTTTCCTTAACCTATGAGGGATACCAGCAATCCGAGGCTTCTTGCCTCACTGCTCAATATATCCCCTAAAAATTGTGTCGCTGAATTGCTCTTGTTCTCACAGAAAAACTAGAGTGATCCAAACAACGCTTCCGTATGCATACTTCCTATGGCTTTAATTTGTCGTTTTGGCCCTGAAGAAACGAGAGCCATTTTTATAATAAAGGAGAGAGCCAATTGTAAAAATTATGTGCAACACTGGCTAGCTTTATATTTTTCAAAGAAATCATAATTGGTTGTTTTTACATTTAAAATCAATCAACTAAACATCAATAAAATCAAAATTTATTACATATTTTATGATCTATAGATTGGTTCTTTTTATTGAAAGCGAATCATTATTGATCCATAACTTAAGTCTTATTTTGTTTTAGGATAAAAATGTGATGCACATAAAAAAGCCTCTTTCCAAGATTTGAAAAGAGGCTTTTTAGATTTAGTTCCAAGTCTTAGAACGGTAAATCATCATCTAAATCAGCTGGTGCTGCCGCAGGCTGTGGCGATGATTTAGGTGTATTAAAACCATTTCCAGCTTGCGGACTACCTGCGTAGTTACCGCCTTGTTGACCATAACCATTTTGATTATTGTTGTTATAACCTGTGTTCTGGTAACCACCGCCCTGATTACTATTATTGTTATTAAAACGCGGTTGGTTGAAGTCGTTACCGCCAGCAAAACCTTGCTCACCTTGTTGACGTGAATCAAGCATTTGCATTTGATCACCACGGATTTCCGTGCTGTAACGCTCTTGACCATTTTGGTCTGTCCATTGACGTGTACGCAATGAACCTTCGATATAAACCTTCGAACCTTTACGTAAATATTGTTGTGCAATTTCACCTAAACGGTTGTGCAACACGATACGGTGCCATTCCGTTTGTTCTTTACGTTCACCCGTGCTTTTATCTGTCCAAGACTCACTTGTTGCAATCGAAAACTGGGTTAAAGATCCACCATTTGGAAAAGTTTTTGTTTCAGGATCACGGCCCAAAGTTCCGACTAAAATTACTTTATTTACACCACGCATTAGCTTATCTACGTCCTATCTATTTCTATGTTTTACTTTATAAGAGTTATGCTTAAATGGCTACCTCTTTCCCTAACAAGTGCGTTAAATCTTGTCGCGCAGAATCATCAATTTGATGTTTATCGACCTTTATATAAGCAACTTGTTGTTCAGACATCACCACCACTTCTTCAATACCACGAATCGCCAGTAATTTTGAAGTCCATTCATCTGTTTGTTGCGCTTCAGGTAAACGCAATACAATCGAAGACAAATATCTCGGCTGAGCCAGACCAAAGCTTACGAGCAACCAAATTATAGCAATACCAGCCAACACACTCCACCCAAGCGAGGTATTGTGTAACATTAACAATTGACCACCCAACGTACCGCCGAAGAATGCACCTAGGAATTGGCTACTTGCGTTAATTCCCATCGCAGTTGCTTTCGATTGAATGGGTGCAGATTTCGATAACCACGATGGTAAAAGTGCTTCCATCACATTAAATGCAATAAAGAAAATACCTAATCCCGCCAGTAGTACATATTTAGATTCATAGCCAAAAATCAGGATCAATAAACCTGCAATAATGCCTGCAATCGCGGTTAAGAAAATTCCACGCATCTTGCGATATTTTTCAGCAATGATGATGCTAGGGAACGCAAAAAATAAACTAATTAACAACAATGGCAAATACACTAAACCATGCTTTGCCAGTGGAATCTGCGCATACTCAATCAACTGCGAAGGCACATAAATAAACATCGCTGTTAATAATAAATGCAACGAAAAGACAGAAACATGCAAACGATTCAGATCGCCAATTTGTATGATTTGTTTGAGTTGAGACAAATAGCCTTGCTGAAAGTTCTTATGATGGCGTGTCACTTTCGGCACCAGCAACAACATTAAAATTGCAGCCAAGCCCATAATCGTAGTCACGAAAAATAGTCCAGAAATCCCAACCAAACTGGTGAGCCAAGGCCCTAGACTAAATGCCACCACAAATGACAGACCAATACTCATCCCCATGGCAGCCATCGCTTTAGTACGTTGCTCCTCACGAGTAACATCTGCAAGCAGTGCCATCACCACAGCAGAAACAGCACCCGCACCCGCAACCGCACGCCCGATAATCACACCATAAATCGTATCTGACAGCCCAGCAATCGCACCACCGATGGCGAATAGTAATAGCCCCAACACTACCAAAGGTTTACGGCTAAAACGATCTGCCAACAAGCTAAATGGGATTTGCAAAATGGCTTGCGTTAAACCATAAACCCCCACAGCTAAACCAATTAATGCTGGCGTTGCATATTGATAAGACTGTCCTGCAACTGAAAAGACAGGAATAATCATGAACAAGCCCAACATGCGTAAGGCAAAAATGCTACTTAAGGCAAAGGTTGAACGGCGTTCTAAAGCATTCATCATTGGCAAGACACTATTACTGGCTCAGCGAATTATAAGCCATTCGCTTAGAATGCGCTGAAAAAATCACAAGCTAAAAAATCAAAAGGGACGTTTCCGTCCCTTTTTCTGATCTTAGATCATTAAACTGAAAGCAAGCTTAAGAGATTCGCTGTTCATGCTTACTATATTGAATGGACGCAATCACAGCCCAAACAATGAACGCAACACCGATTAATCCTGTCACCACTTCTGGGACATGCACGCCCGTACCACTGGCAATCATGATGAATGCCAAAGCACCGATGGCATAGTGCGCACCATGTTCTAAGAAGATATATGCATCCAATGTGCCTTTCTCGACCAAATAAATCGTCATCGAACGCACAAAGATCGCACCGATCGCAAGACCCAACATGATGATCACGACATCACTGGTAATCGCAAATGCACCAATCACACCATCAAAACTAAACGATGCATCAAGTACTTCGAGGTACAAGAACCCCCCGATTCCAGCTTTCACTACCCCAGAGGCTGCACCATTAGAATCATGCATAACCGCATTACCATTGTCATCAATTTCTGGCTCGCCACCTAATAAATGGCTCAGGACTTGTACCCCAATATAGACCACGATTCCCCAAATACCCGACATCGTCACGGCTAAACGTGCAGACTCATCAACATTTGCTGCCATGATAATCATGGCAATCAAAGCGAGAAATACCGACATCGCAGGGACACTTGCGAGATGCGCAAGTTTAGACTCTAACCATTTAAACCAATGGGTTTCTTTACCGTCATCAAAGAAGAAGTTTAAGAACACCATCAGTAAGAAAGTACCACCAAAGGCTGAGATTTCAGCATGATGTGCCATCAAACGTTCCGAATATGTTTTTGGATCATTCAAAGCCAATTTCGCAACTTCAATCATGCCCATATCTGCTGTCACTGCGACAATCACAACAGGGAAAATTAAACGCATACCAAAGACAGCAACCAGAATACCGACCGTTAAGAAAATCATTTTCCAGAAATGATCCCAGTTACGTAAAACTGAAGCATTCACAACCGCATTATCGAAAGAAAGTGAAACTTCCATCACCGCCAAAATTGCAGTAATCGTCAATGCTTTCAGCATCGTTGCCACGCCTGCTTCTGGGCCATGCGTATAGCCCCAGTAGGCAGATAGTGCTAAACACACCACTGTAAAGAAAATTGAAAAACGAAAATGCTTCATGAGCAGCCTTTTATTCGAAATCGTCGAGTGATAAAAATGAGACTATTGTAGGCGAGTTTTGACTGAAAGATAGAAAAGATTGTTGCTGTTGTTGTGAGAAGAATAGAGATTGCAACGATCTCTGCTATAGTTTTGCCAAAATCGTTTTTATGTTTTTTATAGGTTCAAAACATGACTTTTTCACAAGATGTATGGCAACGAAATCAAGACTTATATCAAAAAATTCTTGCACTTCCTTTTAATCAAGAACTTACAGCAGGCACATTAAACCGTGAGGTCTTTTGTCATTATGTGATTCAAGATGCGCATTATCTTGTGGCTTATGGTCGTGCACTTGCTGTGGCTGCTGCAAAAGCCTATGACGCTGATGATATTATTCAATTTTCTGAAGCCGCTAAAATCGCAATTATCGTAGAACGTAGTTTGCATAGTGATTTTATGCAGGAATTTAATGTCAGCAAAACAGAATTTGAATCAACGCCATTAACACTCGCTTGTCATCACTACACTTCATTCCTCACCGCAACAGCTTGGTCAGAAAGCTATCCTGTGATTTTGGCAGCACTGTTACCTTGTTTCTGGATTTATGCAGAAGTTGGTAAAGACATCGTTGATAAATCGGTTGCCAATAACCCTTACCAAGCTTGGATTGATACCTATGCTGGAGAGGAATTCAATACAGCCGTAAGCAATGTGATTGCAACCATTGATAAAGTGGCCGCGCGTTGTGATGAAGATACCTTAGCCAAAATGCACGCTGCTTATACCATGGGAGCCAAACTAGAATGGCTATTTTGGGACAGTGCTTACCAACAACGTCAATGGTTAGGATTGGATTAAGCGAGTCATAAATTGCACCTCACTTCAACAAGCGAGGTGCAAATAGCGAATTGCTATCAGCCAAAGATTCATCTACCCAATATTTTTCTTTTTAAGCACTTTTTCTGTCTTAACCTCTGCGGAATCTGTGCCAATTTAAAAAGATTGTCGCTGCGAGTATCACAAAGAAGATTAAAAATTTGGTCTCAAAGCGAGCTAATCTAAACTCTGAACTTCTGGTGGTCTCTTGAAATGCTTGCTGAACTTGCTCTGGATCAGCTTTTTCCTGAATATTCAGCTGCATTAACTGCGGGGTTTTCTCTCCTTCACCAACAATGACATAAGCTGCCTTAATATCAAAATCTTGTGCATCTGTAATACCGAAAGAAATCACAGCGGGCTTTTGCAAATTATATTCAGGAATCCAGTCCAAAATACGTCCATATACACGGACATTCGCTGCACCATTTACGTCAGGATCTTGAATATTAACACCTGTTTGGCTTTCAATTTCACTGGCTAAATCATCAAATGCTTTAAGAGAATAGTTCTGACGAATCGGTAAATCATTTGCCATCAAGCTCATGACTTCAGTTGGATTTGTCGGATGCACTTGTGAAAGTAAACCATCACCCATTACCGTAAAATCAGCTTTGGTCTGCATGCCTGCCGATTTAGGCACGCCAACAATATAAAATGCCGTCCAGATTTGCGCGCTAGGATTTAAGTTTTTTAATTCCAATTCATAATGATGTTCCACATCTAAATTGAAGAATTGATCAAATCCCGTAATCTTTGTTTCTTGCGCATATAGACTAAAACTTGCACAGATCCCCCAGCACAATAAAATCAGATTTTTTAACATTATTATTACTCTGTATTTATAAGTCTTTAATTTTAATTTACTTATTTCATTATCAACAAAGCATTTCTTGCACTAATTTCGCTGAACTGACTGAAAATGACAGCTTCTAACCTAACACTTGCGATGCTTACAAATTACGTCGTCAAATTGATATTGATAAATCTTTGACTCTCTTTATTAAGGGCGTAAAAAAGCCCCAATTAAGGGGCTTAGTCGTATATTGTATCGCCAATATACTGTATGAGGCTCATCTCAAACTGGGCGCATTAAAGCATAAATTAGAGACGCTGCCTACTTTTATCTTTGGACTAAAAAACATTCACCACAATTAACGCGAGCAACGCAGGTACGGCTTGGATATAGATGATCTTTTTACTGGCAGTGAGTCCACCGTAAATCCCTGCAACCAATACACAACCTAAAAAGAAATTGGCGAGCGCTAATGCATACGTTTCAGGAGCACAGAGCGACCAAAATAAACCTGCCGCCAAAAAGCCATTATATAAACCCTGATTTTGAGCCAGAACTTTGGTGAGTTGTGCTTTTTCGGGTGTATTGCCAAATGCTTTCAAACCATAAGGTTTATCCCATAAAAACATTTCCAACACTAAAATATAAACATGTAATACCGCAATCAACGCAACGAGAATCGTTCCTAACATTTTACTTATTCCTGATCTTATCTATCGTGCAATGCTTTCCAATTTATCACTGATCTATTTGAATTGCGTGATAGGTAACATGATTTCCGTGACTCTCCAGCTCAAACCCTCTCGATGTAAGATTAAATTGACTGAAGATTGAGTTTTTGGATCATCTATTTCAACGCTAAATTGATTCCATGACTGATAACGACTGTGATAAGTCACTTTCTCAGCATCATCTTGATGATTTGTCAGTGCTTTATTTTGAGGTTGTCGTGCCGATTCGCCTTGAAAAGACAAGCCTTCTTTGAACTTTTTGCCCTGTAATAATAAAGAGATTCCTTGAGGCGTCACCATCAGATCCACCATTTTATCGACCATCGAAGATGCCAACATTGCCCCTAAAGCAACAAAGCTACCTTCATATTCTCGTGATGGAAACTCTTGCAACAGCTCATTATTGAATTGATCCTTGAAACTTTGGCGCACACTGGGAAAGTCCACATAACTTGCGACAGCATTCACATCATCTCGTTCTACCGCTTGTCGAATTTGATAAATCACAAAATATGGCGACAAAATTAAATAAGCTAAAGCAGTCAGCACAATAGCCGAGATAGAAATCTTCAACGTTTTCGACATACGATCCTCGATTTCAGGAATTTATTTTTTACTTAATGGTATTTAAATTGCATTGATAAAGGCTTGGGCAATATAGAAAATTCATGTTAAAACTTACTTAAAATCACTAATCCGACACAATCTGACGTTTAAAATCGTTTTGTTACAGCTTGAACAATTTTAAATCGCTATTATATACACGTTTTATTCGCACAATTCCGAGATGTATTTATGAGTCAAAGTCATATCCGTATTCGAGGCGCACGTACCCATAATTTAAAAAATGTGTCACTCGATATTCCACGTGACAAGTTTGTGGTGATTACGGGACTCTCAGGCTCAGGCAAATCCTCACTTGCTTTCGATACACTTTATGCCGAAGGTCAACGCCGTTATGTTGAATCGCTGTCTGCCTACGCGCGTCAGTTCCTTTCACAAATGGAGAAACCTGAAGTTGATTCGATTGAAGGCCTCTCTCCTGCGATTGCCATTGAACAAAAGTCAACTAGCCACAACCCACGTTCAACCGTGGGCACCATTACCGAAATTTATGACTATTTACGTTTGCTGTATGCGCGTGTAGGGACACCGTATTGTCCTGAACATGATCTACCCATGGTGGCGCAAACCATTTCAGAAATGGTCGATGCAGTGAAAGCACTTGAAGAAGGGACTGCACTCATGCTGCTCGCACCCGTCGTGCGTGAGCGTAAAGGTGAATACACTCAACTGTTTGAGCAACTTCAAGGTCAAGGTTTTGTTCGTGCCCGTGTCGATGGCGAAATCATTGATATTGATACGCCGCCAGAATTAGACAAAAAGAAAAAACATACGATTGAAGTAGTCGTCGATCGCTTTAAAGTCCGTGATGATCTCGGTAATCGTATCGCGGAATCCTTTGAAACGGCTTTACGTTTAGGTGGTGATATTGCAGTTTTATCGTGGATAAATGGCGAACACCCAGAACGCGTATTTTCAGCAAAACACTCTTGCCCTGAATGTGATCGAGCGGTTGCGGAGCTTGAACCACGTTTATTCTCATTTAACAATCCATTCGGTGCTTGTCCTGTCTGTGATGGTTTGGGCACGCGTAGTCATTTTAGTGCAGATAAACTCATTCCAAATCCTGAAATTTCAATTAGCCAAGGTGCAATTCGTGGTTGGGATAGACAGCGTCCGTATTACTACACGATGTTGCAGAAAGTGGCTGATCACTTTGATATTCCACTTGATACACCGTGGAATCAACTCGACAAAGATACACAAAAGAAATTCTTACAAGGCACTGGCAAAGAGAAAATTGACCTCAGTTATATTGATGAACGTGGTCGTAAGCACAGTCGTGTACAAGCCTTTGAAGGGATTTTGCCGCATTTAGAACGTCGTTATCGCGAGACGGAATCTAATTATGTGCGTGATGATTTGGCACAATATCTGTCGAATGCCGCGTGTGATGCCTGCGGTGGCTCTCGTCTGAATGAAATTTCTCGTCATGTTCGCGTCAAAGATAAAACCATCGCTGAAATTACCAAGATGTCGATTGGCGATGCTGAAAGCTATTATCAGGATCTCAATCTCGAAGGTGCTAAAGGCGAAATCGCGGATAAAATCTTTAAAGAGATTCGTGAACGTTTGCACTTCTTGGTCAGTGTTGGTCTCAATTATCTCAGCTTAGCACGTTCGGCTGAAACCTTGTCGGGCGGTGAAGCACAACGTATTCGCTTAGCTTCGCAAATCGGTGCAGGTCTGATGGGCGTGATGTATGTGCTTGATGAACCGTCGATTGGTCTACATCAACGTGACAATGATCGCCTACTGCAAACCCTAATTCGCTTACGTGATTTGGGTAATACTGTACTGGTGGTTGAGCATGATGAGGATGCGATTCGTGCCGCAGATCATATTATTGATATTGGTCCAGGTGCGGGTATTCATGGTGGTGCCGTGATTGCCGAAGGTACTTATGATGAATTGGCGAACCATGCCGATTCACTCACAGGTCAATATTTATCAGGCAAACTTAAAATTGAAGTGCCAAAACAGCGTACTCAATCACCACGTCCTGATGAAGTCATCAAACTCTCTGGTGCAAATGGGCATAATCTACAACATGTCGATTTAACGATTCCTCTCGGCATCATGACTTGTGTGACTGGGGTTTCAGGTTCTGGTAAATCAACCCTGATTAACCGCACTTTATTGCCTTTAGCAGCAACACAATTGAATGGTGCAACCACACTGACTGCTGAAAAGTTTGATTCGATTGATGGTTTACAGCATTTGGATAAAGTGGTGGATATTGACCAGAGTCCTATTGGACGTACACCACGTTCAAACCCAGCGACCTACACAGGTTTATTTACGCCGATTCGTGAGTTATTTGCTCAGACACCTGAAGCCAAAGCACGGGGTTATAGCGCAGGTCGTTTCTCGTTTAACGTGAAAGGCGGACGCTGTGAGGCGTGTGAAGGCGACGGCATGATTAAGGTCGCAATGCATTTCTTACCTGATATGTATGTGCCGTGTGATGCTTGTCATGGCAAACGTTATAACCGTGAAACATTGGAAGTCGGCTATAAAGGTAAGAACATTTCGGATGTGCTCGAAATGACGGTAGAGGATGCAGCAGAATTCTTTAGTGCTATTCCTGTCATTCATCGTCGTTTAGAGACGTTAACTCAAGTTGGTCTTGGTTATATTCGTTTGGGTCAAGCTGCGACAACGTTATCAGGTGGCGAAGCACAACGCGTGAAGTTAGCGCGTGAGTTAGCAAAACGTGATACGGGTAAAACTTTATATATCTTGGATGAACCGACCACAGGTCTGCATTTCCACGATATTGCCAAGTTACTCGACATCTTGCATGAGCTACGTAATAAGGGTAATACCATTGTGGTGATTGAGCATAATTTGGATGTGATCAAAACTGCCGATTGGGTGATTGATCTGGGTCCAGAAGGCGGTTCTGGTGGTGGTCAAATTATTGCTGAGGGGACACCTGAACAAGTCGCTAAGGTTGAGATTTCACATACAGGTAAGTTCTTAAAGCCGATGCTGAAGTGATAAAAAAGGGCTCATATGAGCCCTTTTTTAATTGTCTAATCTTGTAATTATATAGTCTACATTCATTTTGATTAATTCTGATTCCTTTGCCTTTTCTTGTAATATTTCTAAAATTTCTTGTCTTATTTTTGGATTCAAATCAGGCTTAATTGGTTGTCTAATTATTTTTTTAATAAAATCCAACCTATCAATTTCTTTAAAGTCGAGATCTTCATTAAAAACTTCAAAGAGCAATTTATGCCAATCCCTTTTATCAGCTTGTTCTAAAACAAGAGCACTTTTTTCACTATTATAAGTATCATGGATAACATATCGCTTCACTACTTCGATAAGATTAGGCAAACCTGCTAACGGATTGAGTTTAACTAAAATTCTTATGTAACGATGAAATATATTGCTTTCTTTATAACCAAAACCAAATACTTCTTCAGAAAACGATTTTCCTTTGGCCTGTACTCTTGCATCTATCCAATGTTTTATATTAATTCTTAAATCTTTTGATAGATCAGCTCTACCAAACTTAATTAATAAAACTCTGCAAAAATCTAAATTTTCTAAGCTCTCAAAACCAATCTTTTTAATAGCGCAAGAATGTAGCCGTTCACAAAAATTCTTTTCTGTCTCAATATTTCTCCACTGAATCATTAGCTGCCTTATTTCCATTGTAAGTTGATTTTGTTCCTCCGATATCAACTCAGACGTAGCTAGTTCTGTAAGCTTTTTGAAATCCACTCTGTCTTTTTGTTCAAACCATTTTTTAAATTCATAAAACCATAAATCATCTTGAGTAAAACTATAACTAATTTTCTTCAATGCTCCATACTTTTGTTGTTTTATCTCACTCCAATGTTCACGATCTCTATCCGTGTAGTATCGACAATCTTCCCAATCATATTCAAAATTTGCAAAGTCATGAATCAAGTAACCTTGCAGAATTCTTATCAAAATAATTTCTTTAGTTGACAGAGCAATATCAATTGATAGTTCATTCCTAAATTGCTGATATAGCTTAATTACCTTTTGAAAAAATCTAAAATTGTGAACTTCTAAAGTCTCAGCAAACTCGATCATTAAATCAACAAGTTGACCATCAATATCTTTTGTATTTGCTCGGATTAAAGGTTCAACAGAATTTACAATAATTGTCTCATCAACCAATTTTTCTTTGTATTCAGCATACTTTTTCTTATTGTCTCCTTCAGCTTTATCTTCATCCAAAATTAAAATGATTTGACAATTTTTTTCTAATTTTAAATAGTTCGCTAAGCCCATAACGTCATTTATATTAAGTTTATCAGACATCCTCTCAAAATCATCAAAACAAATAATTGCATTTTTGACTTGTAAGAAAAGTAAAGACTCTAGAATTATTGCAGAAGCACTAACTCCATATTGCGATACTTTCATGTCTCTAAATTGAGCAGCAATATTCTTAAAAAGTTGATAAAATTCAAATGTATTAGTATCTGATTTTGCATAAGGGTTAAAACTTATTTTTGTACAAATCGTATTTTTTAAATCGCTTAAATTTTCTATTCCAAAAAGAGAAATATAAGCATATTTGCGACAATCAAAAATACGCTCATAACCAACTCTACTTGCTTCGTAATAAAAACTTTCCTGATCTTCTTTTTCTTTCTGTGTAACACCTTTTAGAAACTTATTCCAAAAGAAAGTCTTGCCTACACCCCAAGGCCCAGTAATCGCAATTGCAGTACCAATTTTCTCATTTTTTATATTATGTGCTAGCAAGTCTTTTAATCTTTTTTCTTTCTCTGAGATATTCATTAGCTATAACACTATAATTATAAAACTCTATAATAATTAAATAATTGAGCTAATCAAGTCTCAACAATATTCTTCCCTTTTGCCTTCGCTCTTAACATTGACTGATCCGCTTTTTCTAACAATTCCAACCAATTTTCAGCCCCAACAGCTACACCAATACTGACTGAAACCCAAAGCAATTCTTCAGAGTTGGAAAGAGTGATAGGCTCTTTCGCAATTTCTGAACGGATACTTTCTGCGATAACCTTTGCTGCATCTATCGTAATATTTTCAATGACAACCAAAAACTCATCACCACCATAACGAACAATTAAATCAGATGCTCGGACATTATGTTTGAGATGATCGGCAATCGTGGAAATGACTTGATCACCCACAATATGCCCATACTGATCATTCACAAATTTAAAATTATCAATATCCGCCACAACCACACCCGTGTTTAAAAAACCACTCGGCTTACGCTCCAGAGCATGAACATATTCTTCCAAAGCCAAACGATTCGCGACACCTGTTAACACATCCGAGTTGGCAATCTTTTTTAGCTGCGTCTCCATCATGTCACGCTGATTCAACATCACTTTTAGACGATCAATCGCCTCAAATAAAGATAAAAACTCCTGTCTGGATTGTTTGGTTTTTAACTCTTCTTTTGACGCATTTGATAAGCGTAGAATCATTTCTCGCGCTTTAATTAACGGACTAAATACTTTCCGCTTTGTATAAATCATAATGAAAATAGCCGTCAGTAAAGACAAACAAGAAATACACAGGGTAAAAATAAATTGTTGCTTGGCTTTTTTATTCTGCTCGTGTGCAACTTGAATACTGTAATCTAAAATATAGTTCTGCAAATCCATAACCGTTGTAAATTTATCTACAATCCGATTCGTTAATTGCGTACCCGTGAGAAAATAGGTTTGATTATTTTGGCTTTGATCGAGTAATTTCGTAATTAAAGGTAAACCTTGATCTAAAAACTCTGTTTTTACTCGTTGATGTAAATGTACATATTCAGCTGTCTTGGTTTGTTCAGGTTGGATCGTATCAACCAAAGACCATAAATATTGAGATTGATGCTGGGTTTGTAAACAACGTGCTCGATTAATATCTGAGATTTTTTCACCAAATGTCACAGGTGCCATAATATTTGAAGCAACTCGCCCTGCCTGATCACGCATATCCGTAAGAACCAAAATCGAAATAAAATAATTCGACATTTTGCTGTCTTTACTTTTGGATAGTTTCATCAAATCATTTAAATATTTTCGGCTCTCATCCCAAACATCAAACATCGTAAAAATTGCATGATTAAATTGAGCAGACGTGCGCTGAGCATGTGGAATATTTGCATAAGCGTCTACAACCTCACGACCATGATTCAACTTTGCTTTGAAATCAGTTTGTAAATGTGTCGCAATCGACTCAAATCCACCTTGATTTAACGTCGCTATGGTCTGATCAATCTGATCATCCACAACCAATCTAAACTCAGCTAACTCTTTTTGATTGGCTGCTAATTCTTCAACGGTACTCGACATAACCTTATTGGCAGGTGCGCGTTCTCGAGAAATTTTATTGGCTGTTTTTACTAAGGCACGCAGGCTCGTAATTTCTGTTAATACTTGATTTGTCTTAATATATTCTTGATAGCTTTGAATAATCAGAGGGATAGAGATATATAGGATCGAAGAAATAATAACGACCATACATAGAAAAAGCCGGAGACTGATTTGCTCAGAACGTAATTTCGCACTTTTTAAACTACGTCCCATGCACACACCTTGCTTGTTTCAAAAACTCATCCAGATTGATTTTCAAACAGTATGTAATTTTACCTGATTTTTAAAATTATACCGTCATAATTAAAGCTGTTTTTTTAAACAGATAAAATACAAGCAAAACCAATTTTCCTTTTGGTTTGTTAATTTATATTTATCTATTTGTTTTAATTATTAATAATAATTAAAACAATTTTCATCAAATTGATCTTTCGAAGAATTATAAAATACTTTTGTATTATTTAAATTAGCCAAAAGAATAAATAAATGATTTATGAGCTAAATAAATTGCTATATATTCAAAATTATCTTTAATTATTAGAGATATAACACTGTTTTCAAATAAAAACATTCCACGCCTGATCGAAAAACTAAATCTTTTAGATAAAAATTATCAATTTCACATGTTTATTAAAAAGAGCAATACTTTACTGAAGCACAAACTTATAGATTTTAGTTAACCCTCTAGGATGTTTTCTCCCCCAAGCTAAACATCCTTTTCAGCCCAACCGAATAAAACGGTTGGGTCTTTTTTATGTGAATATTAATCTAATGCTAAATTAAACCTAACTGCTGCAATGCCTCATAAACAATCGTTTTCCGAGCCTCCACATGTTCAGTTTTATTCATCTCCATATTTAGAGAAAATGCAGTTACTTTACCATTAGGTTGCTCTACCCATCCTGTCCACCATCCCACTTGTGGCTCAACATCCATTCCCCAACCACTTTTCGCATAAACTTTTGTCCCATTCACCTGATCCACCAATAACATTTGCTTAACTTGCTGCTGAACAGGAATGTCAAACGCCAATTGCTCATTTGCCAATGCGTAGGCAAATCTGACTTCTTGAATCGGTGTGATTTTTAATGGGCCAACCAACCAAAAATTATCGACCTGATTGCCTATATCTGAATTTCCAAAGCCTATTCTTTTAACTTCTGATCCCATCAAATCTAAACCTATTCGTCTGGCTAATTCTTGATAAATAGGAACAGCGGATGCTTGGATCGCTTCAGTTAAAGTCAAATCTTTTTCCCAGCTCTTAAATCTACGCTTTTCTCCATTCCATTTAAAAACTTCATTTGGTGTCGTTTTATGGTGTTGGATGCCAATCAAAGCATTGAGCATTTTAAAAGTAGATGCAGGGATATAAGAGGTTTGAGCTCGATTTAAGGCATTCCCATATTCATGTATCTTTTGACCGTCATAAGTGACAAATACGCCTTCTGTTTTGGCATTCACAAATAGCTCAGAAATTTTTTGTTGTTGCTTTTGCTGTTCTGCAATCTGCAGCTCTGAATTTAAGCTGTGACAAGCAACCAAGCCTAAACTTAAGCATAACGAACTACATAGCAGAGCAACTTTGAGTTTTTTTCGCATAATGATAGGAATGTGGCAGAGTATGGAGTTTTAATATAAGCCTATTTCTTCATCAAATTTGTATTATTATTCTATTTTCATTTACTATAAAAAAGGCAAAAAAAAGCTCAGCCTTGGGGAAAGCCGAGCTAGTAAACAGAGATGTAAAAACATCGAATACTCAAGAAAATGTTATAAAGGCATAATGCAAATTAAATACCTCTTGATGCCAATTATGCGAACCAAGTCTCAAAAAGTAAAGTTGATTAAATAGATCGGAATTGTGTTTTTTATCGTTTTTGTTGATTATTTATACGTTACAATTACACAAAATTTAAGATTACAATTAAGAAAAAACAGTTACACCACACAAAAAACCAAGAAAATGAGATAAAAGTCTCAGTAAAAAACCTAAAATATTACAATTTTAAGAATTTAAAAAAAGAAAAAAACGATCATATTAATCGTATAAAACAATTAAAAAGCATAGATATATGCCTGCTATTAGATGAAATCAGAATATCTAAAATGACGCTATCTTACTGTTAATTATAATTTTCATGATTGGTTGACAAAATAAAATACGTTTGTCTATTTTTTAGACAATACATACAAGCCATACATTCGTTTGTCGGGTCATAGAATTTATTACATTGACTTCATATTTTGTTACAATAGAATGACTCCAGATTTATATTTCTTTTATATCAATGCTGGAAATTACTATGAAAAAACTCGGTTTAGCCACTGCTTTAGTATTAGCCATGACCGGTGCTCACGCTTACCAATTCGAAGTTCAAGGTCAATCTGAATTTTTAGATACAAAACAGAATGACAAAGACTTTACTGGTGCTGGGCAAATCAGCTATTTCCTTAAAGATGTTGATACATCTAAAGGTCCTTTAGCTGAAGCTGCTTTCCTAAACCAAGCATCTAATGTTTCTGTTGCATATAGCTTTGCTAAAGAAAGTGGCGATGAGATCGTTACTACAAAAAATGAATCTATTGGTGCTAAGGGTGAAGCATATATCCCTACACCTTATTTACCAGTATATACAAGCGCATCTTATAGCCACTCTAAAACTAAAGTTGATGGCGAAAAAGACAACGGCGATCGTTATGCTTTAGAAGTTGGTACTTTATTAGCGCCTAATTTTTTAGTTGCTGTAGGTTACACTAGCATCGTTGACCAATTCGCTTTAGATGCAAACAGCGTACTTTCTCAAGGTATCGTTAAATCATTTGGCGAAGCTGCAACAATTGGTGAAGACCAAGATGCGATTACTGCACGTACTAAATACGTTGGTAACATCGATGGTACGAACATGGCTGTAGGTTTTGAAGCTGGCCTTGTTTATGGTGACACTACTGCTTACCAATTAAAAACTGATGTATACGTAACACCCAAGTTAAGCGTTGGTGCTTCTTATGCAGAAGTAAGTGCTAGCAAAAACCCTGCTAACGATAACTTCTCTCCAATCAAATCTGCTTGGGGCGCGAACGTTAACTACTTCATCACTCCAGCTGTTGCTGTAGGTGCTAGCTATTTAAATGCAAATGCAGTTAATGCTGACCTAGATACGCAAACTGTTGGCGTGAACGCGAAGTTCCGTTTCTAATATTGAATTCGGGTTCTAAACCTAGAACCCTTAATTCACAATAAAAAAACCAGTTCATCAGAACTGGTTTTTTTGTTTTTAACAACATTGATTAACTTTCATCTATAAAAGAAACTCAAGTCATTACTTACATCTTTTTATCTTCAATATTAAGCGCACTAATCGCCAATACTGCTTGAGTACGGTTTTGTACGCCAAGTTTACGGAAAATCGCAGTCACATGCGCTTTGATCGTTGCCTCTGATACATCCAGCTCATAAGCAATCTGTTTATTTAATAGACCTTCCGCAACCATCATTAATACACGAAATTGTTGTGGTGTAAGAGACTGTAATCGCTCAGCTAAAGCCGTTTCATCCGCAGCACGAGGATCAAAGCCTGCATGTGTTGGTAAATTTGGTGGTAGCCAAATCTCACCTTCCAACACTTGTTTAATCGCTTCACCAATATGGCTAGGATGTGAAGACTTTGGAATATATCCCATCGCACCATGTGCAATTGCACGTTGAATAATTGAAAGCTCTTCATGTGCAGATACAACGATAATCGGAATCGCTGGATATTGAGCGCGAACATACACTAAGGCTGAAAATCCAGAAGCACCTGGAAGATTTAAATCCAACAGCACTAAGTCTGGTTCTGCACCATGCTCTAATCGTTCATAGAATTCATCAACATCCGCAGTTTCCTGAATTTGAGCCTGAGGAATGCTATAACGAACCGCTTGAATCAAAGCATGTCTAAATAAAGGATGGTCATCTACAATTAAAATATTCATAAGCGCTTTATGCAGTCTTCAAGTACGTCACTGTACGGAGTTTATTCAAATCTACTCTATCTTAGCGTATTTTTAAATAAACTGTTGGTCAAGCATCAAGAGTTGTGTATTCCAGCATAAATGCAAAACAATACAAATATTGATATAAGTCACATAACAGCAACTAATCAATAAACACTATACAGAAATAATGAGAAGAAACAGAGTATTAAATTCATTTAATTTTTCTCGTAATACTTAGAACAGATATATCTAGAAAACAGATAAGCTTGCAGCTTTTCCTTATTTTACAGCTGCGGTCGAGCTATAGATAAATAAATAGTAATTCGTAATGATCTTTTAGGCTGTGACCATGTCCAATCGTAATACTTTATCAACTCCACTGAATATTGTTGCTGTATCTGGTGGTTTAAATAGCCCTTCGAAAACAGAAAGTTTAGTTCAAGCCATTCTCAATGAACTGGCTGAAGCCATCAACATCCAAGTACATTTTGTGAAACTCAGTGAAATTGGGCCTTTGCTTGGTGGAGCAATTTACCGTAATCAATTGCCACAACGTGTTCAAGATGACCTCGCAACGGTAGAAGCAGCTGATGCACTGATTGTCGGCACCCCTGTTTATCGTGCTTCGTTTACAGGTTTATTTAAGCATTTTTTTGATTTTGTAGAGCAAACTGCTTTGGTTGATGTACCCGTTTTACTTGCAGCCTCAGGTGGCAGCGACCGTCATGCGTTGGTCTTAGAACATCAATTACGCCCACTATTCAGTTTCTTTCAAGCACAAACCTTACCCATTGGCGTTTATGCCACAGATCGCGACTTCACCCCTGAATATACGGTGAAAAGCGAGCAATTATCTGATCGCGTGACGCTCGCTGTTGCACGTGCTTTACCAATTTTAGAATGGGCACCAGCCAAAGGTCAGCGTGCGGCTGCCATTAAAACCAAAACCGAACAAGCTAATCAAAATCTTGGTATCAATAAACAGATTGAACAAGCGGAGGTACTTCCATCCGCAGCAGTTCCTGATTTGAATGCAGCGGAATCTCGATTGCATTCCAAACCAACTAAGAATCTAACTCACGTTGCATAAACCGATTTAATGGAGGATACAACAATGACAACAACAGCATCCGCAATTAAATTTGCCTACTGGGTTCCCAATGTGAGTGGCGGTCTCGTTGTCAGCAATATTGAACAACGTACTGACTGGAGCTATGACTATAATGTGCGCTTAGCTCAAGCAGCGGAACAAAGCGGCTTTGAATATGCTCTCACTCAAATTCGTTTTACCGCTGGCTATGGTGCAGAGAACCAACATGAATCTGTCAGTTTTAGTCATGCTTTATTAGCAAAGACTGAAAAACTCAAAGTAATTGCAGCGATCCTGCCCGGCCCTTGGAAGCCCGCATTAGCTGCTAAGCAATTGGCGACCATTGACTATCTTACTCAAGGGCGCATTGCAATTAATGTTGTCAGTGGTTGGTTCCGTGGTGAATTTGATGCGATTGGCGAACCTTGGCCTGAGCATGACGAACGCTATGTTCGCTCGGAAGAATTTATTCGTACTCTCAAAGGGATTTGGACGACTGACCATTACAGCTTTGATGGTAAATATTACCAATTTCAAAATTACACGCTTAAACCAAAACCATTGCAAAAACCGTCCATCGAAGTGTTTCAAGGTGGTAGTTCTCGCGCCGCTCGTGATATGGCAGCACGTGTATCCGACTGGTATTTTACCAACGGCAATAGTGTCGAAGAAATTAATAAACAGATTGATGGCATTCGCAGCAAAGCGAAGTTATCTAATAGACACGTCAAGATCGGGGTTAATGCTTTCATTATCGCCCGTGATACAGAAGAAGAAGCTAAAGCCGTGCTGAATGACATCATTGCTCAAGCCAATATTGAGGCGGTAAATGCCTTTGGTGATGCCACTCGTGAAGCAGGTGCAGCGGCTCCAGAACGCGAAGGGAATTGGGCAAAATCGACCTTCGATGATTTGGTGCAATATAACGATGGCTTTAAAACTAATCTGATTGGTACACCAAATCAAATTGCAGAACGCATTCTTGCTTTAAAAAATGTGGGGGTAGATCTAGTTCTTTCTGGCTTTCTTCATTTCATTGAGGAAGTTGAATATTTTGGAGAAAAAGTTTTACCGCTAGTCCGTCAACTTGAACAACAGGAGCATCATCTCTCAGCAAAATCAGCGTAGTTTTCAGCGTTAAATAAAAAGAATAACAAAACTAATGGCAGATAGTCCCCCAAGGCTCGGCTTGGGGCTTTTTTATTTTAATGGGTCTCAATTTCTCGCATGACGGTTTCAACCGAATAACGGCACCACTGCGACAGCTGCTCAATGAATTCATTTAATTGTGGCGGATCAAAGTGGCTGACGATCATATAACAAGCATTGCCGAGAACCTTAAAACATTCATCCACTTGCTCATATTGTTTGACTAAACGCTCAACCTCGATAAAAGCTTGCTGATCATTCATAAAAAGTTGGATGAATTGTTTATGCTCATACTTTATCGCCACAGTGTATTTTTTGATAATACCTGCATCCATCAACTGAGCAATACGTGCCCCCACTGCCTGTCCTGTACGATGCACGCATTGTCCAATTTCTTTATGGCTAATGCGCGAGTCTTGTTTCAATAATTCAAGAATTTTTAAGTCGATGGGATCAAGTTCAATATTCATTTTTCATTACGAAAGAAAACCAGCAACAATGCTTTCACCAAAATATAGCCCATTTTTCAGTTTCACCCTACGCTTGTTTTATCTTAACCTTAGAGCTAAATATGATGAAACAGGCCTTACTAATTATTGATGTACAGAATGATTATTTTAAAAATGGCAAAATGGAGTTGGTCAATCCTGAACTTGCCTTGCAAAATACCAATCAACTAGAAGACTATTTTATTCGAAACAATTTACCAATCATTTATATCCAGCACATTAGTCCAGCCTCGGCCAGTTTCTTTCAGGAGAATACTGTTGGTGTTGAATTACACCCACAACTTAAAATCACTGATGATTCTCTGATTGTTGAAAAACATTTTCCAAATAGCTTTCTAGAAACCAAACTTCAAGCCATCCTTGAACAGCATCAAGTTGAGCAATTAGTGATTGCAGGCATGATGACACATATGTGCGTCGATGCAGGAACACGAGCGGCACAAGAGCTTGGCTATCAGCCGATTGTGATTGCAGATGCGACTGCAACTCGCAATTTAGAACATGAGGGCAAAATAGTCAAAGCAGCAGATGTACAAACTGCTTTTTTATCAGCACTAGGCTTCTTCGCCACTGTACAAAACACGGCAGATTTTTTAGCCTCACATAAATAAACCATATAAAAAAAGAGCGTTCTACAGAACGCTCTTTTAGTAAAAAACGATTATCTGTTTGGATAAACCGTCGCAATCAAATGCTCGACCACAGCTGGTTCAGCTAATGTTGAGGTATCACCTAAGCTATCCAATTCATTTGCCGCAATCTTTCTTAAAATACGACGCATAATTTTACCTGAACGGGTTTTTGGTAAAGCAGGCGCCCAATGCAATGCATCTGGGGTTGCCACAGGTCCAAGAACTTTACGCACCCAATTCACTAACTCTTTGCGTAGCTCTTCAGATTCTGCCACATCAGCTTGTAAAGTCACAAAGGTACAAATACCCTGACCTTTAATATCATGCGGCATCCCAACCACCGCAGCCTCAGCGACTGCCTCATGTGCCACTAGCGCACTTTCAATCTCGGCAGTTCCTAGACGATGACCAGAAACATTCAACACATCATCAACACGTCCTGTGATCCAATAGTAATTATCTTCATCTCGACGTGCACCATCACCCGTGAAATAGCAACCTTTAAAGGTCGAGAAATATGCTTCGATAAAACGTTGAGGATCGCCCCAAATGGTTCTCATCTGACCCGGCCATGAATCCTTAATCACCAGATTCCCTTCGGTTGCGCCTTCCAACTCATTGCCTTCACCATCGACCAAGGCTGGCTGAACACCGAAGAATGGACGTGTTGCTGAACCCGGTTTTAAAGCGGTTGCACCCGGCAACGGTGAAATTAAGATACCACCCGTTTCTGTTTGCCACCAAGTATCAACAATTGGGCAACGACCTTCACCAACCACCTCGTGATACCAGTTCCATGCTTCAGGGTTAATTGGCTCACCAACCGAACCCAGTAAACGTAAGCTACTGCGATCACTTTCACGCACATAGGCATCACCTTCACGCATCATGGCGCGAATTGCTGTTGGAGCAGTATAGAGAATAGTAATGTTGTGCTTATCAATGACATGACCAATACGTGCCCAAGTTGGATATTGTGGAATCCCTTCGAACATCACCGTCGTCGTCGCATTACTCAGTGGGCCGTAAAGTAAATAACTATGCCCTGTAATCCAACCGACATCCGCAGTACACCAATACACATCATCTTCACGAAGATCAAAGACCTCTCTGAATGTTGTGTTGACATATACTAGATAACCGCCTGTGGTATGGAGCACGCCTTTCGGTTTACCCGTTGAACCTGAGGTATACAGAATGAATAACGGATCTTCTGCTTTCATTGGCTCTGGTGGGCAGTGCTCATCTACCTCCATAATGGCAAGGTGATACCAAACATCTCGCTCCGGATTAAACGCAACTGAATTTCCTGTACGGTGCACCACAATGACATTCTGAACACTACTTGTACCATCAATTTCCAATGCAGCATCTACATTTTCTTTGAGCGGAATAATTTTTCCGCCACGCATCCCTGCATCAGCGGTAATGACTAATTTTGCTTGGCTATCTTCAATACGACTGGCCAATGAGTCTGGTGAGAAACCGCCAAACACCACACAATGTACTGCGCCGATACGGGCACATGCCAACATGGCAATTGCTGCTTCAGGCACCATTGGCATATATAAAACTACGCGATCGCCTTTACTGATCCCTTGCTTTTTCAAGACATTGGCAAAACGACACACTTCATCATGCAATTCTGCAAATGAAATAATTTTATGACGTGATGGATGATCACCTTCCCAAATAATTGCTGGTTTGAGTGGATTATCTTTAAGATGACGGTCTAAACAGTTAGCAGAAACATTCAGTTCGCCATCTGCAAACCATTCGATCTTAAAATTATCTGGATGAAAACAGGTGTTTTTGACTTGCGTAAAAGGTTTGATCCAATCAATCTTTTTCGCTTCTTCTGCCCAAAATGCTTCAGGCTGTTCAATTGAATACTGATAACGATTGAAATAGTCTGCTTCAGAGATTCTTGCTGTTTCTTTGAATTTGTCAGGCACTGGGTAGATTTCTTTCATAGTTCACTTCCTTGGTTTTTTATCTCATACCGTAGATATACCATCTAATGCATCGGTATTTTTTGTTGTCTCTTGCAGTATGGTCACCAACAACAAGAGCAAACAATGCGGCTTTGGTCGTAGAACTGTTGCAATTTTACGATTCGCATATTTTCAAAAATTTACTCAAAATAATTTAAAATTTAACTGCTTGTCTATGCTTTTTGTTTTTAAAATAAGTGATTATTTTGATCAATGTAAATACTTTAAAAGATTTAATAAGCAGAAAAATAGGAATCCATCTATGTCAGATTTTACAATTGCACCGCAGACGCAACCCAGCAAAGATCATCCGCTCTCATCGAGAGGACGTTTTAATCGACTTAGCTACTTAGGCTGGCATGGACTAATCAGTATCGGATTCATACTTATGTTCGTGCTATTGGTATCAATCGCAGGCAATGTCAGCATAAACAATGTCAATATGAACGAACCAATGTTCTCAGCATTTTCAGGTATTGCAACATTTGCCATTATTGCGCTGTGGTTTGCAGGATTTTATTTTCAAATTGTTTTCTTGATTCGACGCTTACATGATCTCAATAAAACAGGTTGGTTATGCCTACTGTTACTTGTGCCATTGATACAACTCTTTTTCACTTTATATGTATTACTTGCGCCGGGCACACCGTATCGCAATGACTATGGTGATGTACGTCCATCGAAAGCATGGGAAAAATTATTGGCTTGGATCATGATTATTCTGAGTATTTTCATACTATTTAGTATGTCTGTCTTTATGTATTACTTCGCTAGTCCCGATATTTGGGATGCACCAACACAGATTATTCAAAACACAACGGAGTATTTTTGATTGTGAGTAATTTTTATGCGTTTGTAGCATTAATGAAATCAATTGATTACTGAATTTGCCAAGCGTGTTTACAATAATTTCATTATCATGCAACACCTTATTACTCCTTTCTTTGCGAAATAGAGATTTCTAGTGGCTAACGAACAAACAACATTGACAAATGTCGCGAAAGATACAGGCGAACTATTGCATCAGGCAAGCGCGAAAACCACACAGACGGTACTTGCACATACTGAGAAATATCACGATGCCTATACAACGATTGATAAAATCATCGACAGCTTTTGGGAACGTGTTCCCTATATCTGTATTGCGATTGTTGTTTTTATCATTTTCTGGTTACTCACTAAATTATTTAAATTTTTTGTAAATAAAACATTAACCAATCGCTCTTATGCAAGACAGAATTTGGTTTTAGTTCTACACCGTGTCGGTGGAACATTTATCTTATTCTTTGGCTTCCTAATCGCATTGGTGATTGCGATTCCAGGATTTACACCGAGCCAACTCATCGGTGCTCTAGGAATTGGTTCTGTTGCCATTGGTTTCGCATTTAAAGATATTTTCCAAAATTTACTGTCGGGTGTACTGATTTTACTTGGCGAACCATTCCGTATCGGTGATGCAATCATCGTAAATGGCATGGAAGGTGTGGTCGAAGATATTCAGATTCGAGCGACTTTTTTACGCTCTTATGATGGTCGTCGTATCGTGATTCCGAATGCAACGGTCTATACTAGTCCTGTAACCGTCAATACCGCTTATCAGCAACGTCGTTGTGAGTTTATTGTTGGTATTGGTTACGATGACGATGAACAAAAAGCCAAGCAAATTGTCTTGGATATCTTGAATAATGACCGTAATGTGCTCAGTCAACCGACATTCTCAGTCAATGTTACTGCTTTAGCCGATTTCTCTGTCAATTTAACGGTTCGTTGGTGGATTAATACCACTGAAACCGATATTTTATCATCGACCAGTTCAATCCAAGCTCAAGTAAAACAAGCCTTTAATGCTCAAGGAATTAATATTCCATATCCAATTCAAGAGCTTAAAGTACAGCAGAATAATGCTCAATTGCCTTTTGATACACAAAACTCAGATAAACAGCCTTCCTAAAATAGACGGAACAGCAGTTTCAGTTCGCAAAATTCGGTTGCCTAAGCTCACAGCTTGGCAACCATTTTTTTTGAGCAATTCAATTTCATAAGGAATGAATCCGCCTTCTGGCCCGACCACCACAATACAGGGATGTTGTATTGCGTGAGGCATCACATGCTCAGCATACGGGTGTGCCACATAAGCTGGCTGCTGCTCTGTGATTAAAGTTGCCAAAACATCTTCTACAAAAGGTTTAAAGCGTTTGTACAATTGTATCTCTGGCGCAATGGTGTCTCCCGCCTGCTCTAAGCCCAAAGTTACATAATCATCCAATTGCTGTATAAAAGGCGTCTGCCAATAGCTTTTATCTACGCGATAACTATGAATCAAACTAATGCGCTCTACCCCTAAAGTCACTGCATCCATCATCATTCGACGCAACACTTTGGGACGAGGTAAGGCAAGAATCAAATGTACAGGATGCTTAGCAGGTACAGCTTCGGTCTCAATCGGGCGCACCACAATTCGCGTCTCATTCAATGCAACAACTTCTGTCAAATAGCGTAGACCGTGTCGAATACCGACTTTCAGCGAATCACCTACTTGAAGTTGTAAATGCTGACGTAAATGTTGCAATTGTCTTGGATTTTCAATATTCCAAAGCTCAGATTGTGTCTGTTCTGGTTTAAGTAACACAATATTCATGAGGATGCGGTTTGCTGTAAATAATGATCAATTAACTGAATATGCTTTTGTAAAGAACCCGTATTTCGTTGTAAAACCAACTGAGCTTGCTGAACTAAACGTTGTTTTTGAGCAGTATTTTCTAAACAGCTCAACAGCTGTTGCACAATCTGTGCTGCATCATCTCCAATCAAAATGCCTTGCTCTACAACAAACTCATCGACAATGCTTTGGAAGTTAAAATAGCGCGGTCCAATGACAGTCGGCACATCGAGTACCATAGGTTCTAAAATATTATGACCACCACCCGGTTCATTCAATGAACCGCCAACAAAACACGCTTGGCTCAAGCCATACCACAACCACATTTCCCCCATACTATCAGCAAGAAAAACTTGTGTATCCGCTTGAATCGGTTGTTGCAGGCTACGGCGTTGCGTATTTAAATTTAAACGCTGACATACCTGGTAGACCTCATCAAATCGCTCAGGATGACGAGGCACAACAATGCACAACAAATTGGAATTTGCATTTAAGTGCGGTTGCAGCTGTTTCAGTAAACTCTCTTCTTCTGGTGCATGTGTGCTAGCAAGGGTGATGATTTGACGATGTTCGAGTTGCCAATCTTGTTTGAACTGTTCTGCCTGTACGACATACTGCTGTGGAGCAGTAATATCAAATTTAATATTTCCAACCACCTGACTTTTGTTTTGATCAAGTCCTAAAGCGACATAACGTTGCTGCGTCGCTTGATCTTGTGCAAGCATCCACGTCAGTTGTTGTAACATCGGCTTGGTTAATCGTGCCACTTTGCCATAACCTTTCGCCGATTTTTCCGAAAGACGGGCATTCAATAAAATACAGGGAATCTGTTGCTGCTTGGCTTCCGCAATCAAATTTGGCCAGATTTCAGTTTCAACCAATGCCAAAAGTTTGGGTTGATATACATCAAAAAACTGCTTGAGCAATGGCTTTTGATCAACGGGCAAATAAACCGCTTGAAATAAATCGAGATAAGGTGCTTTCAGAAACAGCGATTTGGCGCGTGCCTGACCCGTCTTCGTCGTATTGGTCACCAACACAGGATGGCCTAATTTTAAATAATGCTCGATCAAAGGCTGTGCTGCATTGGTTTCCCCAACAGACACCACATGAAACCAAATCGTTTCTAAGTTTTTGGGTGGCTGAAAAGGGCCAAAACGCTCGATACACTCTTGTTGAAATGCCGCCGCATTTTCAGCGCGTTGTTTTATTTTCCAACGATATAACGGTTTGATACAGGTCAATAAAAAGTTATACCAAAAGGGTGTTTGCTGCACTGCGTTTTTCTGCGCCATCCTAGACCATATTTCACGATTTGATGTGAGCTTATTATGCGGAATTTCAATAAAAAACTCATGCCATTTTGGTAAATAGCATGAGTCTTTTAGATCAGATTAAGCTTCTAACTGTTCAAAAGCAGGATAATCTGTATAACCTTCTGCACCTGAGCCATATAAGGTTTCAGGCTGAATAGCATTTAAAGGTAAATCATTTTGCAAACGTTCTAACAGATCTGGATTGGCAATATAAGCTTTGCCGAATGACACTGCATCTGCTTGACCTGTTGTCAACATTTGTTTTGCAGAATCAGCCGTTAAACCTTCATTTGCAATCCATACACCTTTAAATTTCGAACGTAGTGCAGGCATTAAGCTGTCTTCGGCTTGGTATTCACGCGTGAAAATAAAAGCAACATTGCGCTGATCCAATTGCTCAACGACATAGCCAAAAGTTGCCAATGGATTTTCATCGCCCATATCATGTGAATCACCACGTGGCGCTAGATGAACGCCCACTCGACCTGCCCCCCAAACCTCGATAAAAGCATCGACGACTTGTAAGAGTAAACGTGCACGGTTTTCAATTGAACCACCATATTCATCATCACGATGATTGGTTGAACTTTGCAAGAACTGGTCAATCAAATATCCGTTGGCAGCATGCAACTCTACACCATCAAAACCTGCCGCTTTCGCTTGTTCAGCAGCATTTCTATATTGTGCAACAATTTCCTGAATTTCTTCATGGGATAATGCACGCGGTGTAACGAATGGGCGTTTTGGACGAAGTAAACTCACTTCACCAGCAGGCTGAATTGCGCTTGGCGCAACAGGCGTATCACCATCTAACAAATCGGGATGTGAAATACGACCAACATGCCAAAGCTGAACCACGATTTTTGAGCCTTGTGAATGCACTGCATCAACAATCTTGTTCCAAGCCTGTGCTTGTTCTTGTGACCATAAGCCTGGGGTATTGGCATAACCTGCGGCTTTTGGACTAATCACCGTTGCTTCGGTAATGATTAGACCCGCATTGGCACGTTGTTGATAGTATTCCACCATTAAATCGTTTGGAACACGAGACGCACCGCTACGTGCACGCGTTAAAGGAGCTAAAACCAAACGGTTTTTAATCTTAAAGTCACCTACTTGTAAGGTAGAGTTTAATTCAGCCATGATCGCCTCAACTTCACTCTATTTAGCGGGTTAAGATTGCCCGTATCCTCGCCGTCAGAGTGTTTGTTTTAAATGTTCGATGTATTGCTGAATCAAAGCTTCATTACGTGTGAAATAAGACCATTGCCCATATTTTTCGACATTAATCAAACCCGCTTGCTGTAACACAGACAAATGATTCGACATCGTCGATTGCGCAACTTTGCCTAAACGTTCGATGTGCCCAGCACATACACCACGCTCAAAACTACCACCACATTCCTGTACAGGTAAAAATTGCTCTGGCTCTTTTAACCACTGCAAAATCTGTCGACGTAATGGGTTGGCTAAGGCTTTGCTTATAACATCAATATCCATAGACTCACCACGTTTCTCAACAGGCAAAAGCTTTGTTCAGCATCTAAACCCAGTATATCGAATTTTATAAATATTAATATCCATTTTTATCGATATTAATATCATATTTTTCCGATTAACCAAAAGATGCTGAACGAAATTGCCGTTTTAAACTTATAAACCTTGTTTCAAACTTGCTTCAATGAACTTGTCTAAATCACCATCCAAGACTGCTTTGGTGTTCGATGTTTCTACACTTGTACGCAAATCTTTAATACGTGAATCGTCTAAGACATAAGAACGAATTTGGCTGCCCCAACCGATGTCTGACTTTGAATCTTCCAAAGCTTGAGCTGCTTCATTACGCTTACTCATCTCTAATTCATAGAGCTTGGCACGTAACTGTTTCCACGCATGATCACGGTTAGCATGTTGTGAACGTTGGTTCTGACACGCCACCACGATACCTGTTGGTGCGTGGGTTAAACGTACCGCAGAATCAGTTTTGTTAATGTGCTGACCACCTGCACCCGAAGCACGATAAGTATCTGTTCGAACATCCGATGGATTAATATCGATCTCAATATTGTCATCAATCTCAGGCGAGATAAATACTGCCGAGAATGATGTATGACGGTTGTTGTTACTATCAAATGGCGATTTACGCACTAAACGGTGTACACCACTTTCTGTCCGTAACCAACCATAAGCAAACTCACCATCCACACGAATCGTTGCAGATTTAATTCCTGCAACATCACCGTCAGAAACTTCCATCAATTCAGCTTTAAAGCCATGACGTTCAATCCAACGCAGGTACATACGTAACAGCATCGATGCCCAATCTTGTGCTTCTGTACCACCAGAACCCGATTGGATTTCAAGGAAGCATGGATTTGGGTCCATTGGATTACTAAACATACGGCGGAATTCAAGATTACCTAAAGCCTGTTCAGCACTATCCAGTTCAGCTTGTACATCGACCAATAAACTTTCATCATCAGCTTCAACAGCCAAATCAAGCATCGCTTTCGCGTCATCAAGCTGTTCAGCCAAACGATCAAATACACTAATGGTATTTTCTAAACTGCCCTTTTCTTTGGCAATCGCTTGAGCACGATTTTGATCATTCCAAATTGCAGGGTCTTCTAATTCTCTTAAAACTTCTTCTAAACGCTCAACTTTTAGATCGTAGTCAAAGATACCCCCGTAGTGTTTGGCTACGATCAGATAAATCTTTCAATTGAACTAAATACGGATTAATTTCCACGTGTCTTTTCCCACACTATTTTTCACTTAATCGACTATTTTAACATAAGTGTTTTTACGACACAGCCGTCTTATTTTGTACATCATGGAAAACGAAGACAAATGTTTCACTTTCATCTTTTCATACTTGTCCAACGATTTCACTGAAACAATTTAAACTTAAATTGCGCAAAAAATTAGACTAAATATACTAAAATACACAATCCCTCCTAAGTTTTAATAAATCAATACAATCCATTTTTTTAAATAAAAATCAAATATATAAAATGTCAAAATTACAAGTTAATTACATTCGTACTGTTTGATTACTTTCTCATGATTGACCCTCATCAAATTTTAAATAGACTGGGACTTGTAACAAAACATGTAATTAAGATTTAGCTAGTTCTCATTATTTCAGAGGGAAGTAACCATGAAAAAATTAGCAATTGCATCGGCACTTTTATCTGCATTGGCAGTGACAGGTACTGCACATGCTTATCAAGCTGAAGTAGGCGGCTCATATACTTATTCTGATTGGGATGATTTCGATGCAACACATAGCTTTGGTGTAGATGGAAAATACTATTTCAATCCAGTGCAAACCCGTAATGCACCTCTTGCTGAAGCGGCGTTTGTAAACCGTGCAAGTAATGTTAGTGCAAAAGTGAATTACGCAGACAATAACGGTATAAAAGACTCACAATATGGCGTAGGTGTAGAATATTTCGTCCCGAACAGTGACTTTTACTTAAGCGGTAATTTGGGTCGTAATGAGTTAGAAGTAGACAATACATCTATCGATCAAAAAGTTACAACTTATGCTGCTGAAGTAGGTTACTTACCTGCACCAGGTTTATTACTTGCTTTAGGTGTCAAAGGGTATGACGAAAAAGATGGTAAAGACGGTGCAGACCCAACCGTTCGCGCAAAATACGTCACTCAAGTTGGTGGAAATGACATCAATCTAGAAGCATATGGTGCTTTCGGTGATTTAGATGAATACCGAGTAAAAGGTGATTACTACCTAGATAAAACACTCAGTGTAGGTGCAGATTACTACAATAACGATCTTACGAACCGTGATGAATGGGGTATTTCTGCGAAGAAATTCCTAAATCAGCAAGTAAGCTTAGAAGGCCGTGTCGGTTTTGGCGATGATTACAACACTTATGGTGTTCGTGCTGCATACCGTTTCTAATCGTTAAATCCTAACTTTTAGATTCTAAAAACCGCTCTGAAATCAATTTTCGTGGCGGTTTTTTTATAATGAATATTTATAAATAAAAAAATAAGCACCCTGATTCATATTGAATTCAATATCTGATTATTTAAACAGAAACAGCTAAATATTTTGATCATTCATTTAATAATTGACGACTCTCAAATTTTGACTACACTACAACTCGCAACAAATTATTACGATGCATTATTTTAATAAAGGGGAGTTATTGAATGAAAAAATTAAGCTTAATTACAGCACTTTTAAGTTCTTGTGTTGCTTTAAATGCGAATGCATATCAAACCGAAGCGACTGGTGCTTATGAATACGTCGACATGGACGGCGGTAAAACCAATAGCGCAGCAATCAGCGGTAAATATTACTTTAATCCTGTGCAAACCCGTAATGCGCCTCTTGCAGAAGCAGCTTTCCTTGACAAAGCATCGAACATCGGCGGTGGATATGCGTATAGCAAACTTCAAGATGATGAAGATTTTGGTGATTTGCAATTTAATATTATCGGTGTAGAAGGCGAAATTTTTATTCCTGATACTCAGTTTTATGTTTCTGGTGCATTACACCGCACGAATATTAAAGCCACCATTAATGGACTTGGTTCAGAGTCAGATAATGGCAATGGTTACGAGTTTGAAGCAGGTTTCCTTCCAGTAAATGGTTTATTACTTGCTGTAGGTGTGGCTGATTTTTCAGAAAGTATCAACCCTGTAAAAGTAGCAAAATATGGTTTTGTTACTAATGTCAGTAATGCTGCCGTTGTTTCTGGTGATAACGACGATACAGCCGTTTCACTTCGCGCAAAATATGTTTCTGAAGTCGCAGGCTTCTATACAAATTTTGAAGGTGTAACTTACATCGGTGATGAAACATCTTATCGTTTAGCTGCTGATATGTATTTAGATCAAACACTAAGTGTTGGTGTTTCTTTTGCAGACTCTACAGCTGACGACTCGGATAGTATTTTCAACATTCGTGCACAAAAATTCTTTAACCCTCAATTTGCTTTAGGTGTGGGATACACGACAACTGATGGTGCTGACTCTTATGGCATCAAAGGTACATTCCGCTTTTAATTGAGTTTCTATAAAACAAAAAATCCGCTCAACAGAGCGGATTTTTTATTGCTTTAAATAGGTGACCTGCAATTGTAAACTGGTATTCCCATTAAAAACATTACGTTCTAAGGTGTACACCAAATCGACATAACCCAACATTGGATTAAATTCATAACGATCGATGGCATTAAAAGCAATCGCATCAATCGCATGTTGCCCTACAGCAAGTTTTAATTTTAAGTGCTGATCCTTGAGCCAACGATAATCAATCACTTTAAACCGACCCTCGAACTGAGGTAGAGGAAATTTTTGTCCCCAAGGGCCAAGTTGCTCTATCCAATCTAAAGTTCCTAAATGCAAAGCGGAGTCATCTAACTCACCATCCGTCCATAAAGTTGCTTGAAATAAATCAGAATCCATTTCCGCAATCATTTGAGTAAACACGGTTTTAAATTCTTCAAAATGTTCTTTTTTTAGTGTTAAACCCGCTGCTGCTGCATGCCCACCAAAATGACTGACCAAATGCGGATACTGTTCAACAACCTGCTCAATCATATCTCGGATATGAATCCCTTCGATTGAACGAGCAGAACCTTTGATATGTATCCCATCTTCATCGGGCGCAAACACTAAGCTTGGTCGATGAAACTGCTCTTTTAAGCGGCCTGCAACGATACCGATCACCCCTTGATGCCATTGTTCCTCAAACATTACCAAAGCAGGAGGAATATGTTCGGTTGTTAATTGTATTTGTTGCAAAGCCGTGAGTGCCTGTTGCTTCATTTCATTTTCAACTTGTCGACGTTCAACATTCAGTTGATTGAGCTGCTGAGCAATCGGATAAGCAGTTGCCATGTCTTCAGCAAGTAGACATTCTATTCCGATACGCATACTTTCCATACGACCTGCGGCATTAATCCGCGGACCAAGCACAAAACCTAAATCCTGCGCACGTAGATGAGCTGCATCACGACCAGCAATATCGAGTAACGCTAAAATTCCAGCACGACACTGATACTGTTGGATGCGTTTAACACCCGCATCAATCAAAATGCGATTGTTATAATCTAAAGTTGCAACATCAGCATAAGTACCCAAAGCAACTAGATCTAAATATTGAGTGACTTTACTGCTCGTTTTATTGTGCTGACTGCGAAAACTTGCCAGTTTTGCCAAGACATAGAATGCGACTCCAACCCCTGCCAATGCCTTACTCGAAAACTCGCAATCCAATTGGTTTGGATTCACCACAGCTTCAGCAAGTGGTGTTGGCTTACTGGTTAAGTGGTGATCCGTAATAATCACTTGCATCCCAAGCGACTGCGCCGTTTCAACACCCGCATGACTTGATATCCCATTATCGACAGTAATCAATAAATCAGGTTGATAGGTTGCGTGTGCCAATTCAGCAATTTTGGGAGTTAACCCATAGCCATATTTAAAACGGTCAGGTACCAGATAGTCGACCAATGCACCCATTTCTTTTAAGACTAATACCATCAGCGCGGTACTGGTTGCACCATCTGCATCGTAGTCGCCCACAATGATGATTTTCTTTTGCTGATCAATCGCTTGATCAATCAACTCAACTGCTCGATCTAAACCTTTCAAATGCGGAGCAAGTAGATGTTTAAGCTTTAATTCAAGCTCTTGTTCAGACTGAACACCTCGTCTTGCCAAAATCTCTGCGATAAACAGAGGCACGCCCTGAAACTGTTCAGGGCGTGTGAGTAATGGTCTCTTTTGAATAAGTATCTGTGTCATTTATGGCATCAAACGTTGAATCGTCCAGAGATCATTCTGTTTTTCATAACTTAAACGATCATGCAAGCGGTTTGGTCGCCCCTGCCAGAATTCATAATAATCTGCTTCGAGACGATAACCTCCCCAAAATTCAGGTTTAGCTAACTCACCTTGATCACCAATGCTCTGCTGGAGTTGTTGAAAGCGTTGTTGCAATTCTTCACGACTCGAAATCGCACCACTTTGTGGAGTACTAATGTGCGCTGCAATTTGGCTATCACGAGGGCGTTTATGATAATAATCAGTCGATTCTTGTTCAGAAATCTTAAGTACCTTACCACTGATACGCACCTGACGTTCTAAGCTAGGCCAATAAAATAACAACTCAGCAAAAGGATTTTCAGCAAGATCTAAACCTTTTTGGCTGTCATAATTGGTATAAAAATCATAACCCGCCTCAGTCGCACCACGTAACAAGACTGTTCGAACATGCGGACGACCTTGTGCATTTGCTGTCGCAAGTGACATGGTATAGGGTTCATGCAGATTTGCATCAAGCGCATGATTAAACCAGTTTAAAAATTGCACATGTGGATCATTGCTGATTTGCGCTTCGTGTAATTCGCCTTGTTCGTAACTTAAACGTAGCTCGCTGAGATCCTTAATGACATCACTCATTATTTATCTCCTTAAGCAACTTGCGCCTGCGCACGTACTGCATCAGCTAAATGATTTGCCAGACTCACAACCTCTTCTTGTTGATCGCCTTCGACCATCACACGAATCATAGGCTCAGTACCTGACTTACGAATTAAAATACGTCCACGACCTTTGAGCTGCTGCTCTGCTTTATCAAATTCAGCCACTAAAGCTGGAATAGAATACGGGTCGATCATTTGCTGTAAACGAACATTAACCAGCACTTGAGGGAATAAAACAAAACCTTCCACTAATTCATGTAAGGCTTTACCCTGCTCAACCATAACCGTCAGCACTTGCAATGCAGCAATAATCGCATCACCTGTTGTGCTTTTATCCAAAGTGAGGATATGCCCTGATGGCTCACCGCCCGTTACCCAAGCGTTTTCTTCGAGTGCTTGTAACACGTAACGGTCACCTACTTTGGCACGGACAAAACCCACGCCCGCTTTTTCCAATGCCAGTTCAAGCGCCATATTACTCATGACTGTACCCACGACACCTTTTGGCTTGTGGTTGGCTTGCGTCGCTAAAATATACAAAATATGGTCACCATCAATCAGATCACCATTTTTATCCACCATCACTACACGATCAGCATCACCATCAAAAGCAATGCCAAGATCAGCCTGATGTTCTACAACTGCTTTCTGTAATTGTTCAGGATGAGTTGAACCACAATTTTCATTAATATTTAAACCATCTGGTTCATTGAATAATGAAATTACCTTCGCACCCAACTCACGGAATACAGAAGGTCCTACGCTATAGGCTGCACCATTGGCACAATCCACAACAATTTTTAAATTATGTAAGTTGAAATGGTATGGGAAAGTGGATTTACAGAATTCGATATAACGACCATTGGCATCTGTTACACGTACGCTTTTACCAAGGTTTGCCGTGTCATCAATGACAAGATCTTTTTCTAATTCTTGGTTAATTTCGTCCTGTAAGGTATCAGGAAGTTTTTTACCTTCACTTGAGAAGAACTTAATCCCATTATCAAAGTAAGGGTTGTGCGACGCAGAAATCACAATCCCCGCATGCGCGTGTAGTGCACGAGTTAAGTGAGCAATCGCTGGTGTTGGTAATGGACCTAATAAATGAACATAAACACCCGCAGCGTTTAGACCTGCTTGTAGTGCAGCTTCTAAAATATATCCAGATAAACGCGTATCCTTACCTAATACCACAATTGGCTTATTTTTCGGACTATTTCTTTTTAGTACTTTTCCTGCGGCAAAGCCAAGTTTTAATGCAAACTCAGGGGTAATTGGCATTTGTCCAAATTTTCCACGAATGCCATCAGTGCCAAAATAACTCATCTTCTACTCACTTTCTTATCGTTTATATGGTCTATCACCATATATTTCTCATCACGCTCACTTTACACCAAAAACAAAAAAACCGTCAGTAAACTGACGGTTTTTCTATCGGTAAAATTACCAAAAATCAACCAACACGATAATTTGGCGCTTCTTTAGTAATCGTTACGTCATGTACGTGTGATTCAGACATACCTGCTGAAGTAATTTTCACGAATTTCGCATTTTGGCGAAGGTCTTCAATGGTCGATGAACCAGTATAACCCATAGAAGAACGTAGACCGCCCATCATTTGATGGATGATATTACCCATTGGGCCTTTATATGGAACACGTCCTTCAATGCCTTCAGGTACTAATTTTTCAGCGCCTGCCTTTGAGTCTTGGAAATAACGGTCAGCTGAACCAGTCGCACCTGCCATCGCACCTAAAGAACCCATACCACGATACGCCTTGTAATAACGACCTTGGAAGAACTCAACTTCACCCGGCGCTTCTTCAGTACCCGCAAGCAGTGAACCGACCATAATCGTGCTTGCACCCGCACCAATTGCTTTTGCCATATCGCCAGAGAAGCGGATACCACCATCAGCAATCAAAGGAATTTGGTCTTTCAGTGCATTTGCAACACTGTCAATCGCAGAAATTTGTGGCATACCAATACCTGCCACAATACGTGTTGTACAAATCGAACCAGGACCGATACCCACTTTAACGGCATCTGCACCAGCATCAAGCAATGCCAATGCCGCATCGCCTGTCGCAATATTTCCACCAATCACTTGAACTTGTGGGTAGTTTGCTTTTACCCAACGAACGCGTTCAATTACACCAGCTGAATGACCATGTGCAGTATCTACAACAATCGCATCAACACCAGCATCAACCAATGCTTCTACACGACTTGGTGTCTCAGCACCTGTACCCACAGCAGCACCTACACGTAAACGACCAAGGTCATCTTTACAGCTGTTTGGATAGCTTTCGGCTTTACGGAAGTCAGTCACCGTAATCAAGCCTTTGAGTTCATTGTGCTCACCAACAACTAAGACTTTTTCAATACGATGTTTTTGCAATAATGCTTGAATATTTTCTTTAGATTCGCCTTCACGTACAGTAACTAAGCGATCTTGACCTGTCATGATGTTGCTCACAGGCTGTTCTAGGTTCGTTTCAAAACGTGTATCACGTCCTGTTACGATACCGACAACTTTGCCATCTTTAACAACAGGCACACCGCTGATGTTGTTGGCACTTGTGATTGCAATCAATTCACGAACAGTTGTTTCTGGTGTCACAGTGATAGGATCTTTCACCATCCCCGCTTCAAATTTTTTCACACGACGAACTTCAGCAGCTTGTGCTGAGATGTCCATGTTTTTGTGCAAAATACCAATACCACCATTCTGCGCCATCGCAATTGCCATACGAGACTCAGTCACAGTATCCATTGCAGCAGAAACGAGAGGAATATTAAGTTGAATTCCGCGAGTTAAACGTGTCTTTAAGGAGACATCTTTTGGGAGAACAGTAGAGTAGGCAGGAAGTAATAAGACATCATCGAAGGTCAAGGCTTCTTGAACGATGGTCAGCATAACAATCTCACTGGTAATTTCCGTGAGCTATTATAAACAAATTTCGATGTGATTTTCATTTTCTATGAAGAAAATAATTTGAGAAAAAGCACTTCTTCATCAGAATAAATGCTTTTTACATTGAATTTATCAAAACAGAATTAACAGACCTGATCAAAATTCTCATTATTTTCAGAATCTTGTGGATCGACACAAATGAGTGGAATCATATTGTGTTTCATTCGTGCTTTATTACATTGTTCATCTGCAATTTGTACTTCTTTACAACTTGAGCTACGCGCTTCATAAATAGAACAACTTACATTGACACCAACTTCACCCTGTAAGGCTACACATCTAGGTTGTGATTGATTGGTTCCTTTCATGCAAGAATAAACCGCTGTAAGAGGTTCAACCATTTCTTCAGGCATGCTTTCAGCTTCAGCCCAATAGAATGAGACACGGAAATTTGCGCAGCATGCACCACAACTAATGCATGCATCTGGCGTAGCAATTTGAGACAACATTTTTATTAAAATTCTCGCGACCAAATCAAATTTTTTATAGCGCGAATCCTAAGAAAATTCACTACCGAAAACAATATATATTTATCTGTTTTCGATAGATTTATTCGTTCAAATTTTAAGGATTAATCAAGCTTTAATTTATTTCCGTTGGAATGCTGAAAACATACTCATTCATAAGGTCTACGCCACATTCTAGATTTTCAATCCAATCCAAAAATTTATTAATCATCTCTTTACCGACAAATGCCGTGCCATGTTGAGGAACAATCATATCCAAATCCATTTGACGAACCATATTGACCCATAAACGAATCACTTTATTTGAGCACATATAGCGTTGATGGAAGCCTTTCATTTTTTTGATGTGGGCTTCAAAATCAGTGATCGGTAGACTGGCATCTTCAACAATCGACGCCCCCATATCACCAGAAAATAAAATTTTTGCCGTTGGATCATAAAATTGGAAATTGCCAACCGAATGTAAAAAGTGAGCAGGCACGGCAACAATAGATGATTCACCCAGTGGAATCACTTGTCCTGTGTCAGGCAATTCAATCAAACGCTCCTCCCAATTGCCTTTCATACGATCACTCATAAAAGCTGAATTCAGATGTGGTAAAAATCGTGCCCATAATTTTGAAGCGACAACTTTTGCGTCGGTATAAACCAACCAACGCGGCATCGAGGTAATAATGTCAGGATCTTGATGCGAAGCCATCACATAATCTAAATTTTTAAGCTTCGTATATCGATTCAATTCCATCGTCAAAGGAACATACGTTAAGTCCCCACCTGGATCTAAAACAGCAGCACGATCATGATCAATAATTAAAAATTGATTAGCTTGAATACCCTCGCCCTTTACCAAACTGGTAAAACTAATGCATTTATGAGTACCATTATCAAATAATATTTGTGATGTAGTCCGATCAAAGCTCATAGCAACCCCAGAAAAATTCTTTAAATATGAAATATTTTTAATTCCATAATAAAATAATGGGATTTAGTCGCTGTTTCAATCAGATATTGGACTTTTATCGTAATTTATCTATGTAAATTTTACTGATTTATAACTTGAGTATCCTTATTCACATCAATTAAAATAATAACCATTCTCATTAATATCACCTCGATCTGAGATACCTCTCAGTTTTGGAATCTTCTATGCTCCCTCCACATCGAACGCTGCTAGCAACACTTGTTTTCGGCTTTATGACAACCGCTTATGCAGACGATACAACCAATACGCTTCCCACCATTTCAATTCAAGCAGAGCAAGATCAAACTGACACTTATGTTGCCACTCAAGCAACTTCAGCACTAAAGTCAGACGCTCCACTTTTTAAAACAGCACAATCCGTCAGTGTAATTAATCAAGAACAGCTAGAGCAAAAACAAGCACAGACTTTAGCAGAAGCGATTGATGGTGTTGCAGGTGTTGTTTCGGGACAACTTGGACGACGTGGTTGGGACGATTTTATTATCCGTGGACAAAACTCATCGGATCAGGTTTTTATTGATGGTTTACGGCAAGGGCAGAGCACTTTTGTCGCAACAGAACTCTCTGGTATGGATCAAGTACAAGTCATCAAAGGGCCTGCATCTGTTAATTTCGGCCTCGTTCAACCCGGTGGCATGGTCAATATGGTCACTAAACGACCTCAAGCTGACTCATTCTACCGAGGATCTGTGACCTACGGCTCTAATCAACTTAAACAAGGCACTTTCGATTTAAACTATAGTCCGAATGACAGTGAAAAAGGTGCTTTCCGCATCAACGGACGTGTTGCAGATCAAAATGATCCAACCGATTTCGTGTATTTTAAAAATTACTATATTTCACCTTCTTATAATTTTGACTTAGGTGACAATACTGATCTTTCGGTCATTGCGAGCTATCAACATCGTGAATATATGCGCCAACAAGGCTTACCAGTCTTAGGTACATTGCTAACAAATCCAAATGGCGCATTAGACTCAAAATTATTCATTAGCGAACCAGCTCATGGCGGCTACAATGCGGATGTTTATCGGAGTGGCTATAATTTTGCACATACTTTTGAAAATGAATGGAAGTTCAAACAAAATTTTGCCGTACAAAAAACAGACATGGTTGGTCCTGCCGTATTTGCTGCAACAGGCAAGAACTTTTGGGCGAAAAATTCTGATGGGACGATCGATTACACCACAATCCAACGTCAAGGACGTTATCAAGATGTCGATAATTTAAGTTTTTCAATCGATAATCAACTACAAAGACGCTTTAGCCTTGCCAATATGTCGCATGAACTCACGATTGGTGTCGATGCCATGCAAGAAAAAAGCGATTACATCAATAACCGTTGTACCGTGGGCAATTTAAATTTATATCATCCGCAATACAATACCAAGGTAACTTGTCCTGAATCACCCACAAATCATGATATCAATCGCCTCAGATATACAGGCTTATATCTACGTGATCGAATTCAACTCAATGATCAATGGGTGTTAAATCTAGCAGGTCGTCACGATTGGGCTGAAACACAAAATAAAAATTTGGTGAAAAATACAGAATCAACCCAATCAGATAATGCATTTACAGGCAATGCGTCTCTCCTCTATACCATCAATGATATTGCAGCCCCTTATGTTAGCTATGCAACATCATTTCTTCCTGTCAGCGGAACAGATGCTAATGACAATGCATTTAACCCAGAGAAAGGCAAGCAAGTTGAAGTCGGCTTAAAACTACAAAGCCTAGATCAACGCATCCAAGGTAGCATCGCATGGTTTGATTTACGTCGCCAAAATGTCTCAGTATCAGATCCAATCAACAGTGGATTTAAAGTACAACGTGGTGAGCAAATGACACGGGGGATTGAAACAGAAGTCACGGCGCATTTATTTGATCAGCTCAAACTCACCGCAGCATATACCTATACACCTGATGCAAAAACTACTCAGGATACAACAGCTGAAAATATTGGTATTCGCATCGACAATATTCCAAAACAGAGCTATAGCTTATCGACACGCTATCGCTTTGAACCAAATTCAAATTTAGGCTGGTATGTGGGTGCAGGACTTCGAGGCGAAACGAAAAAAAGCGTTGATGGTTTAACGTTGGATATTCCGAGCTACACAGTATTTGATACTGAAGCAGGCTATGATACAGAACATTGGGGTGCACAACTTTCAATCCGCAATATGTTTGATAAAGACTACTATGCTGGCGCACTCAATGAAAATCTGATTACGCTAGGCAACCCACGCCAAATCAATTTTACAGTGAAATTTAACTACTAAAATTAAAAAATAATGCCAAGTCCTACGTTGAATTTCATCAAAATAGACTTGGCATTGATTTAACTTATATTTCGTCGATACAGCCGTTAAGCAAAGAAATAATGCTGAACCAATGTTGAAACACCGACAATTAAGAAAATCGCAGCGCCAATTTTATGAATCAAAGAAATTGGCAAACGATCAGCAAGCTTATTACCAATAAACACAGCAGGCGCATTGGCAATCATCATCCCCACAGTCGTACCACACATCACCCAAAACACACTGTCAAAACGAGCAGCGAGTGCGACAGTTGCGATTTGAGTTTTATCACCGATTTCCGCCAAGAAGAACAAAATAAAAGTCGCACCGAATACACCAAAACGTTGCCACTTATTAATGCTTTCAGTTTCATCTCCAAGCTCATCAGGAATCAGCATCCAAATCGCCATACCGATGAATCCAAGTGCAAGAATCCAGATCAAAATCTCAGGACTTAATACAGTTGTAATCCATTGACCAAATACCGCAGAAATACCATGGTTAATGGTTGTTGCAAGTAAAATGGCAATTAAAATTGGAACAGGTTTTCGAAAGCGCGCGGCAAGGAGTAAGGCAAGAAGCTGAGTTTTATCACCCATTTCTGCAAGGGCAACAATTGAAGTTGAGATGAGAAATTCATACATAATTGAATGCTCTGGCTAGCATATATACCGATGACTTATCCCTCCTGCTAGCCAAAATCAAATAGATTGATGCAGAGTGATAAATCAAAGGTCTTGCCAACAAAAGCACAGCCTAAGCTGCTTTGGTTCTTTGCTATGATGACCATGTTCTGTTGAACAATTATGTTGATCATCACCTCTTTACTTTGCGTAAAGAGCGGCTACTCCCCAATGAAGTGATACTATTCTAACAAATAAAGATATCATTTTGAATCTTTAGACCCAGAATTTTTGATAACCCCATAACAGCAAACGGAATATACCTAAAAGAAATGCAAAATAGGCACTCAAGCCAAGAAAACCAAAACTTCCCCAACCGCTCGCACTTCCTACATGCTGAGCTTGATATTCAACAGCCATCACCACTGTAGCAACACATACTTCTAAACCCATCACCGCGTACATTACCCATTCCCAAGGAAAGTGCAAAAAACTCACCCACACCCCCATCGCTACAAATACAACCAGCAAAAGCGGTAGCATCACTCGATAAATGGCAAACATCCTTGCTCCTGTTTTAAACTCAATACTGAGAATTATTCTAAATAAAATTGGCCACAAATAAAGCTTAAGTTTTGATGTATCACTGAAAAGAAAACCCCGCATTTGCGAGGTTATTCCAAATATAATTTAAACACTTACAGTAGTAATGTGCGAATGTCTTTCAACAGTTTGGTCAGCTTATTGGTAAAGCGAGCTGCATCCGCACCATTAATCACACGATGGTCATAAGACAATGACAATGGCAACATCAAACGTGGATCAAAGTCTTTACCATTCCATACTGGTTGCATGGTTGCAGGCGAAATACCTAAGATCGCAACTTGTGGCCAATTCACCAATGGGGTGAATGCAGTTCCACCGATACTACCCAAGCTGGTAATGGTAAAGTTGGCACCTTGTAAATCTTTCGGCGACAATTTGCGGTCACGTGCTTTCTGGCTCAATTCAGCCAGTTCTGTCGCAATCTGCTTAATCGATTTTTGATCTGGGTTACGTAATACCGGAACGGTTAAGCCATCTGGAGTCGCAACTGCAATCCCCATATGAATTTCGTTACGCAATAACACTGACTTCTGATCATCGGCCAAATGCCCAGCAAAATAAGGCTCTTCTTTGAGCAAGTGTGCAACCGCTTTGGCAATAAAAGCCAAAATTGTTAAGCTCAGACCCTGCTTTTTAAAGCCATCTTTGAGTTCACCACGCCACGCTTCGAGTTCAGTAATATCCGCCACATCGAACTGGGTGACTTGCGGAATGAAATTGTTCAATGACAACTGTGGTACAGACACTTGCTGTAAACGCGTCATTGCTTTCACTTCACCACCACCAAATGCACCAAAGTCTGGCAACTTCGGTAAGCCCGAAGCTACTGGTGCTGCTTGAGCAGAAGGTGCTGGCTGTGATGTCGTGAGACGTGCTTTTACATATGCAAAAACATCGTCCTTCATCACACGACCATGTTCACCAGAAGCCTTGACCTGACCTAGAACAACGCCTAATTCACGCGCCAGTTTACGCACGGCAGGGCCTGCATAAACCTTCGCATTTTCTGCTTCTTGCTCTTTGGTCAGCTTCTCAGCTGGCGCTGGCGCACTTGGTGCTGCTGTCGCTGCTGCCTGTGGTTTTGCTGGTGCTGCTTGCGTAGCAGGCGCAGCGGCGGGTTGAGCTTTTGGCACTGCTGGAGCAGCAGCCTGACCACTTACCTCGATCATTGCCAAAGCCATGCCTTGGCGAACTTCTTGATTGGCAGAGACATGAATTGCTTTTACAATCCCCGCCACTGAACTTGGCACTTCAACAGACGCTTTATCTGACTCAACCACACATAGGCTTTGTTGAGCTTCAACGCGATCACCGACATTGACCAAAATTTCTGAAACAAGTGCTTTTTCTACACCTAGATCAGGCACTTCAATTTCGACATTACCTGTTGAGGTATTGCTTGCAACTGGTGCTTCTTTAGTTGCGACTGGCGCTTCTGTTTTAGCTGGAGCTGCTTGCGGTTCAGATGACGTTGCAGCGCTCTCAGTCTTGACCTGAATCAATACCACGCCTTCTTTGATGCTGTCGCCTTCTTTAATCTGGATTGCTTCCACAATCCCAGCAACCGAGCTTGGTACTTCTACAGTCGCCTTGTCCGATTCAACCACCACAATACTTTGTTCAGGTTCAATCTGATCACCAACTTTGACCAGTACTTCTGCAACCAACGCTTTTTCTACACCAATATCTGGAACTTTTACATCGACAACTTGGCTTGCTGTCGCTGTTGGGGCGACAGCTGGTTGTGCTTTTATTTCAGCTTCGACAGGTTTTGCTTCTGCTTTTGGCGCTTCTGCTTTCGGTGCGTCATTCGCAGGCGCTTCAGCAGCAGTCTCAGACTCTAGTTCGATCAATGCGACGCCTTCGGTAACTTCATCACCCTGTTTCACCAGAATACTTTTTACGATCCCTACCGCAGTGCTTGGTACTTCGACCGTTGCCTTATCTGACTCTAACACCAGAAGGCTATCGTCAACTGCAACATGGTCGCCTACTTTGACCAAGATTTCTGCAACGAGCGCTTTATCTACGCCAATATCAGGTGCTTGGATTTGCATGATTATTTCCCCTCACCTGTTTGTGTTTCATGATATTCAGCAACGGCCTGAACTTCTGGATGCGCTTGTGGCGCCCAAGCCACTGGACGATCCGTATCTAACTCAAAGTTAGAAATTGCATCTTTGACTAAACGTGCGTCTACTTCACCTTCGTCAGCTAATTTTTTCAAAGTCGCAACAACGATATGTGCAGCATCAACACCAAAGAAACTACGTAAGTTTGCGCGAGTATCTGAACGCCCATAACCATCTGTACCTAATGCAACAAATGGACGACCATCTGGAAGATATGCACGGATTTGTTCGCTATATGCACGCATATGGTCTGTTGCTGAAACAACGATACCTTCTGTACCACGTAACTGTTTAGATACCCAAGACTCTTTCACTTCTTCAGTCAGTGGGTGTAAACGGTTGTATTCTTCACATGCCATACCATCACGTGACAACTCATTGAAGCTTGTTACGCTCCAAACGTTTGAGTGGATCTGGTATTCATCACGTAAGATTTTCGCTGCTTTGATCACTTCACGCAGAATGACACCTGAACCAAGTAATTGAACCGTTGCTTTTTCATCTTTTTCGAACAAGTACATACCACGTTTAATGCCTTCCTCAGCGCCTTCTGGCATTGCAGGATGCTCGTAATTTTCGTTCATTACAGTTAAGTAATAGAACACTCGCTCTTGGTTCACATACATACGTTGTAAACCATCATGTACGATCACAGCCAATTCATAACCAAAACATGGATCATAAGATACACAGTTTGGAATGGTGTTCGCTAAGATATGTGAATGACCATCTTGGTGCTGCAAACCTTCACCGTTCAATGTGGTACGACCAGCAGTAGCACCTAACAAGAAACCTTGTGCCTGTGCATCACCAGCAGCCCATGCAATGTCGCCAATACGTTGGAAACCGAACATTGAGTAGTACATGTACATTGGAATCATTGGCAAGTTATTGGTTGAATAACTGGTTGCCAACGCAGCCCAAGCGCTCATCGCACCTGCTTCGTTAATCCCTTCTTGCAACATGTGACCGTCACTTGCTTCACGGTAATGCATTAACTGTTCTTGGTCTTCTGGGGTATATTTTTGACCGTGAGCAGCATAAATACCCAGCTGACGGAACATACCTTCCAGACCAAAAGTACGTGCTTCATCTGGAACGATTGGAACTACGCGATCTTTAATGGCTTTTTCTTTCAGTAAAGCAGCAATTAAACGCACCATCAGCATCGTAGTCGATTGCTCTTTACCACCTGAACCATTTAACACAGCATCAAATACAGATAATTCAGGAATCGGTAAAGTTTCACTCTCCTTACGACGTGCAGGTAGGTAGCCACCTAATGCTTCACGACGCGCCTTTATATACTTCATTTCTGGAGAGTTTTCACTTGGGCGATAGAACGGAAGCTCTTCTAACTTGTCATCTGTAAATGGCAGATTAAAACGGTCACGTACATATTTCAAAGAGTCGATCTGCATTTTTTTGATTTGGTGCGTTTTGTTCACCGCTTCAATTTCTTCAGACAAACCGTAACCTTTAACCGTTTTCGCAAGAATAACGGTCGGTTGGCCTTTGGCTTTCATCGCTTCTGCATAAGCAGCAAAAACTTTGTACGGATCATGGCCACCACGATTAAGATTATCGATGTCTTCGTCGCTTAAATCTTTTACAAGTTCCGCAGCTTCTGGGTACTTACCAAAGAATTTCTCACGGGTATATGCACCACCTTTCACTTGATAGCGTTGGTACTCACCATCAACCGTTTCTTCCATGACCGCTTTTAAAGCGCCTGAAGCGTCTTGTGCAAGCAATGGATCCCAATGACGGCCCCACACCACTTTAATCACACGCCAACCTGCGCCACGGAACAATGATTCAAGCTCTTGGATGATCTTACCGTTACCACGTACTGGACCATCCAAACGCTGTAAGTTACAGTTCACCACCCAAACCAAGTTATCTAATTTTTCACGACCTGCTAGTGAAATTGCACCCGTACTTTCTGGCTCATCCATCTCACCATCGCCCAGATATGCCCAGACTTTACGATCTTCCTCTTTAATCAAACCACGATTCATCAAGTACTTTTGAATGTGTGCTTGGTAAATCGACATAATAGGGCCTAAACCCATCGATACCGTTGGGAACTGCCAATAATCAGGCATTAAATAAGGATGTGGATAGCTTGGGAGACCATTACCACCGACTTCACGGCGGAAATTATTGAGCTGATCCTCAGTTAAACGACCTTCTAAGAAAGAACGTGCATAAATACCAGGGGCGCAATGACCTTGGTAATAAATCATATCGCCGCCGAAGTTATCTGAAGCAGCGCGGAAGAAATGGTTAAAACCAACATCATATAAAGTCGCAGAAGATGCGAAGCTTGCAAGGTGTCCGCCTAAGTCATCACCGGTTTTATTCGCACGCAATACCATTGCCAGTGCATTCCAACGAATCAAAGCACGGATACGACGCTCCATATCCTGATCACCTGGCATTGCAGGCTGTTCTTCAACTGAAATGGTATTGAGATAAGGTGTATTTAAGCGTTGGATTGGAACATGTTTCGCAATTGCTCTTTGATACAGTTTTTCGAGTAAGAATGCAGCGCGTTCCGTGCCCATATGTTGTAATACTGAATCAAATGCTTCTTGCCATTCCTGGGTTTCCTGCGCGTCTGAGTCGCCATAAAACGCCATACAATTCACCTTTTCCCTTAAGTTATTTTGACGTTATATATTTATCATGTTTTCACTTCATAAAGGTATTGCCCCAAATGAATACAAAATTCCTTAATATTTTCTCACTAAATAGTCATTGACCCAAATGAAACAAAAAATACAAAAAATCGCCAATAAAGGCGATTTTTTAATATTTCTATACAACTGTTAACAAATTATATTATGGCAACATCGCTAAGTACGGTGAAGGATTTTTGCGTTGACCATCTTTTACAACTTCAAAGTGTAAATGCGGACCTGTACAGCGACCTGTGCATCCAACATTCGCAATATGCTCACCAGCGCTTACGCGATCACCAGCATTCACGATTAAACGAGATGCGTGTGCATAACGAGTGATGTAACCATTGCCATGATCAATCTCAACATATTGACCGTAGCCTGTACCCCAACCTGATTTGGTAACAACACCTGGACCAGTCGCATAAATCGGCGTGCCTGATGGTGCAGCAAGATCAAGACCTGAATGATGACGCGTTGAACCAAGTAGCGTACGATTACCCCAAGAAGAACTTACACGACCTTCTTGTAAAGGATGGCTTACCAACCAAGAATAACCTGTATTCGCAGAGAATGATGGTGCATTGTCTTTGCTTGAAATTGCAGAACGGCCGTATTTCTTTTCAATCGTCGCGTTATTCAATTCGATAGTTTTTTCACGTAATTGAACTGAAACATTTGAAACTGCTGGCAGATCAATATCATCTGGGTGATTATAAGAACCTTGAGCTAAGGTTTTAGATAACTGTTCTAAACGGTCAGTGTCCGTTGTTTGGCTGATATTTTGATAATCTGCAAAAGCAACCGAAGCAGCTGACGCAGCCAATGAAAATGCGAGTAAAATACGACGCGTATGATGCATAAAAAACCTCTTGAAACCGTCCTTACTAAAGTTCCTTTATCATCTCTTCCTTGATAACAGTTGAACTGAACGCTTAAGATGAACACATAACCTCTGAGGAAGTTAACATGTCTGAACCTACCAACGTTTTTCAACAGAAAGGACAACACATAAAAACTGGAAACTTAACGTTTCTCACTACGCAAGTCACACAATGGAAACAACTTACGAAAATTATTCAACCATTACTGCCCCAACCAGAGCAATGGCAGGTTGTTTGTTATCAACATGGTATTTTGACCATAACAGGTGAAAATCAAGCAATGATCAGTCAACTGAGTTATTTACAAAGTCACTATGTTGCGCAGTTAGCTCAGCTTGAAGGTTTCAAGGAATTACGAAAAATACAAGTCCGGTTGAGAAACAAAACCACAGTCTCTCGTGAACCCTCTCCCCCATCTAAAGCACTTTCATCAGAGACACAAGAGCTATTACGCAGTGCCGCTGAATATGTGAGCGACCCTAAGCTTAGCCAAGCTTTACTACGTTTGGCAAGCAATAAAAAATAATAACCTAGCTTTACAGTAAGAAAACGTACACAAATTTTGTGACAAAAATCTCAGATTAGATTGTTATAATATAACACACCCACTGAAAGACAATGACTTATGTCACACTCACGTATGGAATTGGACATTCATTCTCGTTAACAAATGTTACAATTTCATAGCTGCTTGGATCGTTTTGAACATTGCGCAAAAGCTGGTTATTTAGCGCATGTCCAGATTTATAGCCATCAAACTTGGCAATAACTTGATGCCCAAGCAAATATAAGTCACCCACAGCATCTAAAATTTTATGGCGCACAAACTCATCAGCAAAGCGTAAACCCTCTTCATTGACGACACCCGTATCATCTACACCAATTGCATTCTCTAAACTTGCACCCAATGCAAGATTATTGGCTTTCAAATAATCCAAATCTTTCATAAAACCAAAGGTACGCGCCTCACTGACTTCATAGACAAATGTTTCAGTGGAGAAATCAATGGAGACAGACTGGTATTCCTTAGCAAAGGCAGGATGGTCGAAATCAATAGTAAAGTTCAGTTGAAAACCTGAATGAGGGGTAAAAATCGCACGTTTATCTTCAATCAAAGCTTCGACAGGCTTAAGAATACGAATAAACTTCTTTGGGGCATTTTGTTCCGCTAACTCACCTTGCATGAGTAAGTAAATAAATGGTCCTGCGCTACCATCCATGATCGGTACTTCAGAAGCAGAGACTTCGACAATGAGATTATCAATGCCTAAACCAGCTATCGCACTCATGACATGCTCAATTGTGCCGACTTTAATGTCTTCTCGAACCAAATTGGAACACATAAAAGCTTCTTGAATCAATAAAGCGTTGGCAGGGATATCAACGTGTGGGTTGAGATCGATACGGCGAAATACAATTCCTCCATCAATATGATGCGGAACAAAATTAATCAGCACTTTTTGACCACTGTGCAGACCAATACCGCTCGCTTTCACCACACGTTTTAGAGTTCGTTGTTTCACCATGCCATGCTAACTTCATTTGCAAAAACCGATATAACTTAGCATATTTTGCCATTTTAAAAAAATAAAAAAGGGGGCAATTACTTGCCCCCTTTTCCTAAATAGTTGATTTTATTATTTACGCTGTTGATTTTTTAGATAGTCCTGAATGCTCATCGGAGACGAACGTGGCGTAGAACTTGGTGCAGAGCTAACTGGTGCTTCAGTATTTGTACGTTTACTGATCGCTGGTACATCGTCTTCATCAACAGATTGCTGTGCAACTTGAGCTGATGCGTGATGTGAAGGAACAGTACGTTTCTTATGTTCAACTTCAGTTGCATTACGCGTTAAACCTGTCGCTATAACAGTTACGCGAAGTTCATCACGTGCATCAGGATCAAATACGGTACCGTAGAAGATTTCACCTTCATCCAAATCAACGATTTGGTTAACGACATCCGTAATGATCTCAGTTTCGCGTAGGGTAATATCATCACCACCCGTGATATTAATCAACACGCCTTTGGCATTGATAATGTTGACGTTATCAAGCAACGGACTACGAATCGCTTGTTCAGCTGCTTGACGAGCACGATCTTCACCACGACCTAAACCAGCACCCATCATTGCGTAACCACGAGTACTCATTGCAGTTTTCAAATCTGCGAAGTCAAGGTTAATATGACCGCGGTTTACAACCAAGTCAAAGATACTGCGTACCGCATTGAGCAATACATCATCTGCCTTTTTATAGGCATCTTTCATTGAAATATCGCCATAAACACTGAGTAAGCGCTGGTTCGGAATGATGATAAGCGAGTCAACATGTGCTTCTAAAGCATCAATACCTTTTTCTGCAGACTTTTGACGACGGCGACCTTCAAAATTGAATGGTGTTGTCACCACACCAACAGTCAAAATACCCATTTCTTTGGCAACTTCAGCAACTACGGGTGCCGCACCCGTACCCGTACCACCGCCCATACCAGCAGTGACAAATACCATGTCAGTACCTTCAAGGTGCTGACGGATGACTTCACGACTTTCTTCCGCTGCAATTTGACCCACTTCTGGGTTTGCACCAGCACCTAAGCCACGCGTACTTTGTTCGCCTAATTGAATTTTAAATGGCGCATTCATGCTATCTAAAGCTTGTTTGTCGGTGTTCGCACAAACAAATTTCACACCTTGGATATCAGATTGCACCATGTGCTGGACAGCATTACCACCACCACCACCAACACCAAATACTGTGAAACGGGCTTGACCGTTGCCATCGTCTAGTTCATCTTCTATAAATTCAAATGAGGCCATGACCTTTAGATTTCCTAATATATAAATGGCAGTTACTTCAGCCCGTTACTGCCTTGATTTTTAAAACACCTGATGTTTAGGATGCTGTTCAATATTCGTCAGCTTGTCAAGTCCAGTGACTTAGTATTACAACTTCCTAACAATTTTTCCCCAAAATGCCTACAACTTAGAATATCGCCTTCAGCTTACTGTTTAATGCATTCCAGCCATTTGAGACACGATCAATAAAACTACGATCACTTGCCTCCTCTGGCTCTTCTACTGCATCTTGTAGATCACTTTGGCTAAACATCAACAATCCAGCCGTCGTTGCATACATCGAACGACGTAATGCTGGTAAATGTTGATCATCAGCATAAACCTGTAATGGTGGATTTCCTAAATGTGCAGATACCCCAAGCATACGACGTGCCAAATTGACCATACCTTCAATCTGACATGCATCCCCAGTTAAAACCACCCCATGATATAAACCGTGAATTGCACCGCTATGCTCTAGTTCTTCACGAATTGATGCAAAGATCTCTTCATAACGCGCAATAATAATTTCTGCAAGCTCAATACGACTGATGGTTTGAGTACCATCAATCCCTTGAACTTGAATCATGTGATCTGGTTTCACAACACTCAGGTCAACACAACCATGTAAAATCTTGATGCGCTCAGCTTCTTCAGTTGTGGTCTGCAATACCGCAGCAATATCACGCGTTACATTTTCACCGCCGCGCGCGAGGGTACGCGCTAAAGCTAATCGACCATCTAAATACACAGCGAGATTGGTAATACCTGCACCAATATCAACAAGGCAAACGCCATATTCTTTTTCATCTTTAAGCAGGCTTGCTTCAGCTGTTGCCAAGCAAGACACCACCATTTTTTCAACCCCGATATTAGCGCCTTTCATAGCACGATCAAGGTTTTGCATGGTGCTGATAGGCATCATCATTAACTGATAATGACCCGTCATACTATGTGCAGACATATTAACTGGGTTTTGTACCCATTCAGCAGAGTCACCAAGTTCAAAGCCTAAAGGAACTGCACTCGCCAAATAATAATCAGGCGAAACATGACTTGCTTTCGCCAATTCTAATGCTCTAACCACTTCATTTGTTGTAATAATATGATCATGGTTAGCAACAGGCGTACGTCCTGAAGCATAAAAACTTTGTAATTCTGTACTTGGAATCGACACCCACGCACTGTGAATACGGCATTCAGCCATATCCTCTGCTTCGGATACTGCATTTTTGATCGCAGCAATCACCTTGTCTAAACTGACAATCTTGCCTTTAACCATACCTCGGTTGCGAGCAGTTGCCATGCCAATGACTTGGATCTTATCCGGTGCATGGATCTTACCAATCAAAACTGAGACTTTATGAGTCCCAATATCAATCGCAACAACTGAGGGAACAGCTTCACTCATTACTTAAATACCATTTCTTTAATGTTGTTTAGGACCACTGCCTATTATTTTCAAGCCACGTATTATGGCTTTGCCTGAATTGCACCTGCAAGGCTTGTGTCATCAATCGTTACAACAAACTGACCGTTCACAATCTTGGGCGGTGCTGCATTTTTCCATTGAATCGCTAAGCCATTCCGATATCGCAAATCAATCGACGAAATTTTTGACCATACAGGTTTTAGATCTGTTTGTGCCAAATGGCTTAAGCGTTGTAATTTATTCATGGTCTGATCCTGATCAACGATAATGCGCAAGCCAGAATCAAACTGCATAAACCACGTCATACGCTCAGTTAAATACAACTCTTTTAAACGCAAATTTGCAGGATGAAAAAGCTGATTAATTTCATTATAGCGACGCATCATCATTTTGGATTGGCTGACTGGACCATGTAAAAGTGGCAAATTTGGATGTGCGGTTAACACAGCCTCACTAAATACATCCCCATTATCACTGAGCAAGCGCCCTGTTCCCCAACGTGCAATTGCATGACGCGGCATAACGCGCACTCGAATTGCATTTGGCCAAGCCCGTGATACAACCACTCGATCAACCCATGAGACCTTTAATGCTTGATCTCGAATTTGTTCTAAATCGGACGTGAAATAGTTATCTTTAATCACTGGATCCAAATGTTGAACCATCTGTTGGTTCTCAACATCTGAATGGGTGCCAACCACCTGCAATTCCGCCACTTTGGCATCAGTCATGACTTTATATAAACCATAAAGACCAATGGCAAGAACAGCAAATGCAATAATCAACAATGCCCAGCCGCCCGCATTCACCATTTTTTGTTTTGGCGAAGGCGGTTTCTCGTGAATCGAGCTAATCGCTGGTCGTGTTTTACGACGCATTGATGCAGGAAGTTGAGCCATAAAAGTTAGACCGACTCAGTTAATGTTTGCTCTAAGATCGCAACACAAAGCTCATCAAAACTATAACCAACTGCTTGTGCTGCCTTCGGTACCAAAGAATGACTGGTCATACCTGGTACAGTATTTACTTCTAATAACCAGAAATTCCCTTGTTCATCCTGCATCGCGTCGATACGCCCCCAGCCTTCTGCACCCACTGCTTGGAATGCACGTAGACACAATGCTTGCAAGTTTTTCTCTTCAGCGTCACTCAAGCCGCAAGGAATACCATATTCGACATCATTACGTTGATATTTTGCTTCATAATCATAGAAAGCAACATCTGCTGGTGGTTGTAAACGAATGACTGGCAAGGGCTGACCATTTAAAAATGAGATCGTAAATTCACGCCCTGTGATCCATTTTTCTGCCATAACCACAGCATCATGTGCGGTCGCTTTAGCAATCGCAGCAGCAAAATCTTCTGCTTTCTCAACCTTGCTCATGCCCACACTTGAGCCTTCGTGAACAGGTTTGATAATCACAGGTAGACCAAGATCGGCAATCACTGAATCTAAATCAGTTTCTTTGGTAATAATACGGTACGGCGCTGTTGGTAAATCACTGCCCTGCCAGATTTGTTTGGTTTTGACTTTGTCCATACCAATCGCAGAACCTTGCACACCTGTTCCTGTATAAGGTAGGTTCAACCATTCCAAGACACCTTGGATTTGGCCATCTTCACCACCACGACCATGTAATACGATAAAAGCACGGTCATAAGCAACCAGCTCTGTCACGCTACGATCTTGAGGGTCAAATGCTTCTGCTTGCACACCCGAGCGCAATAATGCTTCTAATACGGCTTGACCGCTGTCCAACGAAACAGCACGTTCAGCCGACTTCCCACCCAATAACACGGCAACTTTGCCGAATTTTGCAGCATTTGACACGTTTATATCCTTAAAACTTTTCTAAATTCTCTAAATCTCCCCCTATTCCCTATTCATTAAAGGAAGATTGGGAGAGATTTTCTAAAACTATTCGGCATACAAGCGATGCTGAGCCAATTCTACCGAAATTGCACCAACGTTACCTGCGCCTTGTGTTAATAACAGGTCATTCGCTTGTAACACTTTTTGTAAAACACTTGGCAAATTGCCTTCAACTGGATCAACAAGAATCGGTTCAACCTGACCACGTAGACGAATACTGCGTGCCAATGCTCGACTATCCGCACCCACAATCGGTTTTTCGCCCGCAGGATATACCTCAAGCAATAATAGCTGATCGACTTGCGATAACACATCGACAAAGTCATCGAAACAGTCACGAGTACGGCTAAAACGGTGTGGCTGGAACATCATGACCAAACGACGATCTGGATGGCTTGCTCGCGCTGCCTTAATTGTTGCTTCAACTTCTTTTGGATGGTGACCATAGTCATCGACTAATTTCACTAAGCCTTCGCCGACTTCAAATTCACCCTGAACTTGGAAACGACGACCAACACCGCTAAAGCCTGCTAAAGCACGGCAAATCGCACCATCAGAAACACCCTCATCTGTCGCAACACCAATCGCAGCAAGTGCATTTAGGACATTGTGTAAACCCGGTTGATTAATCGTGACACGTAATGGCTCACGATCTTTACGCAATACCGTAAAGTGCGAACGCATGCCTTCTTGTTCAACATCGACCGCACGAATGTCATTGCCTTCATCAAAACCATAGGTCAATACTGGACGACCTACACGCGGCAAGATTTCACGGATATTGGCATCATCACCACACACTACGGCCAAACCATAGAATGGCAAGTTATGTAAGAATTGAATAAAAGTATCTTTTAATTTATCAAAGCTACCTTCATAGGTATCCATGTGATCTGCATCGATATTGGTCACAATCGCAGCCATCGGTTGCAAATACAAGAAAGAAGCATCTGATTCATCCGCTTCAGCCACGATAAAACGACTCTCACCCAATGCAGCGTTGACACCTGTACTATTCAGCAAACCACCGATTACATAAGTTGGATCAAGGTTTTCTTCTGCCAACATGGTTGTTAGTAAACTTGTGGTCGTAGTTTTACCATGCGTTCCCGCAACTGCAATACCATGACGGTAGCGCATTAACTCACCCAACATTTCTGCACGACGCACGATTGGCGTACGTTGTTCGATGGCGGCTTTAATTTCTGGGTTTTCAGGGTCAATTGCCGTTGAAACAACCAGTACATTGGCATTTTTAATATTGTCAGCAGAGTGTCCAATAAATACTTTAATACCATTTGCTTCAAGCTGAGATGTGGTTTTTGACGCTTTAATATCAGAACCTGAAACTTTATAACCTTGGTTACTTAATACTTCGGCAATACCACACATCCCCGCACCACCAATACCAACAAAGTGGATATGTTTAATACGGCGCATTTCAGGCACTTTGATCAGCTTTTTGGCTTGGTTTGGATTCGTTGGAGACATAGATAAACTCGAATTACAATTTTTTAATCAGATCAACCACATGCTGAGTTGCATTCGGTTGTGCTTGTTGGCGTGCTTTGATTGCCATTTCAGAGAGCAGTTGGCGATTTAATAATGTGGCTAACAACTCATCTAAAACAGCGGGTGTCATTTCTGCTTGTTGGCAAATCTTTGCAGCGCCGACATTGGCAAGGAATTTTGCATTTGCAGTTTGATGATCGTCTACGGCAATCGGCAAAGGTACAAACACTGCGGCTAAACCTGCTGTTGCAACCTCTGTCACCGTCAAAGCACCAGCACGACAAATAATTAAATCTGCTTCACTATAGGCCTTTGCCATATCGTGAATAAATGGCTCAACCTGAATATTTAAATTTGCAGATGCACCCTGATAACGTTCACGCGTAATCTCTTGCTGATTTTGACCACATTGATGAAAAACATTCAGTGGCAAATTGACCTTTTTCAGAGCTTCTGGCAAACGCTCATTGAGCGCTTGAGCGCCTAATGAACCGCCTACAATCAAAATATTCAACGGCAACTGCGCTTGTTCACGCGTTTGATAACGCCAAGATGGATTTAAAATCGCAGTGATTTCCGCGCGCACAGGGTTGCCTGTGGTCACGACTTTATCACTATTTGCGAAAGTATTTGGAAAAGCCTGACAAACTGTTGTTGCGACACGTGCCAGTTGGGTATTGGTAAATCCTGCGACAGCATTTTGTTCATGGATCAATACAGGGATACCCAATAAACGTGCAGCTAAACCACCCGGCCCTGCAACATAACCACCAAAGCCAGCAACAGCATCAATCTTGAGTTGTTTCATATAGCGCATCGCGCTTAAAGTGGCTTTTAAAATTTTAAAGGGTGCACTCAGTTTACGTAATAAACCATTGCCACGCACACCTTGGATATCAATCTGATAAATCGGAATATTTTGATCTTTGAGTAACCGATTTTCCATTCCTGTAGGCGTCGCTAACCAAGACACTTGGCAGCCTTCTTGTTGCAGTTGTTTGGCAACAGCAAGCGCAGGAAAAACATGCCCACCTGTACCAGCGGCCATCATCATGACATGTTTGGGTTTGTTCTGTGGTGAATTGGTCACGGTCTAATTCTTCAACTCAAAAAAGAAGGTTATCGTCTATTGTTTTCGGGAGTTATTTTAATCCTAAAGCTTCATTCACGAAAAGCGAATTTCACTTGTTTACAACAGAAAGCAGTGCTTTTTTCGATTCTTTGTTAAAAACAAGGTTCTGTCGATATCCAATTGCCCATTTGCTTGTCAATTTGGTACAAATTTAAACGGGCAATTCGGTCAAATAATGATTCTTATTTAGCTTGAGCGACCTGCTTCTAACACATTAAATAAATCATCTGCAATCGAAGTTCCAAACTGGGCATCAATCTCACGAATACAGGTTGGACTAGTCACGTTAATTTCAGTCACATAGTTACCGATCACATCCAAACCAACAAAGACCAAACCTTTTTCACGTAAAAAAGGACCCACTTTTGCAGCAATTAATTTATCATTTTCAGTCAATGGACGTGCTTGACCCAAGCCACCTGCCGCCAAGTTTCCACGCACTTCACCATTTTGTGGAATTCGCGCCAAGCAATATGGAATCGGCTCGCCATTGACCATCAAAATGCGTTTATCACCTTCCACGATTTCAGGAATATAACGTTGTGCCATGATTGGACGTGTGCCCATTTCAGTGAGCATTTCCAAAGTCGAACCAATGTTTACCCCATCTTGATACAAGCGGAAAATCCCCATCCCGCCCATACCATCAAGTGGTTTCACAATCACATCACCATGTTCTTTGATAAATTCACGAATTAGGCTTTGTTGAGACGTGACCAAAGTGGGTACTTGTAACTCTGGGAACTGGGTTGCGAACAGCTTTTCATTACAGTCACGTAGCGATTGTGGTTTGTTAATAATCCATGCGCCTTCACGTTCGGCTTGCTCTAAAATATAAGTGGTATAGACAAAGTTCATGTCGAATGGTGGGTCTTTGCGCATCAATACCATATCGTAATCAGCCAATGATTCTTTTTGCTTGTCACCCAACTCATAATAATGATCGTAATCTTCAAAGACTTTAAGCGGCGAAATCAAACCAAAGGCTTTGCCTTGATCAATATATAAATCGTGTTGTAATGCATAACCCAATTCATGCCCACGACGGCTTGCCGCCCATAACATTGCCATGGTTGAATCTTTCTTGAGATTCACCGTTTCAATTGGGTCCATCACTACAAGTACACGCATAATTTGACGCTCGTATTTTTAATCTTGGCAAAAAGTATAGCGAAGTTTAAGGATGATGTTTAAACAAGTTATGTAATTATTAAATCTAAAAAATTCTAATTTATTCAAATCACTAGATTCGATTTATTTAAATAGACGATTTTCTGAGTGATAAAAATTAAAAAATTACTGGCAAATGAATCCATCACCAGTAATTCGTGCAACATTCAATTTCAACATCGAATTAAGCCAAAAGTTTTTCAATATCTTTGACAATTTTTTCAGGTTTGGTTGTTGGAGAATAACGTTTAATCACTTCACCATTTTGGTTAATCAAAAACTTGGTGAAATTCCATTTGATGCTTTCACTACCTAAAATACCTTTGGCTTCTGAAGTGAGATATTTATAAATCGGATGTGCATTTGAGCCATTCACATCAACTTTGGCAAACATTGGAAATGATACGCCATAGTTGCGCTGACAGAAGCTGCCAATTTCTTCATTGCTTGATGGATCTTGGTTAGCAAACTGGTTACATGGAAAACCTAAAATCACTAAACCTTGTTGTTGATAGTCCTGATATAGCTTCTCAAGTCCCTCGAACTGTGGGGTTAAGCCACATTGACTTGCAGTGTTCACTACCAATAAAACTTTGCCTTGATAGTCCGCAAAGTTCTTTTGCTCACCTTCTAAAAGTTCAGCCTGAAAATCATAAATTGTGGTCATACAACATCTCGCTCTGATTCAATCAATCTTATTTGCCTAATAGCTTTGTTTATTTGTTCAGCTACGCAGATTAATATTGCACACAATTATATTGTGCACAAGTTAATTATGCACAATATACTTTTGCTATTAATCAAACTATACTGTGATTTCGCAAAGATGATGTTGAGGAGCAGAGCATGACTGAATTTTCTTACTTAGATAATCAAGTGTGTTTTGCGATGTATTCCGCGACCAATGCGATGATTCGTCAATATCGTCCCTTGCTTCAGGAATACGACCTGACCTATCCGCAATTTATCGTACTGTTGGCTTTGTATGAAAAAGACAATGTGACTTTGTCCGAAATTGGTCAAAAGACCTTTTTTGATTCGGGAACGCTGACGCCAATTATTAAAAAACTTGAAGAAAAGCAGTTCTTAAAGCGCGTTGCGGTCAAAGAAGATGAGCGTATGAAAAAGGTGATCTTGCTGGAAAAAGCACTGTCTGCAAAAGATGAAATTACTTTAATTCCGTTTAAACTCGCCTGCTCTTTGGGTGTTGATCCAAATGATTTGGTGGCGATTCATAATCTATGCCATCGTTTTTTAAAGGGTTTGGAGGATTCTAAACTCGAAAGTTTGAGTGAATAAATGCAACAAGCGATTGTTGGATTTCATCTCGATGATGAGAATCATTGGGTTGCTGATCTCGCTTGTGGTCATACGCAACATGTGCGCCACGACCCACCGTGGCAAAATCGCCCTTGGGTTTTAACTAAACTAGGGCGTAAAGAAAAATTAGGTGTGATTTTGGAATGTAAGAAGTGCGAAGATAAGTAATTCGCATTAGAGATTTATGTTAAATGTGAAAAATTTCTAAAACTGTTTTTGATAAAAATAGGCTAATTCTATATGTCTTATGATTGTAATCTTTAGCTACCTAAAAATATATATAGATTATATTCAAGATGTCATTAGCAGTAATTTTAAGCATGTTCATGTTTTCTTTGAGCATGTCTATTTCCCCTGGTCCAGTAAATATAACAATACTATCAACTAGCCTAAATCATGGTTTTATTAAAGCATTTCCTTTCATATCGGGAGCTACTATTGGATTTATATTACTTTTAATATGTGTAGGATTCGGCTTTTCTAAAATTATAAATACTTACCCTATCATCTTTAAGTCATTAGAGTTTTTAGGATCCATTTTTATTATCTATATAGGCTATAAAATACTATCATCAAAACCAAAAATTGAAATCCATCATAATAATTCGATACCTAATTTCTTAGATGGATTCCTATTACAATGGTTAAATCCTAAAGCATGGATAGCGTGTGCTTCAGGAGCTGCTTTATTTTCAGCTCCAAACACTAACACTCCATTCATAGTTTTTATCTGTATTTACTTTCTAATTTGTTATTTATCTTTAGCCTTATGGGGAGCTTTAGGGGAAAAGTTAACTATGATATTGAGTAATAGTAAGCGTATCTTACTATTCAATAAGTTGATGGGCTTTTCTTTAATATTCATTTCTATATATATGATATTTAGTATTTTTACTTTCAAATGAACTATAAATTTTATTAATTAACAAATAGGCAATACTATTGATAGGTAAATTAGCTTGCCAAATAGCATATACGTTTAAAGGTTGTAATTCCCATTGAGGTAAAACTTTTACAATATCTCCACTAATAATGTCATTTTTAATTAAATAATTAGGAGGAGCAGCCAAGCCAACATCAAGTTTTGCTAGCTGATAAGATGCTTCCACGTTATTTACACAAACACTTGGATTATAAGTAATTTTTACTTCATCGGCATTATTTTTGTTTCTCAATATTCTTGAATGTGGGCGCATACTTAAACCAATCCAGCTCATTGTTTCCAAATCATATGGAGTTTGTGGCTCTTCATGAGTTTTAAGATAGTTTTTTGTCGCAACAATACTTCTAGGTATATCAAATAAATACTTAGATTTTAGCGAGCTATCCAAAGGCTCTCCTATTCTAAAAGCCACGTCTATATTTTCAAAAACAAGGTCATTTTTTTCATCATCACAAGTAATATTTATTATTAAATCAGGAAAATCTTTTATGAAATCTGTTATATGTTTCATAAAACTCCCGTGAATAAAAATAGCAGGAATTGATATATTTAACTTTTTACTTCTAATTATTGAACTTTTTCTTAAGTCGTTGATACCTTGCTCATAAGTTTCTAATATAGATTTAGCTGTTTCTAAAAGTTTTTCTCCATCATGAGTTAGAGTTATTTTTCTAGTATTTCGATAGAACAATGCACACCCCAAATTTTTTTCTAATTTTGTAAGGTGTTGACTAGCTGTTGCACTAGATAAGCCAAGCGCTTTAGCCCCTTTACTAATGGAACCTATTTCAGCAATCTTAGCAAAAACTATTAAGTATCTAATGTCTTCAATCATTTCATACCATAATATTAAAGAATATCTAAAATCGACATAATAAGTTTTATAAAAAATGTTTAAAATCTTTCTATAAGTATCAATATCTTAAATTAAGCCGCCCTAGGATTCAGCGCACTATAACGGCTTTTTCAGTTTTCACGCTTATTTTTAAACATTATTTACAATAATCTATTAACTCAACAAAAAAAGGAAGCTTTCGCTTCCTTTTCTCTTACGCTTAAAATTTAGATGCCATATTTTTCACGATACGCCTGCATATTTGCTAAAGCTTCTTTCTCGCCTTTTGCATCCAAATAATCCATCAAATCTTTCATCGTGATTAAAGCATGCACAGGGATTTCGAGTTCTTTTTGTACTTCCTGAATCGCAGAAAGTTCACCTTGACCACGTTCTTGACGATCTAACGCAACCAATACCCCCGCAATCGTCGCACCTGCATTTTTTAAGATGGTCACAACTTCGCGAATCGCAGTCCCCGCAGTGATCACATCATCAATGATCCAAACTTTTTGACCTGCAACCGATGCACCCACCAACACACCACCTTCCCCATGATCTTTAGCTTCTTTACGATTAAAACCCCAAGGAACGCTCTTGCCATGTACTTGAGACAACGCCACCGCAGTCGCCGCGACAAAAGGAATACCTTTGTATGCAGGACCAAAAATCACACCAACGTTTTCACACTGAACCAATTTATCGGCATAACCTTGTGCTAACAAAGACAACGCTTCGCCATCATTGAGCAAACCTGCGTTAAAGAAATAAGGACTGACACGACCTGATTTTAAGGTAAACTCACCAAATTTAAGCACACCACGTGATAATGCGAGTTCGATAAAAGCTTGCGGATGAAATGACACAGGCGTTGTCATATAAGGTGCTCCAAATTCTTCAATTGAGGTTAAACAGACGTATGATACCAAAGGATAGCTATCCAAGTGATGTAAAAATTCTTCGAGTCGTTTCAATTAACGTAAATGGGCTACGTTCATCAGTAACCAAAGGTCTACTCGAATGGTTAGAACAGTCCGATGCGGATGTCGTATGTATGCAAGAAAGCCGCATTACCCACGAACAATGGACCGATAAATTTAAACCTGAAGGTTGGTACACTCACCTTTTCCCTGCTGAACGTGCAGGTTATGCAGGTACGGCGATTTATAGCCGCTTGCCCTTTGTCTCAGTCAAAGATGGTTTAGGTTTTGAACTTGCGGACTCTCAAGGTCGTTTTGTTACTGCAGAATTTGATTTAGGTCTGTCACATCCTGTTCATATTGCTTCTTTATACTTGCCATCAGGTTCAAGTGGTGACGAAGCACAAGCACGCAAAGATTTATTTCTACAAGAATATGCGGAAATACTAAAAAAATGGCGAGATGAAAATAAATCAATCATTGTGTGTGGTGACTACAATATCGTACATAAGCGTATCGATATTAAAAACTGGTCAGGCAACCAGAAGTCATCAGGTGTTTTGCCGCATGAACGTGCATGGCTCGACCACATTTATGATGAGTTAGGCTATGTCGACACCTTCCGTGAGGTACGACCTGAATCTGAATTGTATTCATGGTGGTCAAATCGTGGTCAAGCGCGTGCGAAAAATGTAGGTTGGCGTATCGACTACCATGCTTGCTCACCGGACTGGAAATCGCGTACCGCAAACGCATGGGTCTATAAAGAACAATGGTTTAGTGACCATGCACCTGTGATTATCGACTATAAAATACACGAATAAGTGAACAAGTGTTCACTTTGACCGCTTCTTTAGCTTACATCCCGTGTCGTTTTTTGTGTATTTTTATTTACCCCCTGTAACGGCATTATAGCACCACGGCACAGGGAAGCGGTCAGGATGACCACAAAGGGATAGGACGCCGTAGGAAGGAAAAATAAACTTAGTTTAAGTTTATTTGCAAGGATGAGACATTGGACGTTGAAATGAGACCCGCATGATCAGGAAGATTAAATGCGGGTTTTCTCTTTTTTAGATACTAAATATTTTTTACTGACTTTATCCATCGCATTTTTATTCAATTCAACTGATCAATTTGGTCACCCCTTTTATCTCTTTCATCGATCAACTGAATAAAAAATTTCAACTGGCACAGCGCAGCCTTTTTACGTTAGGCTTTGGGCATATCTTTTTGTTATTTTCTGTGGTTTTCGCATGTTTAAAATTTATGGTATTAAAAATTGTAATTCAATGAAAAAAGCCTTTGATGCATTGCAGGCAAAAGGCATCAACTACGAATTTCATGATTATAAAAAGCAAGGCATTGATGCAGACACTTTAGCAGTTTGGTTAAAAGAGATTGGCGCTGACAAAGTTCTGAATAAAAAGGGCACAACATGGCGTAAACTAACAGCAGATGAGCAAGCTCACGCTACCAGCAATGAACAGAACCTCATTGAAACGCTTATGTCGCAGCCAAGCCTAATCAAACGTCCTGTATTACAAACACCACAAGGTTTTGTGATTGGCTTTGATGAGGCGAGCTATGAGGCATTATCAGCCTAAGCTGAATATAAAGATAAAAAAACCGAGCTTTTTAGCTCGGTTTTTTAGTGCTATGAAATCTTAGTTCACGCGAATCCATGTTTGGTTACGACCTAAAGCTGCAATACCGATATAACCACGTAATTTCAGTTTTTTACCGCCTTCAATCATTTCAGCTTTTAACTTGTATGTCTTACCATTTTTAGGATCAATGATTGAACCATTGTCGTAGTTCGTACCACCGACATTTTTCAAGCTATGAACAATCGTCACGCCTTTTAGTGGTTTGTTGTGGTAAGTGCCTTCACATTTAGAGCAGGCATTTTCTTGACCAGCAACTAAATATTTTTGAATCGATGCGGTTAACGATCCATCTTTTTGTTCCGTAAACTTTACAATTGCCTTTGGTTGTTTTGTTTCATCATCAATTGTTTGCCAAACTGTACCATTCAGCGCATCCGCCGCATTGGCAAAAGTTGTTAAACCGAGCAATCCAAATGCTAAAGCAATTTTCTTCATTTTTGTAATATCCTTAAGGGGGTCTTTTCAAGACCAAGAGTATTGGGAACTTCAATCAATATTGCAATTCTTGATTATGACTATTTGGTATAACCTGACGAGTTCATGAACTAACTCTACTTATTATTATACTGATCTAACAATATGGAAAAATTATGAAATTTGGTACTGTTTGGAAATATTATTTTACTGAATCGTTACTAAAGGCGACCATTCGCACGCCAAGTCAGTTGAATTTAGCACCGAATGCTTTACGACCAGTTCTCGATCAACTTTGTCGCTTATTTCCACAAAATCCAACAGTACAAATTCGACCAATTCGTTTGGCTGGTGTACGTGGTGAAGAAATTAAAGCGCAAGCATCTGCAACGCAATTGATCTTTCATATTCATGGCGGTGCATTTTTTCTTGGTAGCTTAAATACTCATCGTGCTCTGATGACTGATCTTGCTGCGCGTACTCAGATGCAAGTGATTCATGTGGATTACCCTCTTGCACCTGAACATCCTTACCCTGAAGCGATTGATGCGATTTTTGATGTCTATCAAGCACTACTCGTTCAAGGGATTAAACCAAAGGATATTATTATTTCAGGTGATTCTTGTGGTGCCAATCTCGCGCTTGCACTCTGTCTACGCCTGAAACAGCAACCCGAACTCATGCCGAGTGGTTTGATATTGATGTCGCCTTATTTGGATCTGACACTGACCAGTGAATCGCTACGTTTCAATCAGAAACACGATGCATTGTTATCGATTGAAGCTCTACAAGCAGGTATCAAGCATTATCTAACCGATGATATCCAACCTGGCGATCCGAGAGTTTCTCCCCTGTTTGATGATCTTGATGGCTTACCACCAACACTGGTTCAGGTCGGTTCTAAAGAAATTCTGCTGGATGACTCAAAGCGTTTTAGAGAAAAAGCTGAACAAGCAGATGTCAAAGTTCACTTCAAACTCTACACAGGGATGTGGCACAACTTCCAAATGTTTAATGCATGGTTTCCTGAAGCTAAACAGGCATTGGCTGATATTGCTGAATTCGCACATTCGCTTGATCTAGACTAATCTGATCAAAATATATGCAAAAATGGTCAGCTATGTCTGACCATTGTCACTCTTAATTTATTTTTGTCATTATAAAATAAAAATCATCGGATATTTAGATAATAGACCGTTTTTCAAAGAATTTTTCCCTTTCTATTTTGCATTAAAAAGTCTTTAGCTAGACTTCATTCTCATTCCAAAGATGTTATTGTTATTTTAACAGTCATTTCTCGATAATTTTGATGACGAATTTACACTTATAAAGTTTCTTAGGAATCTCATTGCATATAAGGATGCATGCCAATGATAAAGATTCGATTTAAGGATTTAGCAAATACAGAAAAATGGAATTTTTCGCAGCTTTGGGAACATGAACCATTAATCAATTGGAACATGTTAAGAAAAACAATCTTGCTGCTAATCCTTGCTTCATTAATGAGCCTTTTTGGGATTATTTGGGACAGTTTTGTTCTACTGAATTCTGCGACATGGCAATGGGTTAATTTACCTTTGGTTCGTTCTAAATTATGGACCAATCTTATTATGCTCTGCGTATTTCTGAGCATGATTATCCCTTGTTATTTCTATAAAGATAAAAAATGGGTTCAGAATATTATTCCTATTCTAAGCGTACAGGTTTTTACTGTTCTGCTCTGCCACACAGGCTATTTGATCGGTAGTTTTAGTCCAGCAACCATGGTTGCTTATGTCAGTGTAGTGGGTGTTGGATTGGTCTTGTTTGATCGTAGAATGATTTATTGCGCCCTCGTACCTGCAACTATAGCGCTCTTATTTTGTAGTTTTTTAAGTATTTTTGGCATATTAACTTACGCGCCAATCTTTAGGCCTGAAGTGTTAAATCAAGCGCAAATGCATCCGTTTTGGGTCGGCAGCATGTTTTTCTTTTTACTGCCTATTTTAATTGCTTGTTTATATCTTTTTGAAAGCTTACTCACCCAGTGGCGTACTCGCGAAACAGCTATTCAGGTGTTAAGTCGCCTTGATCCACTGACCAACGTGATGAATCGCAGAAGTATTAGCAATCACTTGGAGAAGTTATATCAACAGCCAGATCAACTGTATTCCGTTGTTTTGTTGGACTTAGATCATTTTAAAAGTATTAATGATCATTTTGGTCACAATATGGGAGATCAAGTGTTAGTCCAAGTAGCCAAATGTCTTTCAGATAATATTCGTGATCAAGATATGATTGGTCGCTTTGGCGGTGAGGAATTTATTTTGTTACTTCCAAATACCACCACACCCCATGCACAAAATGTTGCTGAGCGCTGCCGCATGGCGATTTCCCAGCTAATTTTCACTACCGAAGATCATCAGGAGTTTTCAGTGAGTGCGAGTTTTGGTATTAGTAGCTCATTGAGTGCAGACGAGCCGCATTTAGTGATCAGTCAGGCAGATCAAGCCCTTTATGCGGTAAAAGCCGCTGGGCGTAATCAAGTAAAAATATTTACGGATTTAGTGGCGAATTAAAGCGAAGATCGTTGTATCTTCGCTTTATCGGTTCAACTAATCGATGAGATATTCCTCACGATTCTGACGGTAGGGTTCGTCAAAAGGTACGTACATTTGCTCTTGTTTGGCTTCGTCAATCCATTGTTGCACTGATGCAAGCGCTAATATTTTTTGCATATACATTTGGCTCGACTGAGAAATCGGTAGCTGATAGCACACAAAACGCATGACCACTGGTGCATAAAATGCATCGGCAATACTAAAATCACCACACAAGAAGCTGTCTTCACTTGGACGTTCAGACCAAATTTGATCGATCCGTGCAACTTCTGCACGTAATTCAGCATTTTCATTCCACAATTGTTGTCCAATATGCGCCAAATCAGCTTCGACATTCATCGGACAGAAATTACGTAGGTTTTGGAAGCTGCTGTGCATTTCAGCGCTAATTGTCCGCGCTCTTGCACGTAATTTTTGGTCTGTTGGCAATAATGCTTTTTCAGGATTTTGTTCTGCGACATATTCACAAATCGACAGACTATCCCAAACTACTATGTCACCATCAACCAAAGCGGGCACTTTACCAGTGGGATTGAGCTTTAAAATTTCCGTTTTGAATTCACTGTCTGGCTCAAAGCTATCAAAGCGAATCAAATGTTCTTCAAATGCAATATTGGCTTGTGTTAATAAAATCCACGGACGCATCGACCATGTTGAGTAGTTTTTATTTCCTATAAATAGCTGATAACTCATGATGATTTCTCTTTTAATTGTGCAAGCTGTTGCAGTAATTCAGATTTCTGGAATGCACCTGTTAAACGTAAAGTACGTATTTCTTTATGTTGCTGATCCAAGAACAAATAAGTAGGTGGTCCTAGAATATCCCACTGACTCAATAAAGCTTGATGTGATGCATCATAGTGGCTCAGATCAAGCTTAATCAGATAATACGGCGCAAGCGCGTTTTGGACTTCTGCATCTTTTAAAATACGATGCTCAATCGGCTGACATGCCACACACCAATCTGCATAAACATCAATCACAATCATACGATCAGTCGGTGCTGAAGCAAGAATTTGATTAAATTGATCAGCACTGTTGGCAACATGCCATTCGGCTAACTTGTCTGCTTGTACCGAACTCAGATTTTGGTAATGTTGATATTGATTGAATGCGAGTGCTGGAATTACTAAAACCAGCAATACAGCATATAACCATTGCAGTTTGTTTTTTTGACCAAATAAGCGATAAACTGCATAAATAATAAAGGCGAGGCCTACAATCAGACTCAAAATTTGGATCGCTAATTCTGGCAGGATTGGACGAATGAAATAGAGACTAAGTGCCAACATCAAAAAGGCAAAAATGATCTTGATTTGATTCATCCAATCGCCTGCTTTTGGCAACACACGAGAGCCAAGCACACTTGCCAACAGCAAAGGAATCCCCATTCCAAAACCCAGTGCAAAAAGCAGTAAAGCTCCCTGCCATTGATTTTGAGTTTGGGAAATAAATAGCAGTACACCTGCCAAAGGTGCGGTCATACAGGGTCCGACCAATAGCGCCGAAATCATCCCCATGATGCCTGCGCCCACCAAGGTACCACCCTGTTGTGCTGACTGCATTTGATCCAGTCGATTGACCCATTTTTGCGGTAATTTGATTTCAAACAAACCAAACAAATTTAGTGCAAACACCACAAACAATAAGCTAAAAGCAATGAGGGTTGCGGGTTGCTGTAACCAACGCTGAAAATTCAAACCTGCTGCTGATGCGATCATACCTAAAACAGCGTAAACCAGCGCCATACTCACCACAAAAGTAAGTGCAATCGACCAAGCGCGAACGCCTCTATGCTCACGAACAAGCAACGACGTGAGAATTGGCAGCATCGGCAATGAACATGGGGTAAAAGCCAGCAATATGCCTAAGCCAAGAAATAATAATAGGCTATAAGCCAAAGAGTGTTGTTCCAGACGGCTTGACCATTTTTGGTCTTGAGCCATAACCGTACCGTCAGCTTGCTCAGATGAGGTTACATTAGGTGCTTGTTCAGTTGTTTCTAACGAAGTGGTTTGAGTATCTAAAGCATTGGACGATCGTGCGAGATCCAAAAATCGTTTTTGTGCATTTGGATTGGTGTTTTGTACACTGACCAAACCATCTACATCAGTTTGAAATTCAATATTTTGCGGAGGATAACAAATACGATCTTTGGCGCAGCCCTGCCATGTGACACGATAATGTTGTGATGCTTGTGTGGGAATATCAAATTCGACTTGTTGATAATAAACTTGGCTATGACCATAGTTTTCATCATACTGATCAACAGCTTTTGGAAAATTAAGTGCAACCGCTTGATTGCCTTGCTGTACTTCAAATTTGTGCTGATATAAATAATAGTTCGGCTGAATCGTCCAATGTAAACGCGCTTGATTGGTCTTGGTCGATTCAACTGAAAATGTAAATGCATCTTCAGGGCTTAGTAAGGTTGCTGAATTGTCTTGCGCATAGGTCAAAGACCCGCAGAGTAATAGCAACGTTCCAATAAAATAACTTATCCATTGGGAACTGCGTTCACCCTGAACACACATTTTCATTATTTTCTCTCTGATGTGCTCCGAGACCTTATTTCAGTGCTTCAAAAATCATAGAAACAGGAATAACTCAGAGCATTTTTTCATTAAAACAAAACAGATACGCCTAAGCCACCATTGTAGCTGCGCTCGTCACCATTTAAATCGACACCAACGCTTGCATCTAATTGTGCACGGTTATTGATCGCGTAAATAAGTCCTGTACCTAAGCCATATTCATAATCTTGGCTTTCAGCTTTTCGATAAACGAACTCAGAATAACCTGATAATTTACCTGCAATTTTATAATCAATCGTTGGAATTGCGGTTACAGCCCAATCACTATTTTGTGCTTCGTAACGCATGGTAATTGATGTTCCGATGAGATCGCTAAACTTATAAGCGACCGCAGACGTTAAGCTATAAATGTCATCATGCGCTGTAAATTCATCGTTCCCTGTCGCAATAATTGCTTCAGCCAACAAAGCCATCGTTAAACGATCATCTTTTAAATCAATCGCCTTTTTTAGACCAACACTTACATCGCCTAAACCATTCGTTTCTTTGGTTTTACCCGCACGTTTATACTGTTGCCAAACTGGACCTTGCCAACCAAGTTGTAACTCAAGCCCATCCGCAAGACCTGTACGTAGCAACATATCGCCATTTAAAGTAACTGTTTTGGTTTTCTCACCATCAATCGTATCTTCTTGGTAACTCGCAGATGGTAGACCTTGCTCCCAAGCGAGTTGACCTACAGGTGTAATGCCCGTGCTGATCCCTGAACCTGGACGGTCAAAAGAAAAGTCTGCCGCAAAAGCTGTGCTTGCCATCATTGATACGGCTACAACGCCCAATGTCTGAATTTTTTTCATCATTATCCCCTGTTTCATTCTGTTGGCTAAGCTTATGCCGTTAGCTCTTTTGACATTTTCGCACCATTTTGACGGAGCAACTCTAGCGTTTCGCGCTCTTCTTTTAATGACTCTGACCAATCAATTTCATCAAATTCACAATCAAAGAATAGCTGACTAATAGACGATAAAATAGTTAAGCCCTCTTCATCGCGGGTATTTGGATCAACTTTTTCATCCAACAAACGTTGTACAACTGGTACACATGCTGAACTTGCTGCATCCCAAAGTGGGCCATAAAACTCTTCGGCATCCCATAAATGCAGGTTTGCTTTTGCTTTAATCAGTGCATCTAAAATATCTAAATAGACTTGGAGTTCTTGTTGTTTTTCTGTCTCACTGAGTGGTTCACCAGCTTCATATGCTTCGCAAATCTTTTCCCACCAAGCAAATAAACCATCACAAATCACTGAGACAGGAGGACCTTGTTCAGGATCAATAAAATTTGGGTCGAGTCCTTCAGCAAGCAAAGATTGCACTTGGTTTAAGTCGAGTTGTTGTATGGCTTGCACCAAGGTCTGCTGTTGGTTACTTAACATGACCAATTCTCTCAATATTTTTAATGGTTCTATTATGCCGAATATCCTGACAGGTTTTTATAAAACGACCCAAAAATCATGTATAAATTTGATACACACATAAAAAAAGCCCAACTAAGGGCTTTTTTTATGTCTTTACCGACATTTACGCTTCGTCATCGACCTCAACATCGACATATTCTGGTAAGCCACCACGATGATGGTCTTTTTTCTCATATAAATGTTCCAAACTACGTTTCAGCTTATCGATTGCACCATGAATAGATGCATCAATATTGGCTGCTTTATGAGTCACAGCAATTGGCTTCATTCCAGCTGGACGAGCTTCGATCATACAACGTTTGTCATGATCGCCCGTTTTCTCCCCATTCTCATCACTAATATGAACCGAAAAATGTGTAATACGCTCGCTATAGCGTTGAAATTCTTGCGTAAGTTCTGCACGGACATAACTAATTAAACGTTCACTACCTTGAATGTTTTTATCTGTACGGATTTCAATATTCATAAATATCTTCCTCTCTTTTCTGTGAGACGGTTCTACGAAACTTTATTTATTCAGCACACTTTGAGCATGCATTCATTCAGTGCAGTTGTATATTTTGATTATGTAAATGCTTGTCGTCTCCTTGCTTCACATCTGTTGCGTTTCAGTCATTTAGAAGATCTTCTCTCATTCCAATATCTGTCTTTCCTTATAAATATGCAAGCTGATTTTGCAGATTTTCATCGAAATATGATTAAAAAGTCAGCGCTCAAGCCTTGTCTTTTAAGTTGATTTTTGCCGTATACAATTCTTTTGAGCATTTGGTCAAATTTGGCTTTATTTTTGCTTCATAACTTGTATGCTTTACACGCCTTTTGTGGGGGAGATTTTTTAAATGCAATTGAAGCAACTTGCGGCTACATGTCTATTGGTATCTACAGCAGCTTTCGCTCAGGCGAAACCAATTTGGCAGGATTTCAGCTTAACTGGTTTATATGGTGAAAATTACGAAGTTGTTGATGAAAAACAAACAACTTTGACTGTTGAATATGCGGCAAAAGTTAAATATGCCGATGTATTCTTTTTTATGGATCGCATGCGTGGTAGCGACGATCATAAAAGCACTTATTTCGAACTTTCTCCACGTTTAAGCCTAGGCGAAATTTCAGGTCAAAAACTTGCTTTTGGTCCAGTGAAAGATGTTTTAATCTCAACAACTTGGGAAAGCAACAATGATGATTTCTCTAGTTTTGATAACTTCTTATACGGCGTAGGTTTCGATCTTGCAATTCCATATTTCCAATATGCGAATGTGAATTTCTATCGCGCAAACAACGAAAAAACTGCTGATGACTATCAAATGACGATCGCATATGCATTGCCATTTAAAGTATCTAACGAAGATTTCTTGGTTGATGGTTTCCTTGACTGGTCTACGGGTGAGAAAGATCACGCGAGCGAACTCAACTGGACAACACAATATAAGTGGAATGTCGGTAAACACATTTCACCTGACACTCGTTTATATTTAGGTGTTGAACATTCTGTTTGGAATAACAAATTTGGTCTTAAAAACCGTGACGAAAACAACGTCAGTGCTTTGATCAAATATCATTTCTAAGCCAATTAGAATGAAAAAAACAGCAAGGAATTCCTTGCTGTTTTTGTTTGTAGAGATCATATTGGAATCACTTGATATTTCTCGTATTGAGATATGATTTAATCTATATTTTTAATCTGCTTTGATGGTCACACCCATGTCAGCTCTGCTTTCACTTGCTCCAATAACACTCTCATCAGATTATCAAATTCGTTTTGCTAACTTGCATGATCTCGAACAAATTCTCGCGATATATAATGCAGAGATTTTAAATGGAACAGCGAACTGGAACGATCAAGCGGTTTCCTTTGTAGACTACCAACAACGTTTTCTAACCTTACAAGAACAACAATTTCCAATGATTGTGGTTGAGGATTTGCAACTCAAAAAAATTGCAGGCTATGCCTATTATGCAAGTTTTCGGAGTATTTCGGGTTATCGTCAAACAATTGAACACTCTGTGTTTATCGATCCAAGTTATGCCCGTAAAGGGATGGGAAAAGCGCTCATGCAACAATTGGTTCATCTAGCAAAACAGCAACAGATGCATATCATGGTTGCCGCAATTGATAGTGAAAATATAGGTTCAATTGTGCTACACGAACAGCTTGGTTTTGTAAAAACGGGTTATATGCCCCAAGTTGGACAAAAAAAGGGAACTTGGCGAGACTTAGTTTGGATGCAGCTACAGCTCAGCAACTAACAATTTCATCACAGCACAAATTCATCGTCATTGGATACACTGTTGTCATAGCAACTTTAAAAATATTGAAAATGATTAAAATATCTCAGCTCAGTTTAATCGCCATCACTGCCATTATTTCCGCAAGCAGTTTTGCTGAATCTTCTTTTGCAGAAGAGTTACAGCAAGGTTGTGCCAAAGTAAAACAATACGCCCAGCAAGGTAAAAAGTTCTACGATCAAAAACAGTATGCTGAAGCAGTAAAACAATTTGAAGACCAAGCAGCATGGGCACATTTCTGTAAATTAAATGCTGATGAAAGCGGTATCGAAGTAAGTGATCGTGATATAGAAATCGCCAATAATAATGTCGGTTTAAGCTATGCCAAACTTGGAAAACCTCAATGGGCCAGAGTTTGGTTTCTAAGAGATAAAGACTCGAAAACCAGTCAATACAACTTAAAACAGCTCCCAAAACCTCAGATCACCAAAGATTTACAAGGTACTTATGTCCGAGCCAATGGTTTTGGGCAATGGGACTACATCAAGGTGAGTAAAAAGAAAAATAAATATGAAATCGATTTTGATGGTTATTACTTTGGGCTTAGAGGTCTAATTTATGGTCCAAATATGGGACAATTTGACACCAACATGCCTGTTACATCAAAGCAAGCCAGCTATCGTTATGAAGATTGCACCATCAAACTACAGTTTTTAAATGACCTACAAAATGGTCAAAAAATCGAGGTTGAGCAAAACAACGGTGATTCAACCTGTGGCTTTGGACATAATGTTTATGCAGGTGGCACGTTTTATAAGGTTGAAGGCAAATAAATCTAGTACCAACCATTTAATTTTCTAAATTGTATTTACCCACCATTCACTATTGTGACAGGCGACATGGATGTCGCCTTGTTCGACTGCGGTTACAAGGAAGTACCGTCAGTCGAACAAAAGATTTTTGTTACTTTTGATCTTTCAAAAGTAAAATATATCACTCAGGCACATGATTTAGAAAACAGCTAAAAAATCATTAGTTGAAGAATATTAAATCGCCACCAACTCGCGAATCCCTTTTTCAGGCATTTCCTCACCTCTCCCATGAGCAACGACTTGCCCACGCGCCATTACCATATAGGCATCCGCGAGCTCTTCGGCAAAATCATAAAACTGCTCCACCAAAATGATCGCCATTTCACCTTGATCTGCGAGCTTACGAATCACTCGACCAATATCTTTAATGATGGATGGCTGAATACCCTCTGTGGGTTCATCCAAAATCAACACACGAGGTTCTGATGCCAAAGCCCTCGCAATCGCAAGTTGTTGTTGCTGACCACCCGATAAATCACCACCACGGCGATGTTTCATTTCCTCAAGAACAGGAAAAATCTCATATAAATGGCTTGGAACTTTACGTGTTTTAGCCCCTGAAAATTTAGCCATACCAATTAAAATATTTTCCTCAACGGTTAATGTCGAAAAAATATCACGACCTTGGGGGACATAAGCTAAACCAGCTCGAACACGTTGCTCAGGTGTCATTTTTGCAATGTCTTTTCCATCCAATAATATTTCGCCCGACTTAATCGGCAGAATCCCCATCAAGCACTTGAGCAATGTGGTTTTCCCCACACCATTACGTCCCAGCACAACACTACATTCGCCGACTGGGGCAGACAAAGACACATCACGAAGAATATGACTGCCACCATAAAACTGGTTGACTTGTTTAACTTCTAACATAGCAGTCTCCTATCGTCCTAAATATTTTTCAATTACATCTTCATTGGCTTGAACCTCTGCCAATGTGCCTTCTGCCAAAATTGCACCTTGTGCCAAGACTGTGACTTTTTCACTAATAGTGTCGATAAAGCTCATATCGTGCTCTACTACCACCAAGGTATGATTCTTTTTTAATTCTAAACACAATTCAGCAGTCCGCTCTGTCTCTGCATCGGTCATACCAGCGACGGGTTCATCTAACAAAATCAGTTTCGGACGTTGCATCAACAACATACCGATTTCCAACCATTGCTTTTGACCATGTGATAACAAGCCTGCGGGTTTATGAATGAACTCTTGCAGACGAATTTGCTGCAAACTCTCATCTAATGCCAACTGCGCTTCTGGATCTAAACGACTAAAAAAGCTTTTCTTCACTCTTTTGTCTCGCGGTGCTGCGAGAAGTAAATTCTCCATCACCGTGAAATTTTCAAATACCGTTGGTTTTTGAAATTTACGACCAATTCCTGCTTCCGCAATCTGTTCAGTACTCATTTTGGCAAGATCATAATTCTGCCCAAAAAAAGCCGTGCCTGTCGTCGGGCGAGTTTTACCTGTGATCACGTCCATTAAGGTAGTCTTGCCTGCACCATTTGGACCAATGATGCAGCGTAATTCACCCTCTGCGATATACAGCGATAAATCATTCAAGGCACGGAACGAATCAAACCAAACACTGACTTTTTCTAAATAAAGCGCGATACCATGACTAAAATCAGCGCCTTGAGGTTTGGTGCGACCATAGCCTTCACCGAGTTGACCGCCATGTTGAGCAGAGTTTGTTAATAAATCACTCATTTAATTGCTCTCCTTTTTAAAACGGTCAAATAAACCAATCACACCTTTTGGTAAGAATAAAGTCACCACAATGAACAATGCGCCAAGGATGAGTAACCATGCTTCTGGTGCTGCCACGGTAAAATAAGTTTTCACCGCATTAATCAAACCAGCACCTAAAATTGGTCCAATTAATGTGCCACGACCACCTGCTGCCACCCAAACCGCCATTTCAATCGAATTCACAGGATTCATTTCACTTGGATTGATAATGCCTGCCTGTGGTACATACAAAGCACCTGCAATGCCTGCAATCACCGCAGAAAGCACCCATGCAGACAACTTGTACCAAAGCGTGCGATAACCCAGATATTGCAAACGATTTTCACTGTCTCGAATCGCGCCAAGCACACGACCATAAGGGCGATTCATCAATTGACGTAAACCAATAAAACACAACATCAGAACCAAAGCAGTCATAAAACATAAGCTGGCACGCATCGGTGCTGAGGTGATGTCAAAACCTAAAATCGTTTTAAAACCAGTAAAACCATTATTGCCACCAAAGCCTGTTTCATTACGGAAGAACAATAGCGCTGCCGCAAAGGTCATGGCTTGGGTAATAATTGAGAAATACACGCCTTTAATTTTTGAGCGGAAAGCAAAGAAGCCAAAGATAAAAGCAATTAAGCCTGGAACCAGTACGACTAAAGCCAAGGCCCATAAAAAATGCTCTGTTCCAATCCAATACCAAGGTAATTCTGTCCAGCTCAAAAAGCGCATGAAATCAGGCAAGCCATCACCTGCTGATTCACGCATTAAGTACATGCCAAACGCATAACCACCTAAAGCGAAATACAAACCATGTCCTAAGCTCAAAATGCCTGCATAGCCCCAAACCAAATCCAATGCCAATGCGACTAAGGCCAAGCACATGATTTTGCCAATCAAGGTGATCCAGTAAGCAGACAAATAAAATGCAGAATCTGGAGAAAGTAAATGTAACCACGGTAGTGCCATCAACACTGCAAAACAAATTGCAATCGCGACGGCGCTATACGGTTTATCTGCAAAGAGAGAAGTGATTTTCATTGGCTTACTCCACGAAACGACCTTTGATGGCAAACAAACCTTGTGGACGCTTTTGGATAAACAAAATCACAAGAACCAAGAGAATAATTTTTGCAAGAACAGCACCTAGCCCGATTTCCAAGACCGTACCACTGATCCCTAGACCTAACGCAGCAAGTACTGCACCCCAAACTTGACCGACACCACCCACCACAACAACAAGGAAGGCATCAATAATGTAGTTTTGTCCCAAGTCAGGCCCGACATTGCCCACTTGAGCTAAAGCACAACCAGCAAGACCTGCTAAACCAGAACCCAAACCAAATGCCATCATGTCAATACGCGCTGAACGAATCCCCACCGCACGCGCCATTTGACGGTTTTGCGTCACTGCACGCACGAATAAACCAAAACGAGTTTTATTAAGTAAGAACAGCAACAACAGTAACACCGCAACAGTAAAGCCAATAATGGCAATACGGTTATACGGCAGCATTAAACTTGGAGTAACAGCAATCCCGCCACTGAGCCATGCCACATTGGAAACTTCAACATTCTGAGCACCAAAAATCATGCGTACCGCTTGCATGAGGATCAGACTGACCCCGAAAGTTGCCAATAATGTTTCAAGTTGACGACCATAAAGCGGACGAATCACAGTGCGTTCAATCAACATACCAATTAAAGCACTCACTAAAAATGCAGCAGGAATCGCAGCCAATAAATACCAATCGACTAAGCCAGCAAAATGGGTTTTAAAGAAGCTTTGCACTACATAAGTGGTATACGCGCCGATCATGATCAGCTCGCCATGCGCCATATTGATGACACCAAGCAAACCATAAGTAATCGCAAGTCCCAACGCCGCTAGAAGTAAAATACTTGCTGTACTTAGACCCGAAAATACATGTCCAGACCATTCACTCATTTGAATACGTGTTTTAATTTTCTTTTGCGCATCGACTAAAGCTGTTTTTAATACTGCGTTATTTTGGGGTTGGGCTAAGCTCTGTTCGATCAATGCCAACACATCAGGACGATTAGAATCTGAAAGAACTTTAACTGCTTCAATCTTGGTGAACTCATCGGTACTGTTAAAATCTAAACGCGCTTTCAATTGCGCCAAACGTGCTTTGACCTGATCATTTTTCTCATTCAGATAAAGTTGTTTTACTGTCGCAAGATCTAGCTCATTCAAATTATTTTCTAAAATATCAACCGCTGCTAAACGTTGCGATGCGTCATTTGAATTGAGCTTAACTTTGGCTTGTCCAAAATTTAAAGCTTTGCGCAAAGTATTGACCAACGTCACTTGTGATAAGTCCGCTGGCCAATTTTCAATAACTTGTTGTTGTGGATAGCTTAATAATTTTTCATCATCTTGCAGAATATAAGTATGTCCCGTGCTATCAGTATAGAGCTGATTTTGATCAATATAAGCAACCAATTGATCAAGCTCCTCAATACTTGCAGGCCATTGATTCAACATCGCTCGGCGTGTTGCAAAATCTGCTTGAACAAAGGTTTGAATTGCATCTTGAGAAGCTGTAGGCGTCACTGTTGTTGGTGTTATCGTCGATGTGGCTTGCTCTGCCCATACAGGGCTAAAAATCACTTGCGCCATGACACAGAGCAGCGCCAAAACATATTGTTTCGCCATATGACTCCCCTTATTTACTGTATTTTTGAAATGATTGAAGCGGAAAATGAAAATAAAGAAACCTGCTGCTTAAAACAGCAGGTTTGAAAGAAATTATTTAGGGATATATGGACTCCAAGGCTCTGCTTTGATGGTCTCAGGGGTTTTATACACCACATCAAATTGTCCATCTGCTCGGATTTGCCCAATCATCACAGGCTTGTGTAAATGGTGATTGCTCTCATCCATTTTTAAAGTATAGCCAGATGGTGCTGCGAAGGTTTGACCGGCCATTGCATCACGGACTTTATCAACATCGGTTGTGCCTGCTTTTTCAACCGCTTGTTTCCACATATTGATTCCGACATAAGTCGCTTCCATTGGATCGTTGGTCACAACTTTGTCTGCGTTTGGCAATTTATATTCGACTGCGTATTGCTTAAATTTATTCACAAAATCCGTATTTTTCGGATTTTTAACTGACATGAAATAGTTCCATGATGCTAAATGACCGACCAACGGTTTAGTATCAATACCACGTAGCTCTTCTTCGCCGACAGAGAAAGCCATCACTGGAATATCTGATGCTTTGATGCCTTGGTTACCCAACTCACGATAGAAAGGAACGTTTGAATCACCATTGATGGTTGAAATCACCGCAGTCTTTTTACCCGCAGAGAATTTTTTGATATTTGAAACAATGGTTTGATAGTTGCTATGACCAAATGGCGTATATTCTTCCATGATGTCTGCATCGGCAACGCCTTTAGACTTCAAGAAAGCACGTAAAATCTTGTTGGTGGTACGCGGATAAACGTAGTCCGTACCGAGTAAAACAAAACGCTCAGCCTTACCGCCTTCGTCACTCATTAAATATTCAACAGCTGGAATCGCTTGTTGGTTCGGTGCAGCACCTGTATAGAAAATATTTTTAGATTGTTCTTGACCTTCATATTGCACTGGATAGAACAGCAACCCATTGAGTTCTTCGACAACAGGTAAAACAGATTTACGAGAAACTGAAGTCCAACAACCGAAAATTACAGCAACTTTATCTTGAGTAATTAACTGACGCGCTTTCTCAGCAAACAACGGCCAATCAGATGCAGGATCAACCACCACAGGTTCTAATTTTTTGCCTAATACTCCACCATTGGCATTAATTTCATTGATGGTCATGAGGGCAGTATCTTTAAGTGATGTCTCAGAAATTGCCATCGTACCTGAAAGTGAATGAAGAATACCCACTTTAATCGTGTCACCATCAGCTGCTGGTGTCGCTGTGGATTCTGTTTTTGTTTGTTCTGTTTTTTCCGCTGGCTTAGAACAACCGACCAAGCCTACCCCCATCATCGCTGCCATTAACACAGACATTGACATGAATTTATTTTGCATCTTTTTTCTCCACCCATTGATATTTTGATCTTTACTGGATGGAGTTATTCAATTTCTATGCCAACAATTTAAGTTATTGTTTTATATTAATATTAACTATAAGTTTTGGATGAAAATCCAATCTTGTATACAACACTGCATACAAAAAAATACGTGATGAACTAAAATGATGCAAATTTATTCAATAAAAGACTCAATAATATTAATAAGAAAAAAAGCCAAGCATATGCTTGGCTTTTAAAAATTATTTTTGATCCGGTATCACACCACGATATCCGCTAAATTACCCTTTTGTTCTAACCAATGCTTACGATCGGCTGAACGTTTTTTCGCAAGTAACTTATCCAACAAACCAGCAGTTAAATGTGCATCATCTAAATCCAATTGCACCAAACGACGTGTATTCGGGTCCATTGTCGTTTCACGTAATTGACTGGCATTCATCTCACCTAATCCTTTAAATCGTGTGATTTGTGGATTCTTATTACCCTTGATCTTTTTCAAGATGTTTTCAAGTTCGTCATCATCCAAGGCATAGTGCACATCTTTACCAATATCGATACGGAACAGCGGTGGCATCGCCACAAAAAGATGACCTTCTTCGACTAAGGCAGGGAAATGTTTCACAAATAAGGCACAAAGCAACGTCGCAATATGTAAACCGTCCGAGTCTGCATCAGCAAGGATACAAATCTTACCGTAACGTAATTCCGAAAGATCATCACTTCCTGGATCAACACCGATTGCGATGGCAATATCATGTACCTCTTGTGAAGCTAATACTTCATCTGAAGAAACTTCCCATGTATTTAGGATTTTTCCTCGAATCGGCATAATCGCTTGGAAATTCTTGTCACGCGCTTGCTTGGCACTCCCACCCGCAGAATCTCCCTCGACAATAAATAATTCACTGTCTTCACGCGTTAAGCCCACACAATCTGCTAATTTTCCAGGTAAGGCTGGCCCTGCAACAATTTTCTTACGCTCAACTTTCTTTGCAGCTTTTAGACGACGCCCAGCTTTAGCAATCGCCATCTCAGCCAATTGTGTCGCAATCTCGGCGTGTTGGTTTAACCATAAAGCAAAGGCATCTTTGGCAATATTCAAAACAATATTCGATGCTTCACGACTCGATAGACGCTCTTTGGTTTGACCCGAAAACTGAGGTTCTTGAAATTTCAAAGATAAAATGAAATTCACACCATCCCAAACATCTTCAGCAGAAAGTTTGACGTTCCGTGGTAACAAACTGCGTAACTCACAAAACTCACGTAAAGCTTCGGTTACACCTGAACGTAACCCATTCACATGAGTACCACCTTGTGCTGTTGGAATCAAGTTGACGTAACTTTCTTGAATTTGTTCACCACCTTCGACATTCCAACAGATCGCAAATTCACATGCAGCACGTTCTGCTTGCCCACTGCTCACAAATGCAGGACTTGGTAAAATCTCTCGGTCTTCCAACTCATCCATTAAATAGTCAACTAGACCATTTTCAAACTGCCACTCAATCTTTTCTTTATTAATCTTATCGTCGTAAGTAATTTTGAGACCTGCCGCTAAAACGGCTTTAGCCTTTAAATTATGTTTTAGTGCTTTTAATGCAAATTTTGGACTATCAAAATATTTGGCTTCTGGCCAGAAACGTACTGTTGTTCCCGTCGCACGTTTTGCAACTTTACCTTCCAATACGGATAAAGGGGCAACAGGTTCGCCTTGCTCAAAGGCCATCTGATACAAATTGCCTTGTCGTTGAACGGCAACTTCAACACGCGTAGATAAAGCATTGACCACGGAAATCCCAACACCGTGTAGACCACCCGAGAATTGATAATTATCGGTACTAAATTTGCCACCTGCATGCAGCTTGGTCAGAATAATCTCAATACCACTTTGCCCATATTCAGGATGAATATCAACAGGCATGCCACGCCCATTATCCTCTACTGATAAAGAACCATCTTCATAAACCGTGACACAAATCTGGCTTGCATGTCCTGCGAGTGCTTCATCCACAGCATTATCGATCACTTCTTGCGCCAAATGGTTTGGACGCGAGGTATCGGTATACATGCCTGGTCGACGACGAACAGGATCTAAACCAGAAAGAACTTCAAGGGATTGTGCCGTGTATTGTGTCACTGGGTCTGACTTCCTTATTGGATGGCTGCCGATAAAAACTCGAGAATTAAGGGTAATTTTTCTTCAAAATCATCCATTGCATGATTACCATTAGCGTCGGTTAAAATCAATGAGGATGGACGTGATGCACTATAATAACGTTGTGCTTGACGATAATCCAAGACCTCATCGCCTTGCTGCAATAGCATGAGAATTTTATCAGCATGATGTAACTTCGTGTCAGCAATCGATTGTAATTGCTGCAATTGATCATGATCAAGTGTCCATGATTCGGTGACTTTGAGTGGTATTTGCTCAATCCCAAATAAATCTTGAAATAATTGCCATGGTTGCATAGCAGGATTGATCAGTACAGCTGGACAAGCATATTTGGCGACAAAGTATGTCGCATAAAAACCTCCCAAGCTACTCCCTACCAACACAACTTTTTGATTTTGTAATGTCTCAATCAAGGCAGAAACTTGTTTAATCACTTGATCTGGAGAAAGATTTAAATCAGGGAGATGAACATGCACATCGCCTAATTTTGCACAATAATGTTTCAATTGTTGCCCTTTTATAGACATCGGACTACTACGGAAGCCGTGTAAATATATAATTTCCATACGCACCAAAATAGACAACAACTTGACTTGCTGTGAAATAAATCACATTATTCTGTTTAATAGATAAACATATAACAATATAAATTACATTTAAGCTCGATATTGTCCGACACAAATAACGATACTGTACTCCGTTCATCAGTATTCTAAAAAAATTACTTATGAAAGACATAAGATGTAAGAGTTTGTTGTAGTTTATCTAAACAATGATAAGTTAATAACTTCAAACCTTCGGTATATATATCAAGGATGGGGAAATAAAAATGCCAAGTTTAACACCTCTGCATGAAACCTACTGCAAATGGGACAGTACGCCCCCAAGTCAGGCAGATGTTTTGGAAGGTTTGGCACAACTTGTGAGCACAAGTTTAAGCGGTGTTCACGAATTGGTGCAATTGGTGCAAACTGAAGTGTTAAGGACTACACTTGGTTTAAGCGCACAAAAAGCAAAAAAATTACAAAAATTGCCGCAACTACAGAAATTTTATCAATTTTCTTATGATGCACTGCAAAAATACGGTAGCAGTTTTCTTGCACCAAGTTTACGTCACATCGTTGAGAAATTTCCTGTTTTGCATGATAAACCATTGAATCCAACCCTTCATTTTGTAGTTGGTGCACTCAATGGAATCTTTGGTGATTTCTTTTTAAAACAACACAATCCAATGGCTTTACCAATGGTGCTTTATGACCATTATGGATCATTACAACAAGGTGAGCTAACTGGTCGTATTGTGATTTTGACACATGGTTTATGTATGAACCATTTAAGTTGGTCAAATCAACGTTATGGTGGAATTGGTGAACGTCTTTTAGCACAACGTGACAATAATACGATGCTGTACCTTAACTACAACACAGGCCGTCGTATTTCTGCGAATGGTCGTAGTTTTGCCAATGTATTGGAAGACTTAGTACAACGAAATCCACGTATTACCAGTATTGATTTAATCGGTCACAGTATGGGCGGATTAGTCTCTCGTAGTGCATTATTTTATGGCAAACAGAACTTATATCAATGGGTTCATATGGTTGAGAACCTCGTCTGTATTGGTTCGCCTCATCATGGTGCAGTGCTTGAACGCTTTGGTTTTATTTTACAAGATAAACTAGGTGCTTTCCCTTTTATTAGTCTGATCGGCCAATTGGTGAATGTGCGTAGTAATGGGATACTCGATCTGCGTTATGGTAGTGTTCGTGATGATGACTGGGAACATAATGACGCACGTATCGGCTTTGCAGATGACAATCGTAAGCCAGCGCCATTACCCTCACATATCAACACATTCCTGATTGCGGGAACATTAGAATTTGAGAAAGTTAAAAATAAAGCACTTAAAGTAATTGGGGATTATCTCGTCAGTGTTAAGAGTGCTTTGGGTGAACATCCAAACCCTCGTTTTCAGCTTAAATTGCCAGATACGCATAAAGCTGTTTTCTATGGTTTGAATCATTTTGAAATTCAATATCATTCAAGTGTAGCCGAACAAATCACCCGTTGGTTGTATCCAGAAGTCGGTGAAGTTATTGAGAATGGTGTTCAAACACATATGATTAATGTGCCGAATAATTATACCTTTGATGATCTAGAAGGAATTGTTGAGACTTAAAATTTAAAAAGCTCAGCTGTATAGCTGAGCTTTTTTTTAAAAAAATATTTAAAAGATAAGTTGTTACATTGGTACCTAAGTACCTAATCACTCCAAGCAGCACATTTTTTTAGCGCATAAGCTCTTCTACTATTTCAAAGCTTCACTTTTTAGTAGGATATGACTGCATATATCTCAAAAAGAACCCCGTCATAGTGTATCGCGAACTCAGAATAGATTTGAGCTGCATAAGCCATTACAGATAAAAACCATTTAAATTCGATAACTAAATGGTTTTCTTAAAGTTTAGTTACAGTTCTTAATTAAAATGTTGGAAGGTACTTTCCGCTTATATGTATTAAACTTTTGGGTAATATTTATGTTTTCGCTTCCAATAAATACTTTATCGACAACCAACTCCATATCACTATCACTTAGCTCACTATGATCATCTGCAATAAGATCTTTAAGATCGTCATCGATATTTATCAATCCATTTCTATATCTGTAATTCACATAATTAGTTGATATCAAATTATTTTTATTAAATTTAAACTTGTATTTTTCTTGACCTGTTTCTCCATAAATACTAAGTATAAGGAAACAGTTCTTCCCGCTCTTTTCCAATTCTATCCCCCCACCTTCGGAGCTAATTCCTTGATTTGTTAAATCGAGCTCAAAAACCTTTTCAGAAGATGGATTTGTTTTAGCTGATAGATTACAACCCGTTAAGAATATAAAAATAATAGTAGTAATTTTTACGAGAAAAAGCTTCTTATTTAACATCATATTTCACCTTTAAAGGGTCTCCACCAGCATCTTTAGTTAATTGTCTAAGCTGAGACATAGTCTTGCCTGTTTTTAATTGAAAGTGTGGATTATCAGTAATTGACTTCCAGTCTCCGCCCCACTCCAACCCAATACTCTTTCCTATAGGTGCAACCTTTTTCAAAATTTTAATATTTTCAGCATCTGACTTTGCATCCATATGAAGTTTACCATCTGCCCACAATGGAAAAATATCAACAGCTAAGGCAAAATTATGATTACTTTGACCACCTTTAGCTTTTGTCACAATCCGACCGGAAGTTGTTCTACCCTTTGCATATAAAGCATCTTGTTGTTCATATGTTCTATAATCTTGAACAATAACAAGCTGTATTTGATGCTTCAGATATACATCATTAATAAACTTCCTAATTAATCCCCTCACTTGGGGATGCAACCTTGCAATTGCCTTTTCATTCCTTTGAGAAACTTTAGAGGTGGCCTGAGCCTTAGACTCTATTTTTACTATAGGAGCCTTTTCCTTATTCTTTGATGCATCTTGCGTAACTTTTGGTAGCGTTACTGGCTTTTCCTCATCTTTGTTCTTTAATATTTGCGTTTTTTTTACTATAGATGCTACTTGACGATCATAGACCTTTAATTTTTGCGTTTGACTAAGCTTCTCACTACTTAGACCATTGAGTTTTTTTATTTCATCAACTGTATTACTAGTCAGTTTAGCAATTAAGGCTAAAGAATCATTCTGTTGAACAACAATAATTTTTGTTTTTTCTTGCTGACTTGGATTTACTATTTGTATTTTTTGCTTAACTTCAGATGATGGTGTTTGCGCTTCTGTTTTTTTAATAGGGATCTTTAAAATTTGCCCAGGCCGAATATCTGAATCACTGTCTAAGTTATTAATTCTTATCAATTCATTTATAGTAGTATGATTATCATCCGCAATTCTACCTAGATAGTCTCCTTCTGCAACAATATAGGTTGATCTTACATAAGTGCCCGTAGCTACATCTTTTGCCGAAAGTTTTACACCTTTTAATAAAACTTTTGGGCTACGTACAATGAATATGGTCTTTTCACCAATAAGCTGTATTTTAACTTTTGATTTATATTCTCCAGATGTAAGACTTTTTACCCGAACATCAATAATTGTTCCAACTGGACGTTTAATCCATACAGATTCTCCACTAGTAGAAGTAACATGATCAGAAATGAGTATTGAACCGATCCAAAGTTGGTGAACTAAACCATTAATAGGCTGATTAAGCGCATCCAAAAATTTTATATTAGCTAAACAATCCATACTTATATTTCTTCCTGATCCAGATGATCTTCATGCGAACAACTACAGTTGTATTCAAAATTTTCAACCTCTATTCCATCATCCAATGAAACTGTCCAGTCACCATCGGTACCGATGAGAATGTCATGATCATCGTTGTTAGATGTATTAATACGCTGAGTTCGTCCATGCGCATCCAAAGTTCCTGAAACATAGGAGTTATTTTTATTATTGATTAATTTATATTTTACTTCTGAAAAATTAGACTCATAAAATAAGTCATAAAAATCCCATTTATTAGTGAATGTTTTGATTTCGTCAACGATAGGTAAAGTGGGAACCTCTACTTTAACTTGCTGCCCAGCCTTAAATTTGTGTTGTCCGGCTTTAACTTCAAACTTACCACTAGTAATAAGAAAGATACCAGACTCATTGATTTTTAATGCAGATCCATCAGCCGTAAAGCTAATTTCCTTAGGGCTAGTAATATAAATTTTATCTTCTGTTGAAATTATCTGAATAGCTCTCTTGGCGAAGAAATCAATTCCATCTGACTGTGCATGCATTTCAAACTTTCCTTTCGCTGCAACCTGCTTAATGCCATTTTCAGCTGCAAACCAACTAATCTTGTTTTGTATATGAGCAATCAGATTTTTTTGTGAACTTAGATTAATACTGCCGCTGGCGGTCTGATTGATTTGCCCATCCGCAGAGATATGAATATCTTCATCACTACTTAAACCAATACCATTTGGTGAGCTGAGTAACAGCATTGCCTTATTAAACTTAGCAATCTTCTCCTCAATCCCCGCGGCAAATTCTTTTAATTGTTCTAATGATTCAATTTCATCAGTCTGCTGATTCTTGGCAACTTCACTAAGTGCCTTGGCATTACCTTGGCTAGCTTGCAATTGTTGTTTCACAGATTGGGCTTCCAAATGATCAGCAATTGCCTGTTCTTGGGCATAAGTACTAATCAGCATACCCTTGCCAGCACGTACAGCGCCCCAAGCATCAGTCCTAAGCTCAAAGCCCTCTCCACGACCATTACTATTTTCTTGAATTTTAGGATGACTTAAATTACCTAAATTCAATTGTGTCGCAGCATGACTACTTTGTAACTGGGTACTAATTTGTCCTGTCGTATCATCAAAACGTAACTGGTTAAAATCACCACCATTAACTTCCTGACTACGGATACCACTGAGTTTTTTGGTATCTGGAAGCTGTCCTTTAATATCAAACTTGGTCGGTGAACGCTGCGCTTCATGAATTCGCCCGGTGACAAAAGGACGGTCAATATTGCCATCAAAGAAGTCTATGACTACCACCTCACCAATACGCGGTAAGAAACGTGCACCATACCCCTCCCCAGCCCAAGGCGTGAGGACATCGATCCATGCTGAATCAGTGTCATTGTCATTGCTACCTGCCCCACCATCATGTCCATGATCGTCAATACGGGTAAATAGAAAGCGGACTTTGATACGCCCCCACTCATCTACATAAATGGTTTCGCCTTCAGGGCCAACCACTTTGGCACGTTGTGGATAGGCTATAGCACGATGCTGTTCTGGATCATATTCAGGAATAATTTTGATTTGACGACGAATTAAAGTCAGTTCATTACCTTGACGTTCAGCATCCTCATAACGTTGTTGTTCCCAACGACTATGACTTAATAATTGGTTAACTTGTTGCTGAATATCTTTCGGTAAATTATTTTGGTTATAGAAATTTTTGGCGATAATTAGGAACTCTTGATCAACCCCATTATGCAGATCAATTTCAGGATGCTCCCTAAAATTGAACCAATAACCAACTTGGCTATCCCGCACCGTACTATAAGCCTTAAAGCATTTGGCTTGGCTGGCATACATGTCATTGAATTGTTGATTCAGTTTTTCTAACTGGCTGTTCCCAGAAGGAGTGGCTTGGTCTTCCCCCTGCAAGTCTTGCATCCAAGCTGGGCTAATATGCCATGCTTGCTCAAGGCTTAAGCTGGCAGAATCAAAGCTTTCCGAATGATTATGAGTTGTAACCACTGAGCCTGCACCTTCGTCTTGTGCTAAAGCATCGGGCTGCCAACGTTGCACATGCACCGCAGTCGGTTGCAAGCTGCGTATCGCAACAAAATCCGTAATGCTGTCTTGGAATTCTGTTGCACTGCTACGGTGAAAACGAATACTACGTCGAGCTAAAGCTTCATAATGACTATTATCATCAATCAATCGCAGCTTTTGGGCTTTGATAGGTATATTCGAATGAAGTACAAAAAGTTCAGCTTCATCAACGAGCCAACTCACACCCTCACTGCGCCATAAACGTGTAAGAAAGTCGTAATCTGACTCATTATGTTGCATCGCAAATGGACGAATGTCGTAATTTTGGCTTAAGCCACTCAAATCAAGACTTAAACTTGTTGCAAAAAGTGGACTTCGTCCTTGCCACTCCTTGAATAAAACTTCTGTGATTTCCACAATCGTTTTATTCATAAAAACTCGGCTATTACGACGTTTATGCCATAAACTAGTCGCATCTTTTATGGTCAATTTATATAGCGTTAAAGCACCATCACTTTGTCCATAACTGGCCTCTGTCACAATTCCCGTGGTTCGAAACAGTTGTCCTGAGTCGGTAACCTGATCAACTGCAACCTGCGTCCCAATAAATTGTTTTAAGGGAATTAGAGCATTGGTTGAAAGGCAAATTAATTCAGCCTCTAAACCTGAATTAAGTTGGTGCTGCCCTTGTACTCTCTGAAGAAAAATCTGACTATTCAGAAGGTTATTAGAAAATTGTACGTGTATCGCACGCTTCTGTGCACTTAGCCCCATTTTTTCTAATACATTAAATATATTAAAAAGCATTTTTTATAATCAATAGTGTAAATAATCAGCGGCACTTTACAAAAAACAGACCTATCTGTCTACATCTTATGCGTAGTTTTTTTAATTCTAGATCTCAATCTTCAACCAAAAATAAAACCCTAGAAACACCATGATCTCTAGGGCTTTAAAATATCTAAATCATATTTATTTTGGATACTTTCTAAATAACTGCCATAAGCAAACCAATAAAATCAAAAGGAAATAGATAAACGACCAAACAGGTAGCGATTGACCTAAGAAAGTCCAATCTATTGCAGCACATTCACCAGAACCTGAAAGCACTTCTTGGAAAACTGCTTTCATTGGCAATGCTTCAACTAAATAGTCTAAGCCTGGACCACAGCTAGGCACCTTATCTGGTGGCAAATGCTGCAACCAAACATGGCGAGCGGCAACACCAACAGACCAACCAATTGATAAAGTTGCCAATAATGCATAAAACCGCTTAAAACCATTTGAAATAGGATTATGAATAAATGCAATCAGCGCCACTAGCCCCATTCCAATGAGACCAATACGTTGGAAAATACACAGCGGGCAAGGTTCTAAACCTTGAACATGCTCTAAATACAACGCAAACGAGATACCAATAATGCTGGTCAGTACCAGAAGTGCACTAACTAAACGGTAATTCCATCGCATGGGAAGTCCTCTAAAATTTTAACGGTATTGTGCAAGATATTGCTCAAAACTCGTGTCGTTATCTTGTTCAAGTTGCGACTGTTTTTGCAACGAAGTTTGCGCTAACTGTTCAAAATATTCAGCTCGTTCTTGGCTTAACTGATGTTGATCATAGCGATGAACATGCTGCTCAGCCATCATGCTACCAAAATTCCAAGTACCGCCATGCTTCAAAGTATCTTCAATCACATGCGATGAAAGTGTTGCATCAACATGATCTAAACGCTGTTGCATAATATGCAGCGCATCTTGATACAATGATGTCGCCGACATCTGATCTAATAAAACAGCACAATCTTTGATAGCATCTAAATGCTTTTGCGCCCAAGCTTGTAATGAAGTTGTTGTATGCCCTTCTTCAATTTTGGCATCAGCTGCGCGACCACGATTGACCACTTCAGTTTGGTTACGATCAACTTGCTCTTGTTCTTCATCAAACAAATCTGGACTATCTTGCAGTAAGCAATAAAGCGCTAAACTTTCCAAGAAACCTGCAGTTATTTCGTCGATCCCAATTTCACTGTAAGGGTTCACATCCACTGCACGAAGTTCGACATATCCCACGCCACGATTTTTCAATGCTTGTGACGGTGTCTCTCCAGCTTCAGGCACTTGCTTTGGACGGACAAGGCTGTAGTACTCGTTTTCAATCTGTAAAACATGGTCATTAATCTGAATAGGTTCGCCATTTTGATCATTCAAACCTAAATCAGTAAAGGGTGGATACGGCGTATGCACTGCCTTTTGCAATCCCTCTAAATAATCATGCAAGTCGTTATAATGAATTCCTAATTGTTTCTGAGCTGAATTCTGATACCCCAGACGCCCCATTCGCAATGCCGTTGCCTCTGGTAAATAAAGTGTACCTTTGACCAACGGCTGTAAATGATGTTGGCGATTGGTTAAAAAACAACGACAAACTGAAGGACTTGCCCCCAATAAATACATAACCAATGGCGTTAAACGAATAAAGTTACGAATCAAACCAAAGTAACGATGACTGCGATAATCTTGTAGGCTAAGTTGCTTTAGCTCAGGATTGCTTTCATGTTGCTTTAATTCGGCAAATAATTCTTCAGGGAAAGATAAATTATAGTGTACGCCTGAGATTGTCTGCATACGGCGACCATAACGCACACCTAAACCATGACGATACAAGGTCTTAAAACGTCCAATATTAGATGTGCCGTATTGGGCTAATTTAATATTTTCTTCATCATCATCCAGCATACATGGCATTGATAATGGCCACAGCTTTTCACCTGCTTCCAAATGTTGATGCACAACCGTATGAATATCGCGTAATTCATTTAATGCAGCAGCAATCGTGTTGTGTGGCGTGGTAATAAACTCCATCAACGCTTCAGAATAATCTGTGGTGATATGTGGATGCGTCAGCGCTGAACCTAAAGCTTTAGGGTGATTTTTTTGTGATAAAAATCCATTGCTTTGCATGCGTAAACTTTCACGCTCTATACCACGCAGCATCCCTGTTAATAGCGAAGCATCTACCCAATTTGGTATCACAGAGGAAGAATGTGTGCTGGGTTGATTCATAATTTATATGCTCGCTTATTCAAGATCAGCCGACTAAATCAAAGGGAACGACTGCATTGTGATGCCAATTATAACGACAATTCTGCGCTAGTCATCTGATTTAGTTTGGCAATTTTTATCACAATCTTGTTACATAAGACACGCTGAAATTGTGATTTTATTGAAAATAAACCTTCCGAAGAGTACTCACCCATGCAAGCGCAAGATATTCTAGATTTTTGGTTTGATCCAGATCATCGCTCACTTTGGTATGCGAAAAGTGATGAATTTGATGCAAAAATTCATGCGCTTTTTCAAACAATTCACCAACAAGCAAGCCAAGGGGAACTTTGGTCATGGCGCAAAACAGCAGAAGGACGGCTCGCTGAAATTATTATCCTTGATCAGTTCTCTCGTAATCTATATCGAGATCAGGCTCAAGCCTTTGCTTATGATGGAATTGCCCTGATACTGGCACAAGAAGCAATTAGTTTACAACTTGATGCTCAGTTAAGCCCTGATCAACGCTCTTTTTTATATATGCCGTTTATGCATAGTGAATCAAAAGTCATTCATGAATTTGCATTGCAACTGTTTCAACGCTTAGGCAATGAAATTAATCTCAGTTTTGAGAAAAAACATAAGGTGATTATTGACCGTTTTGGTCGATATCCACATCGGAATAAAATTTTAGGACGCGACTCTTCAGCAGAAGAACTTGAATTTTTAACACAACCGAATAGTAGTTTTTAAGCCTTACTCCCACGGCTTTAAACCATAGGAATTGCATATGAAACGTTTATTAATGTGCACCCCACTCCTTGTCGCTTTGACAATGGTAGGATGTGCAAGCTTACCCACTCAACCCAGAACCTTTGATCAGCTCGGCCAATTTACCGCTTATCCATTAAATAACAAAACTTTCCGAGTCGGTTTTCAAGCTGATAATAATTTGAGCTATGGTACAGCAGAGGAAATTACCTTATTAAAAGCTGCACAAACCACGGTGAAAAATGGCTTCCGATACTTCACCGTTATGGATGACCCAAGTAATACACGCCACAAGGCTCAACGTCAGGCCGTTATTTATCCAACACCTAATTACTACCCTTATGGTTATTATCGTCGTCATCCTGCCTTTTGGCCTGATCCATTCTATGATATGCCACAAGTGGTCAATATTGATCCAATCCAAGTGTCGTATACTATTGAATGTTTCAAGACTCAGGAACTATCCCCTGATGCATTTGATGCTCAGTTGATCTTGCAATCCTTGGGACAAAAATATGGGTTGAGTCCAACAGGTGAAGTTCTACAACCACCTGCGCCACCTGAAAACAAAAAATGAATTTAAAGGATGACTAGATGAGTTCAGCTGAAGAGATCCACGTACCTAGCCTGCAAAGAAGTAAATACTTTGCCACTATGGCCTTAATCATCGCTGTGGTGTCATGGATTGGCTTAATGGTCGCGGCACATTTTCTCCCTGAATATAAGTGGATCATCCATATTTTCATGCTTGCCGCTGAGGCAGGTGTTGTTGGTGGTTTAGCTGACTGGTATGCCGTTACCGTTCTATTTCGTAACCCATTTGGGAAAATGCCGTTACCGAAGCTGTTGCGTGACCATACGGAAATTATTCCACGTAACAAAGCCCGTATCGCTGAATCTATGGGTCGCTTTGTACAGGAAAATTTCCTATCACCACAAGTTGTTCAACGCAGTTTGCAAAATGCAGATTTAAGTTTGGCTGTGGGCGAATGGCTTGCCAATCCAAAGAATAATAAACAAGTGGTGCAGATGATCCAGCATACTGTGCCCAGAATTTTTGAATTTGTCAGCCAAGATCAAATCGCCCATTTCGTTCAAAATAACAGTGTGCAATGGGTGCGTAGTACCAAAATCAATAAGCTTGCCAGTGAAATGTTACGTGCCGTTTTGGAAAATGATTTCCATCAAGATGTTCTACAACGAGGTCTTGATCTTGCACATGAATGGATGGTTTCACATCCAGAAGAAGCTCGCGATTTATCCCGTAAACTCTTTCAAGAATTGGGGGTTTGGAAACTGGCAAAAGGTGCAAGTTGGATCGGTATTGATGTACAACAAAGAACCATTGATTCACTGATTGAAAAAGTAGAATCCATGTTGGCAAATCCAGAGCATCCATGGCGACAAGATATTGAAGCAACAACACATTCACTGATGTTACAACTTGCAGATGGCAATAGTGAAGCGAGCCAACGTTTAAATGATGGTAAAGATGCACTTTTGGATAGTCCACAAGTGCTCAATTTTATCAGTGGCGCCATCGCTATCTTATGTGATGCGATCAAAACTGATTTAATGCAGGAAGATTCAGGCATAGCAACCAACTTGCAGGCTGCGATTCAACAGCTTGGAGAAAGCTTGATTCAGAATGAAAAAGTTCGCCAAGTTTTGAATGAAAAAATGGTCGGCTTGGCGATCAATTTTAGTGAGCAATATAGCGACAAGATCATTCGTTATATCAGCGAACGTATCCATGAATGGGACTCAAGAGAAATGATTGCCAAAATCGAAAGTGAGGTTGGTGGTGATTTACATATGATTCGTGTGAATGGTGTGATCGTAGGTGCATTTATCGGTTTGGCGCTCGGTGTCATTCGCGCGATTGTTGAAAATGTTTTGTAAGTGATGTGATTAAGAGTGGCAAGACCATGATGTGTTGCCGCTCTTTTTATAATTTAAAAGCCAATCCCACCCTTATATAAAAATAATTTAATATCAATTTCATACATACTTTTTGATATGTTTAAAAATCCCTCCTAACCTCCCTTTAAAAAGGGAGGAACATCAAAAATTCAATACCTCTAGTAATTTCAGAATTAGCCCCCCTTTATCAAAGGGGGATTTAGGGGGATTCTATAGATTTTCACTTAAAGTTGAGATTGGTGTAACTTAAATAAAATACAATCAGAATTAGACCAAATTTAGAGAAGAGATACTTCGCCCCTTTCAAAAGATCAGACCACGTATTTACTTTCTTGGTAATAGCGCGCTAAAGCATCTGTGTCTTGCTTTAAAAATGCAGTGAGATAAGCTTTCACTTGCACTAATGACAATTGATTGAAATGAATCTTTTCTTTTGCCTGACGCGTAATTAGTCCAAATATCTGTTTTTTAGCAACAACTACTGGAATATCTGTCTTTACAATAAACTTCAGCTCTTGCGCTGAGCCATAAGTATTCAAAACAATTTCTATCGTCCGTTCCGTCTTTCCATCTGTGATAGTAAAAGTTGGACTTGCACCATCTAATTGCAGCCACCGACTAAGTTGCTGCTTCCAACCCATTTTATCAAAACGAGTTAACACCCCAATGGTATTGAGTGCCCCAAGCTGCTCTACATCTTTTAAATCAATATGATGTGGATAGCGTATTTTCAGATCGAAACTGTCCATTACTGAATGTCCCATTTCACAATAACTTGTATTTCTTTTAATCACTCGCTATAAATTATATCGCTTAAAAAATAAAATTAAAACACTGTATATTGTTGAAAATTAACGATTAATTTGACAAATTTAAATCAAAACCGACCAATTCTGTCAGTATTGTTTTTATTAAGACACAATTCCAGTATTTCTATTGATCAGAAACACATTTTTCGAAAGATCGAGAGAGACAGATCACTTTTTATTTTTGAGATCGACAATTTGGAAAAAGCCATTTTTTATCGCTACAATCACATCAAAATAAAATGGAATGAGGTTAATCATCATGTTGCAACTTCAGTCAAAACTCCCAAGCCAAGGCGTTACGATTTTTAGTGTCATGACTGAGCTTGCACAGCGACTCAAAGCCCTGAATCTTTCACAAGGTTTTCCTGATTTTCCTGCACCACCGGCACTGCTTGAAGCACTTAGCCAAGCAACACTGGATGGCTATAATCAATACCCTGCTGGTGATGGAGTACTGGCATTAAGAGAACAACTCGCGAAACAGTTCTTTGCACGCGATCAACAACAACTTGATCCTGTTACTGAAATAACCATCACACCTGGCGCAACCATTGCGATTTTTTGCGCGATCCAAGCCTGTATCCATGCAGGTGATGAAGTCATTATCTTTGATCCAAGCTATGACAGTTACGACCCAGCAGTTCAACTGGCAGGTGGTCAATCGATCCATATCCATTTGGAAGCGCCTACTTTTCACGTAGATTGGCAAAAAGTAAAAGACAGTATTAACGAAAAAACTCGCATGATTATTGTCAATACTCCTCACAATCCAACAGGTGCAATTTGGTCAGAACAAGATTGGAAGCGACTGATTGAACTCATTCAAGATAAAAATATTGTAGTGCTATCCGATGAGGTATATGAACATTTGGTCTTTGATGGACAAATGCACTACAGCGCACTCCATTTTCCAGAACTTCGTGATCGTAGTTTTGTCATCGGTTCTTTTGGAAAAACCTACCATGTCACTGGATGGAAAACGGGTTATTGTGTTGCCTCTCCAGCCTTGATGCAGCTGTTTAGACAAATTTATCAATTTGCCAATTTCTGTGGCACAACACCTTGTCAAATCGCTTTAGCAAATTATATGCAACAGCATCCTGAGCATATTTTAGAGCTGCCAAACTTTTATCAGCACAAACGAGACCTGTTTAATCAACAGATCCAAAACTCTCGATTCCAGTTTGTGCCATCACAAGGCACTTATTTTCAAAATCTCGATTACAGTAAGATTCGCCCCGATTTAAACGATATTGAAATGTGTCAATTCTTGGCCGAACAACACAAAATTGTTGCGATTCCAATTTCTGTATTTTACCAGCACGCACCGAGTTCACTGCGATTAATCCGATTCTGCTTTGCAAAAACGGATCAAACCTTACAACGAGCGGGTGAAATCCTAGAGCGTTGCTAATCAACAAAAAATAAAATTGAATTACCATCACTTCAACGCTGCTTGTGCTATGTTGAACAAAAGCTGTTCATTCTAGGATGAAGCGTTAAGGAATTTGAATGACACCTCGTCAACCCCTCGTCATGCAACCCAATTTATGGAAAACCTTTTTTGTTTTCCTTGTACCGTTGATCGCCACCAATATTCTGCAAAATCTGTCAGGCACGATTAATACCATTTTTGTCGGGCAAATGATGGGGGTTGATGCGATTGCCGCTGTATCAGTGTTCTTTCCAATTTTGTTCTTCTTGTTGGCATTCGTGATCGGGATTTCAGCAGGTACAACGGTGTTAGTGGGTCAGGCATGGGGCGCACAAAACTTACAAAAAGTGCGTGCTGTTATCGGCTCAACATTATTTATGACCTTGATCGGCGGCAGTATTATTGCTGTTCTCGGCCTGATCTTCGCCAAACATATTTTGAATTTATTGGGCACAGATCCAACCGTCATGCATCTCTCATTACCCTATGTAGAATGGATGCTCGTCGGCAGCCCGTTATTATTTGTCTATATTATTTATACGTCGATTCTGCGAGGCGTTGGGGATAGTGTCACCCCACTGATTGCTTTGAGCCTTACCAGTTTAATTGGCTTAGCTGTTACGCCTGTGTTACTGAAAGGCTATTTTGGCTTTCCTGCTCTCGGCATTATTGCACCAGCCATCGCAACCATTATGGGCTATGCGGCAGTTTTAATTTTCTTGGCTTTTTATCTTAACTATAAAAATCATCCGCTGAAAATTGACCGTCAACTTTTGCAGCATATTCATTATGATGCCGAATTGTGTAAGTTAATCTTAAAATTAGGCATCCCGACGGGTATTCAAATGGTGACGACCTCTTTAGCAGGTCTGGTCATCATTGGACTCGTCAATCGTTATGGCGCACATGCCACTGCTGCTTATGGTGCAGTGAACCAAGTCTTGAACTATATTCAATTTCCAGCCTTATCCATTTCCATCGCGGCTTCTATTTTTGCAGCTCAGGCAATTGGCGCAGGTAAACCCGATTTGCTCGCAAAGGTGACGCGTACAGCTTTAGGCATGAATCTGTTATTCACTGGAAGTTTAATCACGCTTGCTTATCTGTTCTCAAAGTATTTAATGGCATTATTTATTACCGAACACAGCGTGATTGAATTAGGTCAGCAGCTCTTATTTATAGTGTTGTGGTCAATTTTATTCTTTGGCGCGAGTGCGATCTTCGCTTCGATTATGCGTGCCAGCGGAACCGTTAATGTACCGATGCTGATTAATATTTTCACGATTATTTTAATCGAAGTGCCATGTGCTTATTGGTTTAGCTCACTTTGGGGCTTAACGGGCATTTGGATTGCCTATGCGCTTTCCTTCGTCTGCTTATGTATATTTCAAGCCAGTTATTATCAATTCTTTTGGAAGAAATCAAAAATTAAAGTTCTGATTTAATTATTCACTTCCACCAAAAATAAAAAAGCCATTCACAGAGAATGGCTTTTTTTAATGATGGCAACTTACATCATTTTAGTTGCAAGTGCAGCAATGCGTTGATATCCCGTTGGGAATAAACGTTGGCAAGTATCAACAATGCGAGCATCCGTACCAATCAAGAGGCGACGTTTGTTTTTCAATACAGCATTGAGAATTTGACGAGCTGCTTCTTCTGGTGGTGTACGAAGGAACTTATCAAATTGTTTAATTGATTTATTCGGGTCCATACCTAAGCTCTTCAAACTGTCATTCATTTTTGCAGCTTTTGCGATATTGGTACGGATACCACCTGGGTGAACACAAAGCGAACTTACGCCGCTTTTCTCAATATCTAACTCTTGGCGTAATGATTCAGTGAAACCACGCACAGCAAACTTAGTTGCGTTATACGCAGATTGCGTTGGTTGTGACGTTAAACCAAAAATACTCGAGATGTTGATGATATGACCATCTTTGGTTTGTTTGATAAATGGAAGGAACTCTTTCGTGCCGTATACCACACCCCAGAAATTAATTCCTACGATCCATTCTAAATCTTGATAGCTCGCGCCCTCTACTGTTGAGCCTAATGCAACCCCTGCATTATTGAAGATCATATTGACACAACCATGATCTTGCACAGTTTCTTGTGCCCACTGTTTTACTGCATCGCAGTTCGAAACATCGAGTACTTTTGTTGTTACTGTCACTGGATATTCTTTAAGGATCTCAACAGTTTGTGCTAAGCCTTTTTCATTGATATCACTAATCGATAAGTGGCAGCCTTGTTTAGCCAATAAAATTGCAAGCTGTTGTCCAATCCCAGAACCTGCACCTGTGATCGCTGCGACTTTATTTTTAAAATTTTTCATTGCCTATCCCTTGTTACGAATGATATGCACATATTTGCATAAATCATGTGCAGTTTAAGTTATAGTCAATATAGTTTTGACAATGATGCTTGTCAATATAGTACACTATAGCTTTCTACTAAATCATTTGATCAAATACATTTATTTCCTCAAACTCGGTAGTTATATTTTTAGGTGACGGTTAATTCAATGACAATTTCAACTGATAATGTGCAAAAAAAACCAAAAGCGCCAAAAGAACGTCAATTTAAGGGCTTATCTTTAACTGAGCGCAAAGAAGTGCGCCGAGAAAAGCTGATCGAAGCAGGGATTCATCTATATGGGACAAATGGCTTTTTTTCAGTCACCGTGAAAGATGTTTGTAATGAAGCCAAACTGACTGAACGTTATTTTTATGAATCTTTTAAGAAAAGTGAGGAGCTTTTCCAAACCGTTTTTTTAAAAATGATTGAGAAAATGCAAAATTGCCTCACTCAAGCTGTTCTTATGGCGGCACCTGAACCTAAAAATATGGTCACAGCTGGATTATCTGCATTATTGAATGCAATTAAAGATGACCCTCGCATGGCACGTATTATTTATATTGATGCAATGCTGGTACAGGATTTACATAACCAAGCAACCATCCAAGAGACGTTGACCCAGTTTGATCGGATTATTCAAGGCTTTGTCATGATCACCATGCCGAATGCACCTCAAAGTGCCGAAGAAGTGTCATTGATGGCTACAGGACTGAATGGTTATGTAACACATATTATTATTCGTTGGGTCTCTGAAGGCTTTAAACAGCCCTTAGCAGATGTTTTATCGGCATGTTGTGCGGTATTTTTATCTTTCATCGAGACAACATCACAAAAAAATTAAAATCGTTTTACAGTTTTGTGACAATCAAAACTGTTAAAATGCATTGATATTAACCAAATGAATTTATTTGCATTATTGTTAAACAACTTGTCATCATCTGGTCACCACTGTGACGCATAATTGTCACAATTTATTGCTAAATTCGACTTTATTAACTCTTTTGCAATGATATTGTCATAATTAATCTTTGTAATAAGCCTGTCATAACAACAAAACGGTTAACCGTTACAGATTTAAGGGTATTGCGCTGTGAAAGATGACTATATTTTAATTGTCGATGATGAGCTACCGATTCGTGAAATGATCCATACCTCTTTGGATATGGCAGGCTTCCAATGTTTACAAGCTGAGGATGCAAAACAAGCGCATCAGATTATCGTTGATCAGCGTCCTGCACTTATTTTGCTGGATTGGATGCTGCCGGGTGGTGTCAGTGGTGTAGATCTTTGTCGTCGCCTAAAAAGAGATGAAAATTTAGCTGAAATCCCTGTGATTATGCTGACTGCACGTGGCGAAGAAGACCATAAAGTTCAAGGTCTTGATGCTGGTGCAGATGATTATATGACCAAACCATTTTCAACACGTGAGCTGGTTTCGCGTATCAAAGCTGTACTCCGTCGTGCCAATGCGCTCAGCGGTGAAAAAGTGATTGATGCCAATGGTTTAATGCTTGATCCTGTCAGCCAACGCGTGAGCTTTGGGAACAGTATTTTAGACATGGGACCAACGGAATATCGCTTACTTGCTTTCTTTATGACCCATCCAGAACGTGCTTACACACGCGCCCAACTACTTGATCAAGTTTGGGGTGGAAATGTCTATATTGAAGATCGTACCATTGACGTGCATATTCGTCGTTTACGCAAAGTGTTAGAACCTTTCGGCGTTGATCGCTTTGTACAAACGGTACGTGGCACAGGTTATCGTTTCTCTACACGCGCTGATTTAGCAGCAGGTTAAAATCCTATATGTATGAACCCTATCCCGTCCCTGAACTGGCACGTGAACATCAACAGTTTCGCTACAGTAGTTTATGGACGTTTGCAAAACAAGATTTAAGATTACTGCTGTTTTTCTTATTGATTGCGAGCTTAATTGGATTTGGTATTGAATACTTTTGGAGCTGTATTTTTGCTGCATTTGTGCTGTTTTTCCTATTGCAGCTTCGCTCACTCTATCTCGTCAATGACTGGATTTCTAACCGCCCCTATGATGCCCCACCGAATTTAAGTGGGATTTGGGGTGCACTACTGTTCAATGTCTATCGAGCACAACGCCAAGAGCGTATTGTTCAAGCAGAAATGGTCGGCTTAATTGATCGTGCTCAGTCTTCTTTAGTTGCTTTAGCAGAAGCTGTGGTTTTGATCGATGATCAACATCAAATTGAATGGTGGAATCCAGCAGCAGAGAAGCTATTGGGCATCAATCCTTCCGATCGTGGACGGAATTTATTGTCGATATTGCGCCAGCCTCACTTCATTGAATATTTCAAAAATAGTGATCAAGCACCTGATGGCATTCGTCTACAAGCACTGATGGATGAAGAACGCTATGTTCAGGTGAAATTGACCCGCTTTGGCGGTGAAAGCCGTCTTTTGGTCGCGCACGACATTACCCGTATGCACAACCTTGAGCAAATGCGTAAAGACTTTGTCGACAACATTTCACATGAATTACGCACCCCTCTCACGGTGTTAAGTGGTTATATCGAAACCTTTACTGACCAAGATGACATTACCCCGCGTTGGAAGCGTGCGTTTACCCAAATGCAATCTCAAACCAAACGTATGAATGCATTGGTCAATGATTTATTGTTGTTATCTAACCTAGAAAATAATAAAAAAATTGCGAAAAATCAGATCATTGATATGGCAAATCTGATGAATCAATTGTTTGATGACGCCCGTGCTTACAATTTAGATTATGGCCATACCCTTAATTTAGATATTGATAGCCACTGCGATCTGATTGGTTCGGATATGGAAATCGCAAGCGCATTTAGCAATTTAATAACCAATGCCATCAAATACACACCCAAAGGTGGAATTATTACCATCGGCTGGCATGAAGATGGTGATCAAGCCTATTTCAGCGTTCAAGACAATGGTATTGGGATCAACCCTAAGCATTTGCCCCGCTTAACAGAACGCTTTTACCGTGTTGACAGTGCACGCAGCCGACAAACTGGCGGAACAGGCTTAGGTCTTGCTATCGTCAAACATGTGTTAATGCAGCATGGTGCGCATCTTGAAATCAGTTCAAAAGAAAATGAAGGTTCAACCTTTACCGCAGTTTTTCCAAAAGAGCGTTTATACCGCATGGTCTAAAAAATAAAGGGAACTGCTCAGTTCCCTTTGAATATTACGCTATCATTACAAAATAATAAGAATATAATAACTCGTTGTTTCATTTCGCTATTTCTATACTTTATCTCGATCTAAAAACTCATGATGAATACTCGTTTTCTCCGTAATTTTGTCCTATTTCTTGGACTAAGTACTCCCTTTACTGTTCACGCAACACCCTTTGACCCGCTGATTGGAACTTGGAAAGTCGTTGATTCACGTACAGGTTCATACCTATCTGATATTGTGATTCGAAGAAATTCCAAGACTGAGCAATACAGTGCTGTGATTGTCAAAATGTACCCTTCAGCTCAGGAAACTGTTCCAACCACATGTACGCCATGTTCAGGCTCATTAAAAGACCAACCTATTATTGGAATGGAAGTTTTGACAGGCTTAAAAATGCTGACTCAAAATGAAGAGTTTGGGCAAGGGGTTTGGGTCAATCCTTATGATGGTTATAAATACAGCATCAATGGACGTTTGAGTAAAACAGGCAAGATGCTCAATATTAATGCAAAAAATCCAAGCAATAATACCTTTCGTAATATGACATGGATTCGCTTATAATTTTTTAGTACTAAAACAATAAAAATGAGTGATTAAATACACTCATTTTTATTGAATAAACTGACTCAAGTTCTATTCAGAAAAATCAAATGCTAAATCAATGACTCGGCTTAGTATTTAATTCTTTAGACTCTAAAAGATGACTCGGTAAACCAAAGATTAAATCAAAAAAATAATTATAAATAAATGTAAAGCATGGGATAATAATCATTAAACTAAAATCCAATAAAAATGCTTTGCTTAAACTAATCTGCATCCACCATGCAATCAATGGAATTAAAATCGTAATTAACACCAACTGAAAGCCAATCGCATGTGCCACTCGTCTTTTCACCGTTCTAGTTTTAGAGACTTGTCTTTTTTCCCATAACTCGAAAACGTAGTTATAGAAAAAGTTGACCGTCACGGCGATCACGGCAATCAAAATCGACAAAGGGCCTGTATGGCTGAGTGTGGTTCCTGACAGTGCAGCCAAAATCATGGCACAGATAAAAAAGCTGAGTACTTCGTAGAAAAATACATAGATAACTCTTCTTTTCGTTCCTTGCATGAGAACACCTAGCAATCAATAAAAAATTGGATTTTACGCCTTAATTTTGATAAAAAAAGTTAATCGTTATCAGGTTTACTGACAAGGAATTACATGAGACTCAATCGTGAACAGCTTGAACTGATCCTTGAAATTATTGATCGCGGTAATTTTTCGGCAGCCGCACGCGCATTGAATCGCGTTCCTTCAGCAGTGAGTATGGCGATTGCCAATTTAGAAGCAGAACTGAATTTAAAACTTTTTGAACGCAGTAAAAATCATCTCGAACCGACAGAGATTGCCCTTTCGATTGAACCACATGCACGATTGATCGTGATAAAAATGCGCCAGCTCGACATGCATTTAACAGAACTTTCCACTGGTTTAGAAACCCGTATTTCAATCGGTATTGCTGCTGATATGAATCAACGATATTTACTGGCTGGTGTTGAACAATTGATACAACTTTATCCTCTGTTAAATATTGAAATGGTGTGTGCGCCACAACAAGAACTTAAAGCACGTTTGCAAAATAATGAAATTGATCTCTATGTTGCCTATAGTTCTTCTGAACTCGATAAAAATGAACGTTTCCGTTTATTGGGTGTAGAGAAATTTGTTGCTGCCATTTCTCCAAAAGATGCGCAACAACTCAAAGATCACGATAAAAATGAACTGACCATGCTATCCGAGTTACGGCAAATCATCGTCGCAAGTAAGCATTATCCTTTGCCTGATCGTCGTGTCTTGGTTTCAGATGCATATTGGTATAGCGATAATTTAGCGATGGCCATCAATATGGTTGAGCAAGGTATGGGCTGGGGTAATTTCCCGCTTTCCATCGTGAGTGAACATTTTTCTAAGCAAAGTTTGATTCGTTTAGAGTTTAGTGATACCACCAATGGTCTCGATATGCCCATTCATGCAATTTGGCCGAGTTACAAACCGCTGAGTAAAACACTTCAGCGTTTAATTCAACTTTGGGAAAAGCAAATTTAAAGCATCATAAAAAAAGCCCGACATCCTGTCGGGCTTTTTCGTATTTCGCACTTTAGGTATAACTCCTGTCGTACCTCACGTCCTGATGCTCAAACTTATTATTTTTGTTTTATGTTTTGGAACTTCCTGTTCCTGATGAGTTCATATTAGGCAATTTAACTTAGACTGAAAATGGGACATTGACGTTAATCTATGTAGGAAATGGCTTACAGGATTAGTTTTATGCATGGCAAAACATGCCAGAAAATTTATAAGAAATATAATTTTTTCAAATCAGAATTTTTAACTATTATTAAGATTTCCTAACAAAAAAATAAAGTATTGATTTTTAAACAAACATCTCTGATCATTTTAAAAATAACCTATTATGCTAAATATATAGAACATTTCCTAAAATTTTATTTATAATCAGATGGGAGTTAAGGGGATTAATTATGAATATTATTGACGGGTTATTAGAAAAAAATACCGATGGTATAGAAGAAGTTATCATTGGCCTTGTGGGAGCAATTGGTAGTAATTTATCTACAGTGCAGAATATTTTAAAAACAGAATTAGAGGATACTTTTAGTTTTGATACTTTTATTATTAAGATATCTGAAGATATTTTAACTTGTCACCCGAATGTTAAAGATGTTGAGAATTTTGACACATCAACCAAATATAAAAGAATTTCTTCATTAATGGACTTAGGAAATAAATTAAGAGAATTCTATGGCGAGGATTATATAGTATTAGAAATTGCAGCGAAAATTAGAGAACTGAGAAAGTCTTATCAAGGGAAAAATAAGAGAGTCGCTTATATTATTAATTCTTTAAAGCATGATGCAGAAGTTATTTCTTTAAAAAAATTATATGGACATAGTTTTTTTCAAATTTCCGTATTCGAGTCAAAAGATAAAAGAAAAGAAACCTTAAATAATACTGTAGGGATGTCTATAGAGGAGGCTAATTTATTAATAAAAAGAGATGAGAAAGAAAGTGAAAAATGGGGGCAAAGAACTAGTGTTGCATTTCCAAGAGCCGATTATTTTTTGAAGCTAGATGATAAATCTAGTATCCATATTAAAAATGCTATTACAAGATTTATTAAACTGATTTTAGGAAACCCTTTTGTCACTCCTACATTTTCAGAATCAGCAATTTATATGGCTTTTATGAGTAGTTTAAGTTCATCTGATTTGTCTAGACAAGTAGGAGCTGTTATTGCTAAAAACGATAGCATTTTGGCTACAGGAACAAATGACGTTCCAAAGTTTGGGGGTGGTCTTTATACACCTAAATATTACGAAAATGACGGAAAAATAGAAGATCAGGAAGATGGACGAGATTATAAATATAAAGGTGGGTATGATTGTAATCACATCCAACGTAATAGATTAATAGAGGAAATTTATAGTGCTATTAATGAACAATTAGATGGTATTCTTTCTGAAAATATACCTAGTCAAAATGATGTTTTAGTGAGTATTAAAAAAGCAATTCAAAATAGTGAAATTAAAGACATTACAGAATATGGTCGCATGGTACATGCTGAAATGGATGCTATTTTAAGCTGCGCTAGATCTAATAATTCAACTGAAGGTGCAACTTTGTATGTGACAACCTTTCCCTGTCATAATTGTGCAAAACACATTGTCGCAGCAGGAATTAAGGAGGTTATGTTTGTAGAACCTTATCCTAAAAGCAAAGCATTAGAGTTTCATGAAGATTCAATTTCATTAGAAAAAAGTCATAATAAATTAAGATTTAAACCATTCGTTGGGGTTGGCCCAAGGAATTTTATTAATTTATTTTCATTGTCTTTAGGTATTGGAACCGAATTAGAAAGAAAAGATTCGCAAGGAAAAAGTCTTGAAAGTCAGTGGAATCCTAAAACGGAAAAATTAAGGATAAAAGGCACCCCTTCTTCATATAAATATTATGAAAAAGAGGCTGAAGATAAGGTTAGGCAAATTAAAGATAAGATCGGTAGATAATTTTACATAATATATCTTTAGCGAATCACCCAAGAATAAAAAAGCCCTTTAAACTTTAAAGGGCTTTTTAAACTCATTTTAAATTAAACCTTCTGCCCCAACCGCTCACCCATGACCACGGTCGAGTTCGCTTTAAACTGCTGTTCCCATACCATTTTATCTTTTTCAAATAAAACCACAGCAGTAGAACCTAAGTAGAAACGACCTAACTCAGCCCCTTTATCCAACTGCATTTGGTGATGTTGTAATTCAACTTTACCCGATGGTTTCACTTTACCTGTCGCAACAGTTTCAATCCCAGCCACAATCATTGCACCGACTAAAACCACCGCCATGCGACCAAGTTCTGTATCAAACAAACACACCATACGCTCATTACGCGCAAATAAACCCGGTACATTTTCAGCAGTCGTTTGGTTGACTGAAAACAATTCACCTGGAATATATAAAGTTTCAGTCAAAGTACCCGCTAAAGGCATATGTACACGGTGATAATCTTTTGGTGATAAATAAACTGTTGCAAACTGACCATCTACAAATGGCTTTGCCAGTTGTGGATCACCAATTAATTTCTCAACAGAAAAGCTCTGACCTTTGGCTTGAAAAATATCACCTGCTTCAATCTTACCTAACTGAGAAATCGCACCATCCGCAGGGCAAACAATACTATCTGCTTGTTCATCAATACCACGCACACCATTTTTCAGAGCACGAGTAAAAAACTCATTAAATGATTTATATTGATTTGGATTTGTTTGCTCAGCAATACTCATGTCAATGCCGTACTTTGCTTTGAACGCTTGAATCACAGCAGTTTTCACCACAAAATTTTCGCTTGCAGCAACTTTACCCACTACACGGCTCAGTTGATGTTGTGGCACAAGATTTTGTGCTTTGATAAACAATTGTTTTTTTAAATCTGCTGCAAAACTCAAGATGGTGACTCCCCTGAAATAATAGGACTATCGAGGCGATTGCCCCATTCACTCCACGCACCATCGTAGGCTCTCACTTGCCAATTGAGCAATCTTGCCAAAATATACGCTAAGCCCGAACGATGATGAGACTGACAGTACACCACCACAGGTTGTTGTAAATTAAAGCCTAATTGTTCTAAACGTTGTTGTGTGCGTTCAAGCGGGTGTAATTTTAGATGATTTTCACGATTAAGGGCAGTGCTCCACTCAAAATGCAGTGCATTTGGAATGTGACCGCCGCGTCGCGCAGCCAAACGTAACCCCGTATATTCTTCATTGGTACGACAGTCCCATAGCTGAATATTCTGAGTTTGGACGTGTTCTAATAATTCGTTGTATTCAATCCGATGCTGTTGAACTGTATCTAAATCAACTTGTAAAGGATCAGCAACAGGTACGACAGTCTCAACTTCTGCCGTCGTTGGCAAACTTGCCCCCAGCCAACCATGAATTCCACCATTGATTAAACTGGTACGATGGAAACCAAGACAATGTAAATTCCAAATTAAACGCCCTGCCCAAGCTCCGCCTTCATCGTCATACACAACAACATGATGCTGTGGCGAAATATTCAACTTTTCAATAAGTGCCTGAAGCCCTTCAATATCAGGCAATACACCATTGGCATTTTCTTGTTGAGCAACCAAATACTTAGGTTGTAAATGAATAGCATGGGGAATATGAAGTTGCTCATATACCGATGCTCGGCTGAGATCGACCACACGGATCAACTCATGCCCCAAATAGGGAACGAGCTGTTCAGGTTCAATCAGTAAATCAAGTTTAAAATCTACGTCAGTCATTGTTATGCTGTTTTATCATCCGCCTTATGCGTAATTTTAGCATAGCCGACTTTTTATCTTTGTCTGATTTTTTGCATTGATTTAGCAGAAAAGGAGATATAGCAAAAAGTTTAAAGATTATGGACTAAAAGTATAAAATTTACTGGTGCGGAGGCGGCATGGATGCCGCCCGTTGAACTGCGGCATCAAGGATGTGCCGTCAGTTCAACAAATGCCTTTGGTTACTTTGGGCAAAACCAAAGTAACTCACCGAAGGTCTATCCTGAAAATTGATGAGAATTAGGTAAGACACTGTAATGTCTCTACTCAACCTCCTCAATCTCAAACACCTGACGCAAATACGCCAAAAACGTTTCATTATCGCTCATGGTCTTGCCCGAACTATCCGAAATCTTCGCCACAGACTGACCATTACACTCCACCAACTTCAACACGATATTCAAAGGCGTTTGGCCCATATCATTGGTCAGATTCGTACCAATCCCAAAGCTTACTTGGAAACGATCTTTAAAATATTGATGTAACTGCCATGCTTTCTCTAAATTCAAACCATCACTAAAGGTCAACATCTTGGTTTTACTATCAATTTTCAACTTACAATAGTGTGCATAGGCTTTATCACCCCACTCATAAGGATCGCCACTATCATGGCGCAAACCATCAAACAGCTTGGCAAAGTACAAATCAAAATCACGCAAGAATGCATCCATGCCGACCACATCTGTCAACGCTATCCCTAAATCCCCTCGGTATTCTTGCACCCATGCTTCTAATGCAGCCTTTTGGAAATTACGCAATCGAACATCAAGCGCCTGAAAAGCCTGTAAAAACTCATGTGCCATGGTTCCAATCGGACTGATTCCCAATTGTTTTGCCAATAGCACATTACTGGTACCACGAAAAACTTTCGGTGCTGCTGAATGAAATGCTTGTACGACATGTTTTTGCCATTCAAAACTATAACGACGACGTGTCCCAAAATCCGAAACTAAAAATGGAGGATCATTTTCTTGCTGTTGTTCTGCATATTTTTGCAGTTGTAGCAGTTTTTGCTGTAAACGTCGTTCACCTTCAACAAAAACCTCATCATGACGAATTCTACGGAAATACAACTCGTTGACGATCGCCAACACAAAAATCTCAAACATCATCGCTTGAACCATCGGCCCTTCGATACGAATATCTAAACGACCCGCTTCATCTATACTGGCTTTGATAAAACGGCGCTTGAGCTGGAATAGCTCTAAATAATCGACAAAGTCACTTTTAATAAAACGCAATGAGCGTAAATATTGCAGCTCATCCTCAGCAAAACGAAGCTCACATAACACATCCAATTGATGATTCAAATCATCCAATATCTCAACCAGAGGATAAACCGTATCGTCTAAATTTCGGCAACGAAATAAATAAACGCTGTGCGCTTGTGGAAACTGATGTAACACCACTTGCAACATGGTGAATTTATATAAGTCAGTATCAAGTAAAGATCGAATAATCGCAGACATGGATGATGGTTTTAACCAATTCTTTTGCATAATATTTCTAGTTATACAACCAAATAGCCAATCTTGAATAGTAGACTTTTGCTGCACAGCTCATTTTTACCCAACTCTCTGTTAAACTGGTCTGTCTTTTTTCAATCGATCATTTCCTCTTATGCGCGCATTAATACAACGAGTTCTTGAAGCTAAAGTAGTTGTTGATGGTCAAACTACAGGTGAAATTCAACAAGGTCTGTTGGTCTTTTTAGGATTAGGGAAAGAAGATGATTTAGAGAAAGGCAAAAAGCTGATTGATAAGATTTTAAAATACCGCATCTTTGATGATGAACAAGGAAAAATGGGCTGGAATATCAGCCAAGCCAATGGCGGTCTATTACTGGTATCTCAATTTACGCTAATGGCACAAACACAGAAAGGTTTACGTCCAGACTTTGGACCAGCGATGCCACCAGGAGAAGCCAAAGCACTTTACGAACAACTGGTTGAATATGCTCAGCAACAGTTCACAAATGTTCAGACGGGAATTTTTGCAGCTGACATGAAAGTCCATCTTATCAATGATGGACCCGTCACATTTAACTTAGAAATTGAATAATACATACGAATAAAAAACTCCCTTTTGGGAGTTTTTTTATTGGGCTTATTTGCCTGTTTTTTCTTTGATAAATGCACGCGCCTGACGAATTTTCTCTTTTACAGGTTTTGGCACTTTAGGTGGAATCAGTTTCGCAGCTTGGTTGAACCACACGAGTAAGCTGAAATCGCCTTCCATTTTAATACTACCATCTTGCATACCTGTCATGAACGCAGTTGGATCACCTTTAACTAGTGTTTTCACACCTTGTTCACTATCTGCAAACTGTAAAATAAAGTCTGCTTTTCCAGGGTTACCTGCAACGGTATCAATCTTGCCATGGTTCACAATAATCTGACGTGCCATACCCAAATCTGTACCAATTTGAATACGGAACTCGCGGTCATGTACCAACTCAATAAACTTAGGGCTAGTACGTGCCAATTGCTTCATACGCAACGCCAAACCTGCCACCAGCAAATCAAGTGGATCAGTGCTTACATCAACAATAGGTAACTTAACCACAGGTAAAGAAGAAAGCTTCATGACAATTATGCCCACAGTATAATGATGAAAATTAAGACAACCGTATCCTAGCACAATTGTAGCGGAGTCGGTAAAAGCTTTGTTGCAGAAAGTTGATACAAAAAAGGCATGCTTAGCATGCCTTTGATGTTGTTCGAATTATTATGATTTATCGGCTAGAACATTGTTGTTGGTCATCCTTATATACAGGTGTATGTTCAATATACTGACGATTTGCCAGTTGTTTTTGTGCTTGTTTGTCTTCACGTAAAAGAATGAATGTAACCGTCACCATCGCGAGGCTCAGTGCCGTCAGATAACTATAGGCGACTGACATTTCGAACGCGGTTTGCACACCAAAGCGCACCACTTCTAACAGTCCCCAGCTCAACATACCTGCCAACATAAAACCTAACCAACGACGATAAGGAGAAAAGAAAACAGCAATAACTGCGACAGCGATTAAGCCAAATCCAACCCACATGGTGAAATTCGCTGCTTCCATAGAAACCTCCGTCTTAAATAAGGTGGTCTGTATCAATCATCAGACCTCATATTGTTCTGTAATCTCTAAACAGTGATTCGTATTGCATTAACGTCTTTATGCATTATGGAGGGTTTTTTTTAGAAAAAAAGAGCCTAAAATTAATCATACGACATAAGATGTCGCAATATGCTTTTGTCATTACATTTTTTTAATCTACAAAAAACCTGAATCTCTATATAGCGTCAATTTCCGCGTGTCATTACAAAAAAACATGCCTCATTTTCGCTGAGAAAAAACTTTTTCCTGAATTTTTTTATCGTTGTTTTTCTATACATTTAGACATAAATATGACGGATTAATGACGCACCAAAATGGAGTATGCCGTGACAAATCACGGCATAATTTAACACCCAAGATTATATTTTAAGCACGATTTAAATCTTTATCATGCATACCTAATAAGTACAGCACGCCATCTAAACCAACGCTTGAGATCGCTTGGTTGGCATTTTGGCGAACCAATGGTTTCGCTCGGAAAGCCACGCCTAAACCTGCAATCGAAAGCATCGGTAAATCGTTTGCGCCATCCCCTACAGCCATCGCCTGCTCTAAAGAAATCCCCATTTTATCGGCTAACTGACGTAATAATTCAGCTTTACGTGCACCATCGACAATTGCGCCTTTGACCTCACCAGTTACAACACCATTTTCGACATCTAAAATATTGGCGTGAACTTCATCAATGCCTAATTTCTCTTGAAGGTATTCAGCAAAATACTGGAAACCACCAGATAAAATTGCTGTACGATAACCCAATGCTTTTAAGGTTGAAATCAATCGAGCTGCGCCTTCAGTAATGGTTAAGCGTTCAGCAATCTTCGGTAAAACAGATGCATCCAATCCTTTTAATAAAGCGACACGTGCTCTAAAACTTTGTTGGAAATCAAGTTCACCCTGCATAGCACGTTCAGTAATTTCAGCGACTTGAGCACCAACACCTGCCTCTAGCGCTAATTCATCAATGACTTCTTGTTCAATCAACGTAGAGTCCATATCAAAGCACACTAAACGACGATTACGACGATAAGCATTGTCTTCTTGTACGGCCACATCGATATTTAACTCACCCGATAAACTTAAACAAGCGGCACGCATGGCTTGCGCATCCAGCATTTGCCCACTGAGACCAAATTGTACACAGGCACGACGAGGAGAACTTTGCTCCGCATCTAAATCCAAACGACCTGACAAACGTGTAACCGTCTCAATGTTAAAGCCTTGACTAGAAACAATTTTTGTGACGGCTTGCAAATGTTCAGCCGTTAATTCAGGTGCCAATGCTGTCACGATATAACGTGTACGCCCACCTTCACTCACCCATTGATCATATTCTGCGTTGGAGATTGGTTTAAATCGCACAGTTAAGCCAATATCATGTGCTAAAATCAGTATTTCTTTCATTGCTAATGCTGTTGCAGTCTCATTATCCGAAGCAATAACGATCCCAAGGGTAAGTTGATTATGGATAACAGCCTGACCAACATCGAGTATTTGCAAAGAATGTACGGAGAGTACCTGCATTAATCGAGTAAACTGATTCGGTTGATCTGGTCCTAAAAAGGATATAAGAATGATTTCTCGCATGAATTGACTCGTGGTTGAGCGACAACTATTGTAAGAATCATAACATAACCCATGAATCTATTTGCCTTGGAAGTTTAACTTGAATGCGCCTCGACAAGGGCTATTTGCTAGCCTACTCACCGTAAGTTTTGCATTGCATACCTTTTTATTGGTGATTGCAACAACCCATCAGCTTAATGAAAATCGCGCTAGCCAAGGACAACTGATGACCAGTCAGTTGGTGGCAGATAGTCTTTCAGAATTAGAGCCTGCAAATACAGTCTCTTTGGCATTGGTCGCCAATCGTTATGCAACCAATCCGAGCGTTGCCTCGATTCGTATTTTGGATGCCAATAAACAAGTCCTTGCGACTAGTGGTATGGCAAAGACACGTCAAGGTGAGGTCTTTGTCCGTGATGCATTACAAAATGAAAAGAAAGTCGGAACGGTTGAAATTACGCTGATCGAACCAAGCATCGGAGAAATCTTAAGAACACAATGGTTGGCGATTCTAGTTTCATTGTTTATTCATGTCTTAATTTGGCTTGCGTATCGTGCAATCGCGCGACCAACACGCAGTGAATATCTTGCGCAGATCAATCAAGAAAATCATCTTAAGCATGAAATTCAACGTTTAACACAAGCTTTAGCTTTAGAAAAGCAAAATACTGTCACCTTGGTTGCTCAAGCACAGCAGCAAGCGAAAGCTCAACCGAAACCACGTATTGAAAAAAGTGTGAGCGATCAAGCACCGTTAGATGACCAATCATTGGCGCTTAATATTCAGTTTTATGATCCAAAACAGTTATTGAGCAGCGTCAATCAATCGGTTTCTTTGCCTTATTTTAAATTGTGCCAATTATTCTTAGATAAAAGTATTGATCTATGTACGAAGCACTACCAAATCGATGCAGAGAAAATTCAAGTTGTTCAAGAATTTAATGCGGATGGTGCGACATTATCAACAAGTGCAGATCAACCACATGCGCTTGAATGTTTGATGATGGTTGGGGGCGTTTTCCAATTATTGGCAGATGTTCTATATAAACGCTACCGTGAAGATAAACGCTTTGCACTGCAAACTCGCGGTGCTGTTGCTTGTGCAGTCGATGCAATGCAACTCGATGCGATTGAAGCATCCAAACGTTTAACTCAACATTTACATGCTAAAGAAGCAGCATTGCATTTGAATCATGATCAACTCAAAGAGATTCAAAATAATTATGAATTGGTCGCAATGCCAAATCCAAGCAATATTATGACCCGTCATGCCTTTATGATTAATGGTATGAATGAAGCATGTGCAACGGTTGCTCAAAACCTTCGCACTGAGATTTTGATGGGTAAAAAAGCAAAATCATCTGCTGAATCTATCGATATTTCAACGCCATAACGCGTTCATCATGACTGTAAAACTAACCTAGTTCTTTGTTATAGAACTAGGTTTTTTAATTGATGATCAAGCACACAGGCGAAATTTATTAAAATGCGGTAAACTATGCCAGATTTATCGAATACTAATGCCGTTACTGGCAGCTTAAAAGGTGAAAGCGAATGCCGCTGAGTCGTGTTGAAGAGCTTGTCGCAGATATTCGTGCAGGCAAAATGGTCATCCTGATGGATGATGAAGATCGTGAAAATGAAGGTGACTTAGTCATCGCTGCGACGCATGTTCGTCCTGAAGATATTAACTTCATGATTACCCATGCACGTGGTTTGGTCTGTCTCACACTGAGCCGTGAACGCTGTAAGCAACTCAATCTTCCATTAATGGTTGATCAAAATGGCGCACAGCATGCAACAAACTTCACCCTTTCGATTGAAGCTGCTGAAGGAATTAGTACTGGTATTTCTGCTGCCGAACGTGCGCATACAATTCGTACTGCGGTTGCGGCACATGCCAAACCAAGTGACATTGTGCAACCGGGTCATATTTTCCCATTGATGGCGCAACCTGGTGGTGTACTGCATCGTGCAGGTCATACTGAAGCTGGTTGTGATTTAACTCGCCTTGCTGGTCTTGAACCAGCATCTGTGATTTGTGAAATCATCAATGAAGACGGCACAATGGCGCGTCGTCCAGATTTAGAAGTTTTCGCAGAAAAACATGGTCTTAAAATTGGTACGATCGCAGATCTAATCCATTACCGTATGACCAACGAGCAAACTGTTGAACGTTTATCACAGGAAAGCATTCAAACCCAATATGGTACGTTTGAACTGTATAAATACCGTGAAATCGGTAACCCAGATATTCATTTAGCTTTAGTGAAAGGTGAGCCAAAAGATGGTATCACTACTGTTCGCGTGCATGGCTTCAATCCAGTTCGTGACTTATTAAAGCTCAATAAAGCAGATGGTTCTCCTGCTTGGAATCTAGACCTTGCGATGAAAACGATTGCTGAAAGTGATCGTGGCGTGTTGGTATGGATTGGTCAGGATCATTTGGAAGACTTAGGTCATGCTTTGCATCACATGAATCAACCAAAACCATTAAAATCAAATGCAGCTCTCTCCCAACAATATCAAACGATTGGTGTCGGTGCGCAAATTTTACGTGATCTTGGTGTAGAGAAAATGAAGCTATTAAGTTCTCCGCTTCGTTTCAATGCCTTATCAGGATTTAATTTAGAGGTAGTGGAATACATCACTGCCGATCAAATCACAGCAAAATAATCGAGGTTGCTATGGCAATTCGCCGAATTGAAGGTTTATTACATCTCGCAAGCGAAGGTCGTTATGCGATCTTAGTGGGTCGTTTCAACAGCTTCGTCGTTGAGCATTTACTTGAAGGTGCGATCGACACTTTAAAACGTCACGGCGTTTCAGAAGAAGCGATTACTGTTATTCATGCACCAGGTGCGTGGGAACTCCCAATCGTTGCGAAAAAATTAGCAGCTTCAAATCAATTTGATGCCATCATTGCACTCGGTGCAGTCATTCGTGGCAGCACACCACACTTCGACTTTGTTGCAGGTGAATGTGCAAAAGGTTTAGGTGTTGTTGCACTTGAAAGCACAATGCCAGTGATCAATGGTGTCTTAACAACGGATAGCATTGAACAAGCTATTGAACGTTCTGGTACGAAAGCAGGAAATAAAGGTAGCGAAGCTGCACTTACTGCAATCGAAATGGTTAACTTATTAAAGGCAATTTAAAGCATGTCGCAAACACTTCAGGCCGCTTATGCAGCGAAACGCAAAGCACGTCGTTTTGCTGTACAAGGGATTTATGAATGGCAAATGAGTCAAAATCCTGTACATGAGATTGAAGCACGTACGCGTGTTGAAAATGCAATGCACAAAGTTGACTTAAATTATTACCATGAATTGCTCACTCAAGTGGTTGCTCAACATGAAGCTTTAGATGAGCTCCTTATTCCTGTACTTGACCGTGAATTGACTGCACTTGATGGTGTAGAGCTTGCAGCTTTACGCCTAGGTGCTTATGAATTACGAGATCATCTCGAAATTCCATATCGCGTGGTACTGGATGAAGCAATTGAATTAGCAAAACACTTTGGTGGTGCAGATAGTCATAAATACATCAATGGTGTATTAGACCGTTTATCATCAAAGCTTCGTGAAGCTGAAAAACAACAAGCAAAATAATAGGCTTGATGTTGTATGGCTGAGTTTTCGATTATTGACCGTTATTTTAAACGAACGCCTAAAGTTGATGTAAGTTTAGGCATTGGCGATGACTCAGCTATTATTACCCCTCTTCCCTCACAACAACTAGTGATCTGCACAGATACATTGGTTGCTGGTCGTCATTTCCCATTAGAAACCTCAGCGCATGCGATTGGCTGGAAAAGCGTCGCAGTCAATTTATCTGATATTGCTGCAATGGGAGCAAAACCTCACAGTATTTTACTCGCCTTGAGCCTCCCTCATGTGGATGAAGCTTGGTTGGCTGAATTCAGTCGAGGCTTGTTTGACTGTTGTGACCAGTTCAATGTTTCGCTGATTGGTGGCGACACAACTCAAAGCTCTCAACTCACCATTAGCGTGACAGCATTGGGTTGGATTGATCACGGACAAGCTGTGACTCGATCAGGCGCTCAAATCGGTGATTATATTTGTGTGAGTGGACAAGTCGGAGATGCTGCATATGGGCTGAAACATCTAGGACATCCATTACAACATCGCTTAGATTATCCAACGCCACGCTGCCAACTCGGTCAACAATTAAAAGGCTTGGCATCCAGCATGATCGATGTCTCTGATGGACTAGCACAAGACTTAGGTCATATTCTCAAAGCATCCAAGGTTGGGGCAAAATTACAACTTGAACAGCTTCCGTTAGATCCATCACTAAAACAAATTGAACCACGACATGCTTGGCAATATGCACTCGCAGGTGGCGATGATTACGAATTATGCTTTACAATATCACCGCAAAACTATGAGAAACTACAGCAACAGCAACTCGATGTTCCGCTTACAATAATCGGCGAAATTACCCAACAATCTGGATTGTTATTTGAGTATATGGGCGATATTTACCCATTACATGTTCATGGATACCAACACTTTGCATAAACCTCCCATCCACTTCAACCAAATGAGTTGGTACGACCGCTTTATCGTTTTTTGTGGTGTCGGCTTTGGTTCAGGACTCAGCCCGAAAGCGCCCGGAACGTTTGGTTCTGCCTTTGCACTGCTGTTTGTTCCATTCTGGTTACAACTTGGATTGCTAGGCAGTATCGTTGCAATTGTCCTCATGTCACTGGTCGGTATTTATATTTGTGGACATACGGCAAAAGTCATCCACGTTCATGATGATGGACGTATCGTTTGGGATGAGTTTGCAGGTCAATCTATTACTCTATTGCCTTTGCTTTATCTACAACAAATGAATTGGTTGTGGGTCATTGTGGGATTTATCTTATTTCGTATATTTGATGTCTGGAAGCCATTCCCTATTAGTTGGGCTGATCAAAAAGTGTCAGGTGGCTTTGGTATTATGCTCGATGACATTATTGCTGGACTTTGGGCCGCACTCTGTATTTTTATAATCCATTTTTATTTTTTGACCTAACACATTAATATTAGGGTTAATTATGTCAACAACAGTCATTATTCTTGCTGCAGGGAAAGGAACGCGAATGCGTTCACAACTACCAAAAGTGTTACAACCGCTTGCTGGTCGTCCACTTTTAGGTCATGTGATTGAAACAGCAAAAAAACTACAAGCTCAGAATATTATTACCATTTATGGGCATGGTGGAGAACTGGTTAAAAATCGCTTTGCCACTGAACAAATCGAGTGGGTGGAGCAAGCGGAGCAGTTGGGCACAGGTCATGCCGTCCAAATGACTTTACCTGTCTTAGCTCAGGATGGTATTTCACTTATCTTATATGGTGATGTTCCTCTGGTTCGCCAAAGTACGCTTGAACAACTACTTGAAGCATCAAGCCAATCAGGCATTGGGATGATTACTTTAAATGTTGAAAACCCAACAGGTTATGGTCGTATCGTACGCCAAGCTGGAAAAATCCAAGCGATTGTTGAGCATAAAGATGCCAATGAAGAACAACGACAAATTAAAGAAATCAATACAGGCATTTATTGCGTAAGTAATGCAAAGCTACATCAATGGTTACCAAAACTGTCTAACAATAATGTGCAAGGTGAATACTACCTGACTGATATTGTTGCAATGGCCGTTGCCGATGGTTTAGAAATTGCATCGATCCAACCTGAACTTGAGTTTGAAGTAGAAGGTGTAAATGACCGTTTGCAATTAGCGGCATTGGAACGTGAATTTCAGCAACAACAAGCCAAAGAATTGATGCAACAAGGCGTACACCTGATTGATCCAAGTCGTTTTGATCTACGTGGTCATCTCAAATGTGGTCAAGACGTGCAGATTGATATCAATGTCATTATTGAAGGTGATTGTGAGCTTGGCGATAACGTTCAACTTGGCGCTGGCTGTATCTTGAAAAACACACGCATTGCCGCTGGAACAAAAGTTCAAGCCTACAGCGTTTTTGAAAATGCTATCGTGGGCGAAAATACCCAAATTGGACCTTTTGCTCGTTTACGTCCAGGTGCAAACTTGGGTAATGATGTGCATATTGGCAACTTTGTTGAAGTGAAAAATTCAAACATTGGCCAAGGGTCCAAAGCCAATCATTTTACCTATTTAGGTGATGCTGATATCGGTGCAGATTGTAATATTGGCGCAGGCACGATTACTTGTAATTATGATGGTGCAAACAAACACCGGACTGTGATTGAGGACAATGTCTTCATTGGCACAAACAATTCCTTGGTTGCACCGATCAAGATTGGTCAGGGTGCGACCACTGGTGCTGGCTCAACCCTAACGAGAGACGTCGCTGATCATAGTTTAGCTGTGGAACGCGCTAAACAATTTGAAAAAGCAAATTATCAACGTCCCCAAAAGCTGAAAAAATAAGAGGATATAATTATGTGTGGTATTGTTGGAGGCGTTGCTGAACGTTGTGTAACTGAGATCTTGATCGAAGGTCTAAAGCGCCTTGAATATCGTGGTTATGACTCTGCGGGTTTAGCACTCTTAAATAAAGAACAAATTTTACGTGAACGTCGTGTTGGTAAAGTTGCAAACTTAGCCGAAGCGGTTTCAGAACAGCATTTGACGGGTAATATCGGTATTGCACACACACGTTGGGCAACTCATGGTAAGCCAACTGAAAATAATGCACATCCGCATGTTTCAGGCAATGTTGCAGTTGTTCACAACGGTATTATTGAGAATTACCAAGAACTCAAAGATGAACTCCAAGCACTAGGCTATATCTTTACCTCTCAAACTGACACAGAAGTTGTTGCTCACCTTGTCAACGATGCCTTAAAGCAAACAGATAGCTTATTAGAAGCTGTTCAAAAGGTAACACCACGCCTTAAAGGTGCTTATGCTTTAGGTATTATTCATACTGAACATGCTGATGAACTCATCACCGTTCGCGAAGGTTCTCCGCTTGTGATTGGTGTTGGTATTGGTGAGAACTTTATTAGTTCAGATCAACTTGCTTTATTACCTGTGACCAATCGCTTCGTTTATTTAGAAGAAGGTGATATTGCACGTTTAACACGTACCAGCATTGAAGTTTTTGTAAATGGTGAACGTGTTGATCGCCCAGTGAAAGAGCTTGATGCGACTGTAAGTAATGCATCGAAAGGCGAATATAAACACTTCATGCTCAAAGAAATTTATGAGCAACCTGAAGCGATTCAACAAACGATTTCACAAGCATTGAATGGCAATAATTTGCGTGAAGATTTTCTTCAACATGCCAATGCGGATTTTGACAAAATTCAGCAAGTACAAATCATTGCCTGCGGTACCAGCTACCATGCAGGTATGATTGCGAAATACTGGTTTGAACAGCTAATTGGTGTTCCTTGCCAAGTTGAAATTGCCAGCGAATTCCGTTACCGCACGCCTGTTATTGTTGAAAATACACTTTATATCTGTATTTCTCAGTCTGGAGAAACAGCGGATACATTGGCAGCGTTACGTGAAACTCAAAAACGTGCCAAAGCGAATAACATCAATATCCGCACCATGACGATTTGTAACGTTGCAACGTCATCAATGGTACGTGAAACAGATCATCATTTGCTGACACTTGCTGGCCCTGAAATTGGTGTTGCCTCAACCAAAGCATTCACAACTCAGCTGGCTGCTTTGATGTTATTGATTCTAAAAATCGGTCAAGTTAAGCAGCGTCTCGCAGCAGCTCAGCTCACTGAAATTACTGAAGCGTTATGGCACTGCCCGAAAGTAATTTTAGATACGCTACAGCACAACACAGCGATTCTTCGTTTATCTGCACAGTTTGTAGAAAAGAACCACTGCTTATTCTTAGGCCGTGGCACACACTTCCCTATCGCATTGGAAGGTGCTTTGAAACTGAAAGAAATTTCATATATTCATGCAGAAGGATATGCTGCAGGTGAATTGAAGCATGGTCCGTTGGCATTAGTCGATAATGAAATGCCTGTGGTGATCTTAGCGCCAAATGACGAAATGCTCGATAAGTTAAAATCGAATATGGAAGAAGTTCAAGCGCGTGGCGGCGAACTTTTTGTATTTGCAGATGAAAACAGCGGCATTCAAGAGAAAGATCGTCAACACGTTGTACACATCCCAGCAGTGAATGAATGGTTAGCGCCAATCGTTTACAGCGTACCTGTACAGTTGCTTTCTTATCATGTTGCAGTATTACGCGGTACAGATGTCGACCAACCTCGTAACCTTGCGAAAAGTGTTACTGTGGAATAATTAAAAAAAATGGAAGAAAGGTTCACCTTTCTTCCATTCTCAAATGCCAATAGAAAAATGAGAAGTATCTGACTTTAAGCCACGTAACGATTGGTTTTATGATTTAACAAAATAATAGAATTCAGAATCACAGCTCCCAGTATAGAAATCAGAATCAATTTCCAATCCACAAAAAATAATGAAATCAATAAGATCGCAACATCAATTCCCATCTGTACCTTGCCTGCTGGAATCTTAAACTGCTCTTGTAAATAAAGAACCAATAAATTAATACCACCCAAACTAGAGCGATGTCTGAAAAGAATCAGAAAACTCACACCCATCAGCACATTCGCGAAGATCGTCGCATAAAATGGATTTACGTCTGACAGGTGAAAAAAATGGGGAATCATTTCCGTAAAACCTGCCAGTAAAGCCACGGCAATAAACGTCTTTACGACTAAACCAACGCCCATTTTTTTATAAGCAAAATAGTAAAATGGAATATTAATCAGGAAAAATAAAATACCAAACTTAATATCTGTGATGTAATGAATCAACAATGACAGGCCAGCTGTTCCACCCGTCATAATTCCTGCTTGCTTTAACAATGTCATCGCAAATGAAAGAATAAAAGTGCCGATTAACATGGCAAGTGCATCTTCAATCTTTGAGTGTTGATCAATTACAGGCATGACTGGGCTTACCAAAGATACTTTTTGATCGGTATTCATAACGCTACAACTTAATAGGAGAACAACAGAAGGGAGAGAAATCTTTAAAAAAAGATATGACATATTTGATCATTTTTATTTGATTTTCGCAATTTTTTCTTATATTTTCACCATAAATGCAATTTATATTCAAAATAATCCAATTGGTATAATCAAAACCAAAAAAAGCCGAGCGATAACACCCAGCTTAGGAAAGCGTTGTTCTATTTAATCGCAATACCATTTTCTTTTAATTTTTCAAGCACGATTGAGGTATTTAAATTACTCACCCCAAAGTTTTGGGAAGATAAAATACCGATCAATTTAACCATTTCATCTAAGTTTTTGACTGCAACTTTGAGGGCAAAATCATAACTCCCTGTGAGTTTGTAAATATCTTTGACCGCAGGCTCATGCATCAGAAACTCAACAAAACGATCGTGTGTTGCATCATTATAATTTTGTAGCTTCACTTCAATAATACCCATAATTGGTGCTGGATCAGCACTCAATGCGATTTGGGCATAATAACCAGTGATAATATTTTGCTGTTCGAGATAAATACGACGACGAGAACATTGTGAAGTTGATAAGCCAACCAATTCTGCCAACTCTTGATTGGCTAAACGTCCATTTCGCTGTAAATGATGAATAATCTTACGGTCAAAATCATCAAGTTGGTCAGTCATAAAACTCTCTGTGGTAATAGCGCGGCATAGTAACAATCATGAAAGCTGGTCATGATCGAAAAGTGTAACGTCTTTAGATTAATTGTAACAAGCTCAAGGTAGAATCGTCGTTGAGTGAATGCGCTCTACCCCTTGATCCAACATCTGCTGCCAAGCCTGTTGTAGAGACCCATTTAAATCAATTGCTTTACATGCATCTTCAATCACATAGGTCTTAAATCCAAAGGCTGCGGCATCAAGTGCCGTCCACGCCACACAAAAATCTGTCGCAATCCCCACGATATATACCGTATCAACTTGATGTTCTTTCAAATACCCATTTAATCCTGTAGGAGTTTTTCGATCTGCCTCCATAAATGCAGAATAACTATCAATATCGGGATGAAAGCCTTTACGAATAATGAGTTGAGCGGTTGGAATATTCAAATCAGGATGAAATGCTGCATCATGACTCCCCTGCACACAGTGTTTCGGCCATAACACTTGAGTACCATAATTCAACTCTATGGTTTCAAATGGCTGTTTATGCGGATGATTTTCAGCAAAAGAGATATGCTGTTCTGGATGCCAGTCTTGGGTCAACACCACATGACCAAATTTTGTAGAGAGCTGATTAATTAAAGGAATGATCTGATCAGCTTGGTCGACGGCTAAGTTTCCACCCGGTGTAAAACCATTCTGAACATCCACCACAATCAATGCGATATTCTTTGAATTCACTGACATCGCTGTCTTTCCCTCTAAACCATCTGGTTTTACAATACCCTGCCTGCGTTATTCTGACTAGAGATAGCAAAACTTTTAATTAAGATGAAAACTATTCAAGTTAAAGATGAATTAAAGTTTTCTACAGTTTGACCAAAGCATATTGTTCTTATGTCTCTGATCAGTCATAATTTGCATAATTGTCATTCAACTCGACTTACTGTTGGACGACGAATCAAAATACTGCAACCATCCAATATTTCGTTTAAATTACTTCAATCTCGGATGGGAAAATAGGATATTTTTTTAAAATGACTCAGCTAGCACAGAATATTCAAGGCTCAATTGTCGCAATCGTCACCCCAATGTTTGAAGATGGCAGCGTAGATTGGAAGGGTCTTGAGAAGCTCGTTGAGTGGCACATCCAACAAGGTACTAATAGCATTGTTGCTGTCGGCACAACGGGCGAAGCTTCTACACTCAGCATGGAAGAACATACACAAGTCATTAAAGAAGTGATTCGTGTCGCGAATAAACGTATTCCTATTATTGCGGGTACAGGCGCTAACTCAACGCGTGAAGCGATTGAACTGACCAAAGCAGCAAAAGAGTTAGGTGCTGACGCAGCGCTATTGGTTACGCCATATTATAATAAACCAACGCAAGAAGGCTTATATCAACACTATAAAGCAATTGCAGAAGCTGTTGATATTCCTCAAATCCTTTATAATGTTCCAGGTCGTACTGGCGTTGACATGCAAAATGATACGGTCATTCGCCTTGCTGATGTTAAAAACATTATTGGTATTAAAGATGCAACAGGCGATGTTCCTCGTGGTCAAGCACTCATCGAAGGCTTAAACGGTAAAATGGCTGTTTATTCAGGTGATGATGAAACGGCATGGGAGCTGATTTTACTTGGTGCTAAAGGTAATATCTCGGTCACTGCAAACGTAGCGCCAAAACAAATGAGCGAAGTTTGTGAAGCAGCATTGGCTGGTGATAAAGCAAAAGCGCAAAGCTTGAATCAACAAATTGCAAATCTACACAATATTTTGTTTTGCGAATCAAACCCAATTCCTGTGAAATGGGCATTGCATGAGATGGGATACATTAGCACAGGCCTACGCCTGCCTTTAACCGCTCTAGCAGAACAATATCGTGAACCTCTTCGCAACGACTTAAAAGTTGCGGGAATTATTTAATACGAGCAATTTATGATGCAATTACGTCTTGGTGTTGTCCTTGTCATTTCAGCTTTAAGTTTGGCTGGTTGTGGTCGTTTTGCCCTCAATAATCATTCATTGGATTACAAAAAAGCAAAAGCGCTTGAACCTCTCAAATTCCCTGACAATGCAACGGTCAGACCATTTACTCCATTGTATCCAGCTCCATCGGTTGATCCACTTGCGATCGAACATGCACCGTCATTCGAAAACAAAAGTGGCAACCGTTATGCTTTACCTCGTCCAGAGGCATTGCAAACAACAGCAAGTAGCACTGAAAATACGACGACAACATTGGGTCGTCCACAACTGGTTATGGATGGGAACAAAAACCCATTACTAAAAGTGGAAGGTCCTACTGCTGCCGCTTGGCAATATACTTTTGCGACATTAAACAGCCTAAATTACAAAGTTATTTCTCAAGCAGATCATGGTTATGAAGCAACCATTACTGTGAACGATCAGAATTATCTGCTCAAGCTTTCTGCTGTAGGCTCAAGCAATACTGTCGCGCTATTCAAACTTGACACCACCTTTGCAGACCCAGCGGTTGCAACCGAAGTGTTATCCCAGATTTACCAAAATTGGCCAGCCTAGTCGTTTACTAGGCACATTTTTCAAAAAGGTTCCCCCATGTTAAAACAAACCTTGCTCTATACTGGTAAAGCAAAATCTGTATATGAAACAGACAATGCTGACCACCTGATTTTAGTCTTTCGTGATGATGCCTCTGCGTTCAATGGCGAAAAAATCGAGCAGCTAGATCGTAAAGGTAAGGTGAACAACCGTTTTAACGCCTTCATCATGGAAAAATTGGCTGAAGCGGGTATCGAAACGCATTTTGAAAAATTGCTTTCTCCAACTGAAGTATTGGTTAAAAAATTACAAATGATCCCTGTAGAATGCGTGATTCGTAACTATGCAGCGGGTTCACTTTGCCGTCGCTTAGGTGTTGAAGAAGGTAAAGAGTTAACGCCTCCAACATTTGAATTATTCTTCAAAGATGATGCACTTGGCGATCCAATGGTGAACGAGTCTCAAGCAATTGCTTTAGGTTGGGCAAATGCAGACCAACTTGCCAAGATGAAAGAACTCACTTACCAAGTCAATGATGTACTTAAAGCATTATTTGATGCTGGTAATATGATTTTGGTCGACTTCAAACTTGAGTTTGGTGTATTCCATGACCGCATCGTTTTGGGTGATGAATTCTCTCCAGATGGCTGCCGTTTATGGGATAAAGATACCAAGAAAAAATTAGATAAAGATCGTTTCCGCCAAGGTTTAGGCGGCGTTGTTGAAGCTTATGAAGAAGTTGCAACACGTTTAGGCGTAGATTTATCTGATATCTAATTCAGTAAAATCAAATAAAAAAACCAGCCAATTCGGCTGGTTTTTTTATAGTGGCCATTTTTATCTTGTCGGTTGCTGATAAATCAAATTGCCCTCTTTATAAGTCGCAATAATTTTAATATTTTTAATCTCTTTGCTTGGAATGCTCAGTGGATTCTTATCTAGGATCACTAAATCAGCCAGCTTACCTTGCGTCAAGGTTCCTTTATTTTTTTCTTCAAAATATTGATATGCAGCCCAGTCGGTCATCGACTTCAGTGCGATATATGGACTAATTCGCTCATCCGCACCTAACACATAACCACTTCGTGTCGTTCTATTCACAGATGCATCGAGCATCATCATGCTATTTGGCGGAATGACAGGTGCATCGTGATGCTCGGTAAAAATAATGTTCTTTCTGAATGCCATTCCTGTCGGAGAGATATGTTGTGCTTTCTGCTCCCCAACTGTTTGCTGCCTATGCCAATCACCCCAATAAAAGGTATGTAATGAGAAAAAGGAAGGGATAATATCTAATGCTTTAAGCTGATCTAATTGATCTTCACGGATCGTTTGAGAGTGAATCAATACACTTCGACGATCTGCTTTGCCTTGTTGATTGGTTGCATAGCGAACGGCCTGAATAAATTGATCTATCGCGGCGTCACCATTGGCATGCGCAAGCACTTGCCAGCCTTGTTTGAAGGCAAGATTCACATAGTTGTTTACATCCTGACTATGCTTAAAGGCAGGATAGCCTTTGTAATCTTTGGTCTCACCCTCAGGTGGTACAACATAAGGCTGTGACAACCATGCCGTCTTGCCTTGGGGTGAGCCATCTAAACTAATCTTGATACCCCCGATACGGAAGTGATGATCATATTGCAGACTACTACCATGCTTTAACATATAGTCTTTACTGGTGGTAATATCAGGATAAGAAACCACATCAACAGGCAATTGGTTTTGTTGTCCCAAGGCACGCCACATGTCTGTTGTCCCCTGATCAGCACGCCCCTCTTGCACCGTTGTAAATCCATTCTTCACATAGACTTGAATCCCTTTTTTTGCCATACCCAACAATACGTCAGGTGGAGCACCGTTGAAAATCGCACCAACTGCTGAAAATAAAGCTGACTCTTCGAGCACTCCATTTGGTACATTTGAATTTGGTTCACGACGAATCACACCACCATCAGGATTTGCTGTGTTTTTATCAAATTTGAGTAACTCTAAGGCTTTGTGATTGACAGAAGCAAGGTGACCAGATTGATGTAAAATCATGACAGGCTGATCTTTTGATACTCGATCCAAATCCGTTGCGGTCGGATGACGCTGTTCTTTTAATTGTGCGTCATCATAGCCATTTCCTAAAATCCAACCATTCATTGTGCTAACAAATTCTGGATTTTGTGCTTTCCATGTTTTGAGAGCATCAATCAACGAATCAATATCCGATACCGTACCATCGGGTTCTGGATATAGATTGGCAACGGTCTGCTGAAAACCCACCATGTTGACGTGACTATGGGCATCGATCAGTCCCGGTAAAAGTGTTTTATTTTTTAAATCAATATGCTGTACTTGGCGATCTGTTCGCTGCTCCGCTTCTTTTTTAGTGCCTACAAATATAATTTTTCCATCTTTAACCAATAAAGCTTCTGCATAATGCGGTTCACTGCCTTCCATCGTTAAAATCGGCCCACCATAGAATAGTTTCTCTGTTGAGGAAACGGGCATAGTCGTGGTCGCACAGCCAGCTAAAGCGATGGTAATTGCTGATGCGAGTGTAAGTTTATTGATATATTTGTGCGTCATGAATTAAATCCCATATTTTTATTATGCCATTATGATTAAAGCCTATTCTGTGAGGAATAGAAAGGCTAGATTGATTGCTTTTTATAATTTTTGGTAAAGAGCAACGTGATTCATTATTTAGCTCAGAAACACCCACCATTCAATATACTTGGTGTTTCTATCACATTTATTTAGCTTTTTGCTTTGGTTGAAATCCAACACAAAATCGAACCAATACACACTAGAAAAGCACCGTACCAAAAAGAAATCGCCAAAGAGGTACTGAGGATAATCGCAGAGAAAAAAGCAGACAAAACAGGAATAAAATAAGAAGCGCCCGCCAGTAAGGTCACATTGCCATGCAGGATACCAATATTCCAAGCAGCATAACCAAAACCCATTGCCGCTGCTGCAAAAATCAACGAGATAGATGACTGCATATCAAAATGGAACGCGCCTCCGCCCATAAGTAGATATTTAAGCCAAAGCACAATCGCAACAAGTATAAAAAACAGGGTGATACCATTTACACCTTTGGCAATCCTTGCAGTTAAAGTACAGTAAGCCGCCCATAATAACGTGCCAATAAATGCCAAACCATAGCTAAGAGGATTTGCCTGTATATTGTTGAGCATACTAGCAAGGTCGAAACCTTGTTCGCCACCAAGCACCCAACAGATGCCCAATATCGATAAGATAAATCCAGGAATAATTAAAAGATTGGCTTTTTGTTGGTTGAAAACAATCGCAGCAACCATGGTAAAGGTTGGCCACAAATAATTCACCATACCCACCTCAATCGCTTGACGATTATTATCACTGTAGCCAATCGATAGTGATAAACACACTTCATAAGCAACAAATAAAATGCTGCCCCAAATTAAATAAGTTTTGGGAAAAGTTCTAAGTTGCGTCCAGCCAACCGATACAAGTAAAAAAATGGATGCCAGTGTATAAATCAATGCAGCTCCACCGACTGCCCCAAAATGACTACTAACATCTTTAATTAAAGCAACGATCAAACTCCATAATAAGATCGCAACCAACCCAATTAGCGTTGCTTTTTTTGCATTCATTTTCAAATCAACACATCGTTCTGCACAAAGTAAATTCCTAAATATTTGAATAGGAATGACAACTTTGAAAATTTTAATCTAATCGGCAAATTATCCGAGTGAAACCTATTGCTGTTGCTGTTCTTGCTGCCAACGACGCTGTTGTAAGCGTTCAGCCTCTACTTCTCGTTTATTTAAGGCTCGCTCGTATAACTTGGTTCCACGCAGCTCAGGTGGTAAATATTCCTGTAGCACGAAATGCTCTGGATAATTGTGTGGGTAGAGATAATCCACACCATAACCTTGCTGCTTCATTAACTTGGTCGGCGCATTGCGTAGATGCAACGGTACAGGTAAATTTGCCGTTTTTTCTGCAAGCTCTAAGGCTTTGTTAATTGCTAAATATGTACTATTGCTTTTTGGACTCGTCGCCAAATACACAGCACATTGCCCTAAAATAATACGCGCCTCAGGCATTCCAACGGCCTGAACTGAACGGAAACATTCACCAGCTAGCAACAATGCATTCGGATTCGAATTACCAATATCTTCTGACGCAGCAATCAACATGCGACGTGCGATAAAGACAGGATCTTCACCACCTTTCAACATTCGAGCCATCCAATACAAGGTCGCATCAGGATCACTACCGCGAATGGATTTAATAAATGCCGAAACCAGATCGTAATGTTGTTCACCAGATTTGTCGTAACGTGCAATATTCTGCTGTGCAACTTTAACGACTATCGCGTTGGTCACAATGTTTTCAACATCAGGCTCAAATGTACTTGCGATCAAGTCAATCAGATTTAGCGCTTTACGTGCATCACCCGCAGCGAACTGAATCAATGCATCATATTCTTCGATGTGAATAAAACGTTCTTTTAGAAATTTATCCGTTTGAATGGCTTTATTGAGCAACGTTTGAATTGCATCCGCATCCAAGCTATTCAGGGTATACACCTGACAACGCGACAACAGCGCGCTATTTACCTCAAAAGATGGATTTTCAGTCGTCGCACCAATCAAAGTGATTTTGCCTTTCTCGACTGCGTTGAGTAAGGCATCTTGTTGTGACTTATTGAAGCGATGAATCTCATCAATGAACACCACAGGCGTCAGTAAATCACCGCTTTCTGCAATGACCTCTCGCAGCTCTTTAACCCCTGTATTCAGGGCAGATAAGCTAATAAAAGGACGATCCACGGCTTGCGCCAGCAACAATGCGATCGTGGTTTTACCTACCCCTGGTGGCCCCCAAAAGATAATCGAGGGCAAATGCCCCTGATCAATCATTTGACGTAACGGTGCATGTTCACCCAATAGATGATCTTGTCCAATAATTTCAGACAAATCACGAGGACGTAAACGTTCGGGTAAAGGAATATGCGTATCTGACATCATCACTGGCTTTATGGTCTTTTAACGTAGTCTATTGTGTCTGATTCAAATCTACAATTTGAATCTGTGATCACAACATGATTGTTTAGCTTTATTGCTGTTTGAGCAACTGTTGTATGGTTTGATAACTCGCAGTAATACGTGCTTCATTCGGAAAATTAGTATTAGCGAGCATCACGATCCCGATCTTCTGCTGCGGAATAAAGGCCACATAAGCACCAAAACCGTTGGTCGCTCCTGTTTTATTAAACAAAGTCGCTGCTGAAGCAAGCTTAGGTTGTTTGATTGGTGTAACTGTATGACTTTCCAAAGCCATTTTGCTTGAATTGCCCTGCAATAAAGTCGCTAAACTTACAGGATAAGTATATTGCTCCCATCCCAAACCTTGCGTCATTACACCAACCTTAAAGTAACCGACATGGGTATTTTCAATCGTTTTACGCATCGGCTGTTTTAATTGTTGAGGGTTCAGTTGAGCGTCTATGAATTTCAACATATCCGCACTGCTACTTTTCACCCCATAGGCTTCTGCATCAAACATTCCAGCGGAGACACGCATTGCCTGATCATTTTTATAACCCCATGCATAATTCTTCATCTGTGACTCTGGAACATGAATGAAACTTTGCTTCAACCCAAGCTCAGGGAACAGTGTTTTTTCAATCAGCTCGGAATATGGCTTTTTCATTGCTAACGCTGTGACATAGCCCATTAAGCCAATACTTGGATTGGAATATTGACGAGCGACGCTAATTTTTGTCTTAGGCTGCCATTTTTGAAAATACTTGACCATATCCTGCTGAGTAACCACCTCATCAGGAAACTGCAATGGAAAGCCACCTGCAGTATAAGTACCGAGATTTAAAATAGTCGCACGATTAACTGCGGTATTGTTTAGCTCAGGAAAATACTTCGCAGGGTGATCTGAAAAAGACAATTTCCCTTGTGCTTGCGCGTATCCAGCTAAAGTAGCATTAAAAGTTTTACTGACGGATCCAAGTTCAAATAGCGTATCATTGCGAACAGGTTGCTGGCTTTGCTTGGATGCAACACCATAATTAACAAAATAATGCTGACCATTCAGCGTGACAGCAACAGCTAAACCCGGAATATTGTATTGTGCTAATAAGGGTTTAAATTGCTGATCAATCACAGCTTTGACTTGCTGCTCTGTCAAGTCTTTTGCCCAAAGCGTTGAGCTAACAGAAAATACGCCAGCAACGATCAGCAATTTTTTCAAATTCATCGAAAGGTGTTTCGGTTTAGTCATTTATCATTTCACTTCTAGTTAATACTTTACTCAGCACTGAGCTTGAGTAATTTTGCTCGAGAACCATCTTCAATCACCCAAATCGAGCCATCTTGAGCTTGATGCAAACCACGAATACGCTGTTTCATATCCAAACGCTGAACTTCACGTACAGGTTTTGATTTAAGATCGACAACAACAATTGATTTAGAGGAAAGACCACCAATCAAAGCTTTATCTTTCCAAAGCGGAAATTGTTTTCCTGAATAAATGATAAGACTCGATGGTGAGATAACAGGAGTCCAATCAATTTCAGGGGCTTTAAATTCTGGGCGGGTCTGATGGTCTGGAATAGGCAATCCTGAATAATGGTCGCCATTTGAAACCACTGGATAGCCATAATTTTCCCCTTTTACGATGCGATTTAATTCATCGCCACCCTTTGGCCCCATTTCTACAACCCAAAGTTGCCCTTGAGCATCAAATGCCATTCCCAGTGGATTACGGTGTCCCAGTGACCAAATCTCAGCAGTGACACCACCTTGTTGTTCAAACGGATTTCCCTTTGCTGGCGTACCATCATCATTTAAACGTAAAACTTTTCCTAAATTACTTTTTAAATCCTGAGCAGGATCAAATTTTTGTCGTTCCCCTGAACTCACCCAAAGCTGTGCCTCAGGACCAAATTGCATCCGATGTCCATAATGCCCTTGCCCTGAAACTTTTGGGACTTGTTCCCATATACGCTTTACATCAACCAGTTTGGGCTGTGCAGGATCAGCGAGATCTAATGTTGCACGTGAAATAACAGCACCATCTCCACTCGCCCCACGTTCAGCATAACTTAAATAAATCCAATGATTTTTGGCAAAATCAGGATGCAAAATGACATCGCCCAAGCCACCCTGTCCCCCGTAACTCACATTCGGCACGCCTAACACATTGATTGTGGTCTTTGCTTTCGGATCAAACAGTTTTAATCGCCCTTTGCGCTCTGTAATCAATAGACGTTGATCAGGTAAGCTTGTGATTGCCCAAGGTTCATTGAATGCGGTGACGGTCTCAATCTGATAGCTTTGTGCAATCTTGTTATTTTCAGTTTGCTGCGTTGTATTTTGTTCCAAGGTTTTAGAATTACTATTATTTGAACCGCAAGCCAACAATAATAAAAAGCCACTACACAGCACAGGTGCTACTAACAGTTTATTCATTGCTTATCTCCCTATTTGAGTCTTTATCTTAAGGGGTTAAGCAAATAAAAATACTGTAAAAGTGTTGTGCTTATAATTAACAAATAGATGAGTTAAATGGCTCTCAACGAACCCAACGAACGACATAATCCTCGATTTGTTCTTCATCTACTTCGGTTTCAGAGATACAGCGACCCGCAGCTGATTTCTTGGCTTTGATCACGCTCTGACGAGATCCTGTATTGAGATAGTGCCATGAAGGTAAATTTTTTCCTTCACTTAAACGTCGGTATGCGCAACTTGGTGGTAACCACGTAATTGTTTGTAAACGTTCAGGTGTTAGCTGAATACAATCAGGAACCTGTTCCTGACGATTGGCATAATCTGAACAACGTGCAGTCTTACAATCCAACAATTTACAAGATACTTTGGTGTAAGCAACTTCAGCGGTTTCTTCATCCTCTAATTTCACTAAACAGCAGAGCCCACAACCATCACACAACGCTTCCCACTCAGTATTGCTGAGTTGATCGAGTGAATATTTTTTCCAAAAATTTGGGCGTAATTCAGTGGACATAAAAGGCTTTTTTGAGACATCAGAAACAGTTCTAAATTATAGCATTGCTTCGCAATAATCTCCGTTTTTAAATGGCTTATCCGATTAACATTTCTTTAAGGATTGAACACTTCAACCACATAAACACCACATTTTGTTCAAAAAACACACGCTATAGTGGAAACATAATGAAAAAATTAGGAGGGTACAAAATGTTCCGTTGGGCTATTATTTTTGCAGTAATTGCATTAATCGCCAGTTTACTCGGTTTTGGTGGTGTCGCAGGTTTATCCAAAGACTTTGCCGTTATCCTACTTGTTGTTGCTGCTATTTTGGCTGTTGTGGGCTTCCTCTCAAGAGGTAAAGTCTAACGACTTCCGCTTAAAAACATTATAAAAAAGAAGAATCCTCGTATTCTTCTTTTTTATTTTCAGATACCAACAATCCACCATTTATAATTTTGTGGTGTCATCAATTTTTCTTTTTTATGCTTTAATCAATACATTCTAAAAGAACAGATTAGGACTTACATCATGAGCTTCCCGATTACCACACGTGAAATTGAATACACTGCCCCAGATGGTCAACGCTTAATTGGTTACTTTGCTACACCAACGACTGATCAGCCTGTCGCAGGTGTGATTGTTGCACCTGAATGGTGGGGACGTAATGAATACACAGAACAACGTGCTCGTGAGCTTGCTGAGCATGGCTTCGCTGCACTCGCAATTGATATGTATGGCGATAAACGAGTCACTACAGAAGTTCCTCAAGCATCGGCATGGATGAATCAAACTTTTGAACAAGCGGACACCATCGTTAATCGAGCACAAGCAGGTTTAGCAACTTTAGCTGCGCAACCCGAAGTGAATACTGAAAAGTTAGCCGCGATTGGTTTTTGCTACGGTGGTAAAGTGGTTCTTGATTTAACACGTTCAGGTGCTGATATTAAAGCCGTTGTAACGTTCCATGCTGTGTTGGCAGCAAGCGCCCCAGCGGAAAAAGGCAAAGTGAAAGCTGAGATTCTTGTGTTACATGGCGAACTAGATAGCATGGTGACTTTGGACAATGTGGCAAGTTTCCGTCAGGAAATGCACGATGCTGACGTTGATCATGAAGTCGTGATTTTTGAAGATGCAAAACATGGTTTTAGTAATCCGCTTGCGGATGAACGTGCTAAAGCGAATAACGTGGATTTAGGCTTTAACGCTGAGGCTGAACGTCAGGGTCTTGAAGCCATGTATGAGTTGTTAGATAAGAATTTAAAATAAAAAGTCGAACTCTAAACTGCACTCAAAAAACCTTGAAAACATTTACTTGGCTACTAGGAAGTCCGAACATTAAAATCTTGTAAATATTACTGGTGCTAAGGCGACATGGATGTCGCCTGTTGGACTGCATTACATGGATGTAATGTCAGTCCAACAAATGCCTTTGGTTACTTTGGGCAAAACCAAAGTAACTTGCCAAAGGCATATCCTGAAACTGGATGAGAATTCCGTAATACTATCACTGCTCACACTTTCATCCCTAAATGCAAATATTTTCGTGCAGAATAGCACCTACTTTTGATGGGTCAAAAGTAACAAAACACCTCTATTTAGCTGATGGTACATCCCTGACACCACAGCTCAATGGGCAGCATCCATGCCGCCTGTGCACCAGCGAATATTAATGAGAATTTAATAACGAATTTGTTTGCATTCACCAACTCGCCTCTCCATTTCCGCTATACTACACTTCTGCTTTTTACTGTTCTGATTCATGTCTGATTTTTCATTTTCTGATGCACTCCTCACATGGTTCGACCAACATGGTCGTCACGACTTACCATGGCAAGTTGCCGACGATCCCTATAAAGTTTGGGTCTCAGAAATCATGCTACAACAGACCCAAGTCAAAACAGTTCTACAATACTTCGACCGCTTTATTGAGCGCTTCCCAACCGTACAAGATTTGGGTAAAGCTAGTTGGGATGACGTTGCCCCCTATTGGGCAGGATTAGGCTATTACGCACGTGCGCGAAATCTACACAAAGCAGCAAGCATCGTTAGCCAACAGGGTCATTTTCCTGAAACTCTAGAACAATGGATCGAACTGCCTGGGATCGGACGTTCTACCGCTGGCGCATTAATGTCGCTGGGGTTACGTCAATATGGTGTGATTATGGATGGTAACGTGAAACGTGTTTTAGCACGCTTCTTTGCCATTGAAGATGACCTCTCTAAACCACAACATGAACGCGCCTTGTGGAATATCGCAGAGGAACTATGCCCACAACAGCGTAACCATGATTATACCCAAGCGATCATGGACTTAGGCGCAACCGTGTGTACCCCGAAAAAACCGCTATGTTTATACTGCCCAATGCAGCAACATTGCCAAGCGTATCAACAAGGTTTAGAGCAAGAACTACCATTTAAAAAAGCAAAAAAACCTGTACCCATCAAAACTGCCGATGTATTGCTAATCCAATCGGATGACGAGTGGCTATGGCAACAAAGAGAATCTCATGGACTTTGGGGCGGTTTGTATTGCCTGCCAATCACTGAGCAAGCAACCGAATTACAACAGATTGAACAGCACTTTAAACTACAAGCTCAAGTATCATCATTGCAGATTAGCCATAGCTTCACACACTTTACTTGGTTGCTGAATGAAAAACTGTTCCACGTGGAACACGACCAAAAAGAACAACTCAGTATCGAGTTAAATGGCATATGGTTAAGTCCTGAAAATGCCATTGCCAAAGGCATTCCAACAGCCATGAAAAAGTTGATAACAGCAAAACAGAAGGCTTAGAACTCGAACGCTGAATATCAACTGCAAGGAGTTTGCGTGCGACATTCAATTTCTTATACGGTTCTTGGTGTAGTGATGATTTTATTATCAGCATGCGCCACCACCCCTAAGAAACCAACACCTTTACCCAATGCCCAAGTCAATAAGCTTAAAAATATGCGCTTGGATAATCGCCTGCCTGTTCCTGTCAAAGGCGTCAGTCGAAGTCAACTTCGCGATACGTGGGGAGCTGCCCGTAGTCAAGGGCGAAACCACGAAGGGATTGATATCATGGCAGAGCGTGGCACGAAAGTGTATAGTGCTACCGAAGGTCTCGTTGCAGATTTACGCAATAATAATTTAGGCGGTAAGGTCATTTGGATTCTTGGTCCAGCGGGGACTTGGCATTATTACGCACATCTTGATGGACACAAACGTGGTTTAAGCGTCGGCGACACTGTCCGCAAAGGTGATTTGATTGGGTATGTGGGAAATACAGGTAATGCACGCCACACTGCACCACATTTACACTATGGCATTTATTTAAATGGCAAAGGGCGTGGAGCTGTTAATCCATACCCATATTTACGTTAGGAATCCACAATGTCAGAAGCATTGATTGAACGTCTGGTGACGTTTGCAGAGTCTGGAAATCAACAAAAAATCATCATCAATGGAACAAGCTACCAAGGTTGGATCATGGAAATCACAGAGGATGCATTGTTGATTAGTACGGGCTTTGCAGACAAATCAGGTAAAGACTTTTGGCTTAAATTTACAGACTTAGAAACAGCTGAACTCTATTTTTGGGATACTCGCCCAAATGAATGGGTATCTTTTACACTTTAAATAATCACTTTCAAATAACAATAAGGAGCTTCAACATATGACCATTCAACGCTGTGGATGGTGTTCAGATGATCCACTGTATATTGCTTACCATGATGAAGAATGGGGCAAAGCTGAACACGATGAAGCTCGCTTATTTGAAATGCTTTGTCTTGAGGGGCAGCAAGCAGGCTTATCATGGATTACGGTTCTTAAAAAACGTGAAGGCTATCGTTCTCATTTTTTCCAACATCCCATTGAGCAGGTCGCGGCGCTGACCGATGATCAACTTGAATTCAAACTCACAGATGCTGGATTGATTCGCCATTTAGGAAAACTCAAAGCCATTCGTGATAATGCGATTGCTTGGCAAGCATTAAAGCAAGAAGTCGGCAATGTATCCGCTTGGTTATGGAATTTTGTAGATCATCAAGCACTAGATAATGATGTTGAAAATTATCGTGCTGCACCTGCCCAAACTGAGATCAGTCAGCTTTTATCCAAGACGCTCAAAAAGCGTGGTTTTAAATTTGTTGGGCCAACGACATGCTATGCATTTATGCAAGCGGTTGGAATGGTAAATGACCATGAAAATCACTGTCATTTCAAATAAACTCTCTCTCGATTTTCCTTCCATAGGAGTCTGTCCATGAGTAACAACCAAATACGTGCTTATGCAGCCATGCAAGCTGGTGAGCAACTGGTTCCTTATCAATTCGATGCAGGTGAATTACAAGCCCATCAAGTTGAAGTTAAAGTTGAATATTGTGGTCTTTGCCATTCCGATATTTCTGTGATCAATAATGACTGGCGCTCGTCGAGTTACCCAGTGATTGCAGGACACGAAATTATCGGAACGATCGTTGCACTCGGTTCTGAAGCAAAAGGACTGAAATTGGGACAACGTGTTGGGATTGGATGGACAGCAGAAACCTGCCAAGCCTGTGATCCATGTATCGGTGGCAATCAAGTCTTATGTACAGGCGAAAGTATTGCCACAATCGTCGGACATGCAGGAGGCTTTGCAGATAAAGTCCGTGCAGGCTGGCAGTGGATCATTCCCCTACCCGATGATTTAGATCCAGAAAGTGCAGGTCCTCTTCTCTGTGGTGGCATTACGGTGTTTGATCCTTTGCTCAAACATAAAATCCAAGCGACGCATCATGTTGCTGTCATCGGCATCGGTGGCTTGGGTCATATGGCAATTAAACTGCTCAAAGCATGGGGCTGTGAGATTACGGCGTTTAGTTCAAACCCTGATAAAACAGATGAACTCAAAGCGATGGGGGCTGACCATGTGGTCAATAGCCGTGATGCTCAAGCCATCAAAGCACAACGAGGTAAATTCGATTTACTGCTCAGTACGGTCAATGTGACGTTGAACTGGCAGGCATATTTAAGTACCTTAGCGCCGAATGGAACATTACATTTTCTAGGTCTTACATTAGAACCTGTGCCTGTATCGGTCGGTGCATTGATCGATGGCGCAAAGTCTGTCACAGGCTCACCGACAGGTTCTCCTTTGGCACTGCGCCAACTGTTGCAATTTGCTGCACGACGCAATATCGCACCGCAAATCGAACTTTACCCAATGTCTCAGCTCAATGACGCGATTGAGCGACTGCATTCAGGACAAGCACGTTATCGTATCGTCCTCAAAGCAGATTTTGATTAATTTAAGCTTTTCCGAACCCAATCCGCCAACTGCTGAAGCGCTTGGCGGATTTCTTCTGTTAAGGCATGTCCTGCATTTAAACGCACAAAATGCTGATAACGTTTATCTTCACCAAACACTTCACCAGGCACGATATTAATCCCTTTTGCTTGAGCTAAATAATAGAGTTCTAAGCCTGAAATTGATTTCGGTAACTGTAACCACAGTGCATATCCCCCTTCAGACTGACTCAAGGCAATTGGCAGCCCTTGGAAAGCTTCTAAGATATAGGCTCGATACTGTTCAACCTGCTGCATCAATTTTGGACGTAAGCGCTCCAAATGCTCGCGATAACCACGGCTATAAATAAAATCTGCCAAACCCAATTGCAACGGTGTATTCACACCAACATTATTTGCCATCAACTGTGGACGTAAATGCTGCAACTGTTGTCCTAAACAAAACCATCCAACGCGATAAGCACTGGATAGCGATTTAGACACCGAGCCACACCAAATCACATAGCCTTGTTGATCCCAATAGCGAATCGGCAATGGTCGTTCTTTTTGAAAACTACATTCTCCATAAATATCATCTTCTAAAATAAAGCATTGGTATTTCTCGGCCAGCTGAGCGATATGCTGCTTTTGTTCATTGCTTAGGCAATAACCCGATGGATTTTGAAAATTAGCGGTGAGTAAGCATAATTTCGCAGCACCCTGTCGCATAAACGATTCCAGTCGCTCAAGATCAATCCCTTGATGATCCGCAGGGATTTCAATAATTTTTCGCTTTAACCCCGCCAACATTTGCAGTTGACCATTAAACGTTGGCGTAGGAATAAGAATGCTATCGCCCTCTTTGGTCATTTGCTGAATCAGCAATGAAAGAGCAGGCATACAACCATTGGTAATAAAAATATCCTCAATCGCCACATAAATCCCATCTTCACGCCAATGATCAGACAGTGCCTGACGCAATTGCATATGCCCTTGCTTATTGCAATATAAGAAATCCTCAGGCTGACAATGCTTGAGCGCACGTTGTAAAGAGCGGCGCAAACCATCCACTGGAATCAGATGTGGTGACAACTGAATCGCACCCAGAGGTGTCAAATGGCTTTGTATCGAAGCGGTCTGAATCTGATTTTGCAGGTCTAAATTTGATACTTGTCTTGGCATTGATTCGAATTGAGGACTATCAGGAATAGCACTTTGATATTGTCGAGGGCTAACAAAATAACCTGATTTTGCTTTGACATAAATTAGCCCTTTTGCCTCCAACAACTCATAGCACTGTTGAGCTGTGCTCAAACTCACCTCTTGCTGACGAGCAAATTCTCTTAGAGAACTCAGCTTTTGTTGAGGCTGAAGCTCATGTTGATAAATCTTATGGGCAAGTTGATCTGCCAATCTTTGATATTGAAAACTCATTTCTGTACTGCTTTTTTATAAATTTCTGTATCTGTATTGGTTTATACAACACCGTTAAGCTATAAAAATCAACTACAGGAGGATAAAGCAATGAAAAATAAAGTCTTATTTATATTATGCAGCCTTGTATTTACTGGATGCCAAATCACTGATCAAAAAACACATCAGCAACAGGAAATATGTAAGACACTTTCTGAAGGGTATCTCAAAACACAAAATCAGCAGACCTATGAGTTTTGGAAATTAGAGCAGATTCCAAACCAAACTGAGCAAAACACATTAAAGCTGATCTATAAAAAGCCAAATGAAAACGGACTGGTTTTAACGGGTTTATTACTGCCAACAGTAGAACTTGAATGCACATTGAAACAACAACATATTGTCGTTTCTGTCGCGCAACCGACAGGGAAAAACCTTCAAGTTTTGGAAGTTATTTTACCTAAGCCAACTAACGACACACCGAGAAACCCTGACTTAGTTGCTCGCTCAGAAACTCAATAAACAACCGCACACGTTTGGGTAAATGCTCTTGTTGATAATAAACAGCATGGATGCTTTGATAAGCGTGCTCAATTTGATCTTCAAACAGCGCAACTAAACGACCTTCTTGTAAATCTTTCCAAATCTCAAACTCAGATAATCGTGCTATCCCTAAGCCTCGTAAGCACAACTGTCTAACCGTTTCACCGCTTGAGGCTTTTATTTTAGACTTCGCGAAAAAGTACTCACCCTCGACTTTTATCGGCCACTGATTCACCCTAACTGGTCGAGAGAAACCGATCACTTCATGTGTCAAAAGTTCTGAAGCTTGTTGAGGCATTCCTTCACGCGCCAAATAGTCAGGGCTTGCCACGATATATATGCGACTTTTGCACAACAGTTTGGCGTGTAAGCTTGAGTCATGTAACTCACCAAACCGAAATGCGACATCCGTTTTATGCTCCAATAGATCAATCACTTGATCATTGCTATTCAACTCAAGTTCAATATTCGGATAACGCTGTTGAAATGCATGCATCAACGGTGCAATCACATGCAGAATAAAAGGGTTGGCAGAATCGATTCGAATTAGTCCAGCTGTATCTTGATCCGATTTTTGTAGTGCTTCTTCAGCAGCATTCAGGTCATTTAATATTTTACGGGCATGATTGAGAAAGTTTTGGCCATCCTGTGTCAATTTCAATTTACGCGTGGTTCTTTCTAATAAAGTTACTTCAAGTTTTGCTTCTAATCGACTCAATGCACGGCTCACCCCAGATGAGGTTTGTTCTAATTTTTCTGCCGCCGCTATAAAAGAACCTGTATCGACAATCGTGATAAACGTCAGTAACTCCTCAATTGTTGATTTCATTCATGCTGTCCATTATTGATATTTAGTCAACTATATTTTGCTAATCCATATATTTTTTAGCAATGATAATCCATGCAAAATTTCGATCATTAGCAAAATATGCTCCGTGGAGCATTTAAAAGATGAGATGAAGAATATGCAAATCCCTCAGTTTGGTTTAGGCACCTATCGTTTAAATGATCAAATCCTCATTAATTCAGTCAAAACTGCGTTAGATGTCGGATATCGCGCTATTGATACAGCACAAATTTATGAAAATGAAGTTGCCGTAGGACAAGCAATCCGTGAAAGTGGCATCGCACGTAAAGACATTTTTTTAACAACGAAAATTTGGATCAATAACTTTTCTGAACAACGCCTCATTCCAAGCTTAAAAGAAAGTTTGCAGAAATTACGTACCGATGCAGTTGATCTGACCTTGATTCATTGGCCCGCGCCATCGCAAGGAACTGATATCACAGAAGTGATGCAATTATTATTAGAAGCTAAACAACAAGGTTTAACTCAACAGATTGGCATCTCAAACTTCAATATTGCCTTGACCCAACAAGCGATTGATAGCATTGGTGTTGAACATATCGCAACCAATCAAATTGAGCTGAGTCCCTATTTGCAGAACCAGCATTTAGTCGATTATCTACGGGAACAAAATATTGATGTAACGTCCTATATGACCCTTGCTTATGGCAAGGTACTCAATGATCCAACCCTACTGGAAATCGCAGCACAGCACCAAGCGACAAGCGCACAAGTCGCTTTAGCATGGGCCTTACAACAAGGTTATGCCGTGATCCCCTCATCCACTAAACGTGAGAATCTAATCAGCAACTTAAAGGCACAAGACTTAAAACTGAGTGCTGAAGAAATGCAAATGATTGCTCAATTAGAACGTAATGGTCGTGAAATTGATCCTTCTGAACTTGCACCAGTATGGGATAAATAAATATGAAGCAACGCATCAATCTTCCTTTGCTCGCATTAGCTATTGGTGCGTTTGCAATTGGAACTACTGAATTTTCACCTATGGGTTTATTACCGAACATTGCCAATGATCTCGGTGTTTCAATTCCTAGTGCTGGGATGCTGATCACGGGATATGCTTTAGGGGTAATGTTGGGTGCTCCCATCATGACCCTATGGTTTGGTGGTTTTGCGCGTCGTAATGCGCTGATTCTATTGATGGCTATTTTTACCATCGGGAACTTGATTGCTGCCTTCTCACCTAACTACATGAGCTTAATGGGGGCTAGATTGATCACTAGCCTCAATCATGGTGCATTCTTTGGGATTGGTTCAGTTGTTGCTGCTAGTGTCGTTCCTGCCAATAAACAAGCCAGTGCCGTCGCGATGATGTTTATGGGGCTTACGATTGCCAATATTGGTGGAGTGCCTTTGGCAACTTGGGTCGGGCAAAACATTGGCTGGCGAATGTCTTTCCTTGCTATCTCAGCACTCGGTGTGATTACCATGTTCGCACTGTGGAAAGCACTTCCTGTTGGCTCTGTAGGCCAAAAACCGAATGTAAAAATGGAACTTCGCGTGCTTACTCGTCTACCTGTGATCTTGGCATTACTTACGACGGTGTTTGGTGCATCGGCAATGTTTACGCTTTACACCTATATCGCACCAAGTTTGGTTGAATTTACGCATGCTTCACCGACTTTTATTACCATGATGCTCGTGCTCATCGGGATTGGGTTCTCTATTGGCAATCATTTTGGAGGAAAATTTGCTGACTTATCACTCAATAAAACCCTGATTGGTTCCTTGCTGCTATTGATCGTGCTGATGCTGATTTTTCCATTGCTAGCACAAACACAAGTCGGTGCTGCTTTAGGACTCATCCTATGGGGTGCGGCAGCGTTTGCAATCGTGCCTCCACTGCAAATGCGCGTGATGTCGGTGGCACACGAAGCCTCTGGCCTTGCTTCTTCCGTGAATATTGGTGCCTTTAACTTGGGCAATGCGATTGGCGCAGCAGCGGGTGGTGCGGTACTCAGTCTGGGGCTAAGTTATGCCGCAGTGTCGATGATTGGTGCTTTACTCGCAGGGATCGGCTTAATCCTAGTTTTTATTCAGATTAAATTATCTCAACAAGAAAGTACTGATTATCAGCAATGCCCTCAAATTTAACTGAAAAAAATGCCTGATTTGAATCAGGCATTTTTTTATTTTAAAACATCGGGCAACTTCGGTTGCGCATACAATGGATTATAAATTTCTTTCTTCATCTTCATCAGCATTTGATAGGGTTGCTGTTGCACAAACATATTCACAAAACTCAAAGGAATCGCACCTGCTGGATCAGCATAACCTGTGGTTGTCACCTTGACTTTATTATTGGCAAGTTTTTGGAATGTCCAATCCCCCGCATATTTGGTTAAACGGATAATATCAGGCTGTTCAGGATAATTATTTTGCACAGCATTATTTTTAATACTAATACTGCCATCGGCATTCTTAGTCATTTTCCCCTTAATCACGACATCACGATCTTTCAGAGGAAATGGAAAATCAAGCACCATATAAAGTGTAAACTCCCCTTTCTTCTCATCTCGAGAAAGCAGCTGTGCTTTTCCAACATAAGGTACCCATTGAGGTGTCCGTTCAACATCAAGAACCACAGCAACTGCACGCTCTAATGGCACATCAAATGTGGTTTCTGCTTTATATTGGAAAACAGGATTATTTTCAGTCTGGTACGTCCAAACCTTAATATTATTACGATGTAAACTCAGTTTTGGGGCTTCGGCAGCAGTTACGACAAAGCTCGTCAGACTGATCAGCGTAGCAAGAACAATATGCTTTTTATTCATGTCATGCTCGATTGTTTTAATGATGAAGAGAGCTTGTTTTCACTTAGAACGATCCAGTAAAAAGCTCGACAAGCTCTTTTTATAGTGCAAAAAAGGAACTTTTTATACTTGAATATCGTTAAAGCCTAAAACATCTTTCATATCGTATTTACGAGCTTCACGTCCTACCACCCATGCTGCTGCGCGCACTGCACCCGCAGCGAAGTTCATACGATTCGTCGCTTTATGTGTCACTTCAACGCGCTCGCCTTCACCAATAAACATCACGGTATGTTCACCCACGATGTCACCACCACGAATCGTTTCAAAACCAATGGTTTGACGGTCACGAGGCCCTGTATAACCTTCACGACCATATACAGCGACTTCTTTCAAATTGCGACCAAGTGTATCTGCAATTGCTTCACCCATCATGAATGCCGTACCAGATGGAGCATCTACTTTATGGCGATGATGTGCTTCAATGATTTCAATATCAACTGTATCGCCAAACACTTTCGCTGCTAGTTCTAGTAATTTAATTGAAACGTTCACACCGACTGAGTAGTTTGCTGCATAAACCACAGGTGTTTGTGTCGCAGAATCATCTAAAAATGCTTTTTGCTCATCTGACATCCCTGTGGTGCCAATCACCATCGCAACGCCAGCTTCACGGCACAGTTTCAGATGCTGCTCTGTCGCGACAGGTGCCGTGAAATCAATCACCACATCACAGTCTTTTAAAACTTCACTCAAACTTCCCACAACCTTCACGCCAAGGCTGCCTACACCAGCAAGTTCCCCTGCATCTGCACCCACCAAGCTACTTTCAGGACGCTCAACTGCTGCCGCAAGCTGATAACCCGCCTGTTGTACGGCTTGAATCAAAATACGCCCCATGCGTCCGCCTGCACCCAAGATCCCAATGCGTGGAGAAGTTGACATAATATTTCCCAGTCTTTTATTTAAACAATCCAGCTACTATAGCAAAACTCTGTCGCTCCGCTAAAAAATTTCCCACAAAAAAACCTGCCGAAGCAGGTTTTTTTGTTGATGCAAATTAATCGAATAAGCGATCAAAGAATGATTTTTTCTTTGGAGATGAGGCATGACCATCACCATCAAAAGAAGCTTGTAATTCTTTCAGCAATTCACGTTGGCGACTATTTAAATTCACTGGAGTTTCTACCACGATACGGCACAGTAGGTCGCCGACCATGCTGCTACGTACTGGACGAACACCCTTACCACGCAAGCGGAACAGTTTGCCTGTTTGCGTGCCTTCAGGAATTTTCAAGCTCACGCGCCCTTCTAGGGTCGGGATTTCAATTTCTTTTCCTAATGCAGCATCGGCAATGCTCACAGGAACATCCATATATAAATCAGCGCCATCACGTTGGAAGATTTCGTGTTCACGAACAACAACTTCTACGTATAAATCACCTGATTGACCATCACGAATCGCTTCACCTTTGCCCGTTAAACGTACGCGATCACCATTATCTACACCTGCAGGAATGGTAACTTCAAGCGTTTGCTGACGGTCTGATACACCAGATCCATGACAGGTATTACAAGGATTTTTAATAATCTTGCCCTGACCACGACAGGTACTACACGTCTGCTGAACAGAGAAGAAACCTTGTTGCATGCGCACTTGGCCAGCACCGTGACAAGTACGGCAAGTTTCTACATCATTTGGATTTTTAGATCCTTTACCATCACAGGTTTCACATGGCGCTGGCGCAGTGAAAGTAATGGTTTTTTTCACGCCTTTGACTGCTTCTTCAAGCGTCAATTCCATCACGTAACGAAGGTCTGAACCACGGCGCTGACGTTGTTGCTGACGACCACCGCCACCAAACGCACCACCAAAGATATCACCGAACTGGCTGAAAATATCTTCAGCGCTAAAACCGCCACCGAAGCCACCACCGCCAAAGCCACCTTCAAAAGCGCTATGGCCTGCACGGTCATACATACTACGCTTTTCACTATCTGAAAGAACTTCGTACGCTTCAGACGCTTCTTTAAACTTGTCTTCAGCTTCAGCGTTGTCAGGGTTGCGGTCAGGGTGATACTTCATCGCCAACTTACGATAGGCTTTTTTGATCTCATCATCACCTGCGGTTTTCGATACGCCTAAAACCTCATAATAATCACGTTTAGCCATGGTTGGCGATGCTCCTCACGGAATTTATTAAATCTATACAAACAAATAAGCTCTGCTGACTTTTTATTTCTAAAGTCAACAGAGCCTTAATAGGGGCTGTATGATAAATTTACAAGGTCTATCGCAATAAAAAAGCAATAAATTTAAAAAACTGCTTTATTTTTAAAGTATTTAGCAATGCCTTGAATCCAAGCATTCAATAAAAATAACCATGCAATTGAACTAAATACCACACCAGCAACCGTCATTGCGGTCACCCAAGTTGCGCTATCCCATGAAAAAAAGAATAGAGGAATAAACCAAAGGGCGGCAAAAAATGCCATCAAGATAAATAGCAGCACATTACGCATAATCCAGAGTGCATGCGCATGTATCCATACCTCTGCATTATCCACAATCGCAACTTTGCGTGCTAACAGGTATGCAAACGCTGCAAACACTATTGTAAATAATGCAAGAAACATGAACACGTAAGAAATCGCCACATAGCGGCGATGCTGCTCAATATTGTCTTGCCCCATGCTCTATATCACCTCATCCAATGCATTTTGCCAAATTTGTCATGCAATGAAATTCAATTATTTTTTGGTCTGTAAATATAGGTGCTACTATATTGAAATTTTCAATATTTCGCACCTTTATTCACAAAATAATTACGATAGATATGTTGTTTTTTTCACCTTAAACCAAGCTGCATAGAGCGCAGGTAGGAAAAATAAGGTTAATAAGGTCGCAACTATCAAACCGCCCATAATTGCAACAGCCATTGGACCAAAGAAAATACTGCGTGATAACGGAATCATCGCCAAAACAGCAGCCAATGCAGTAAGAACAATTGGACGGAATCGGCGCATGGTTGCATCAATCACCGCATCCCAAGGCGCTTGCCCAGCATGTATATCTTGTTCGATCTGATCGATGAGAATCAGCGAGTTCCGCATAATCATGCCAGACAAGGCAATCGTTCCAAGCATTGCGACGAAACCAAAGGGTTTATTGAATAATAACAAAAACGCCACGACACCAATTAAACCAAGTGGTGCTGTCAGCAACACGATGGTTGCACGCGACATACTGCGCAATTGGATCATCAATAAAGTCATCACCACCGCAAGGAATAAAGGCATCCCCGCATTGACTGAACTTTGTCCTTTCGCAGACTCCTCAACTGTACCGCCAACTTCAAGTAGATAACCATTCGGTAAGTCAGTTCGTAAAGCCTGCATTTGATCAGCCAACTGTTGAACAACCGTTGCAGGTTGTAAATGCGTACGAATATCTGCTCGGACAGTAATCGTTGGCAAGCGATTACGATGCCAGATTAAGCCTTCTTCAAAACGTGATTCGATTTTTGCGATTTGCGCTAATGGAACTGTCGTACCTTGAGTCGTTGGAACAGCTAAACTGGCTAGAGAGGCAACTTCAGCACGTTCCGTTTTATCACCACGTAGACGAATTTCAATCAACTCACGTTTTTCACGGTATTGATTCATCACCGTACCCGTGACTGAGGCATTTAAGAAATTTGCCAAATCAGCGCTAGAAACACCCATCTGACGTGCACGATCTTGATCGATCTCAATCGCAATAATCTTACTTGGCTCACCCCAATCCAAATGTACATTGGTGGTGTTTGGATCTTCACTCAATACTTTGGCCACTTTTTGTGCCCATTGACGTACTGTCGCTAAATCCTCACCCGAAATTCGATACTGCAATGGATAACCGACAGGTGGACCATTTTCGAGCAATGACACACGCGTGCGCACTTGTGGCAAGAGCTGCTTAATTTGCGTTTCTAAAGAGCGACGAATTTCATCACGATCATCTAAAGATGATGCCAATACTACAAACTGAGCAAAGCTCGCCTGAGGTAACTGTTGATCCAAAGGTAAGTAGAATCGTGGTGAACCTGTCCCTACATAAGCCACATAGTTATCAATCCCTTTCTGCTTAGAAAGGAATTTTTCGACTTTATGAACGGCTTGCTCGGTTGCCGTCAACGATGCGCCTTCCTCTAGTTTCAAGTCCACTAAAATTTCGGCACGGTTGGATGGCGGGAAAAATTGTTGTGGCACAAACTTAAACATCGCCACAGAAAATATGAAGATCCCAACCGTTACTGCTATCACCGTCTTACGATAAGTGATACATACTTCAACCACACGGCGGAACGATTGATAAAACTTCGATTGATAAGGGTCATGGTGTTGGCCATGTGCCTCAACCACAGGCGCAGGCTGCTTACGTAATTTCGCCCATAGACGTAAATACCATGCGGCTTGTTGCTGTTGTTTAGTGAAGTCAGGCAACAGCTTTTCACCAAGATAGGGAACAAACAAAACTGCGGCAATCCACGATACGATCAGCGCAATCGTCACCACTTGGAAAATAGAACGGGTATATTCTCCCGTTCCAGATTGCGCAGTGGCGATAGGCAAGAAACCTGCAGCAGTAATCAGTGTTCCTGTCAGCATTGGGAAAGCAGTCGTTTGCCATGCAAAACCAGCAGCTTTGAGCCGACTATAGCCCTGCTCCATTTTGATTGCCATCATCTCGACCGCGATAATGGCGTCATCGACCAGCAGACCCAAAGCGAGAATCAAAGCGCCTAAAGAAATTTTATGTAGTCCGACATCAAATAAATTCATGCCTGCAAAGGTCATCGCAAGCACCAGTGGAATGGATAGTGCCACCACTAAGCCTGTGCGAAAACCCAGTGAGAAGAAACTCACTAGCAGCACGATAATGACTGCTTCAGCCAATACCTTTAAAAACTCATGAATACTACGTTGTACCGCAACGGGCTGATCAGAAACTTTTTGCAGCTTCATACCTAAAGGTAAAGTCTTTTGCAATTGGGTAAATTCAGCTTCGAGATTTTTACCCAAAGCAATAATGTCACCACCTTTACGCATCGATACCGCAATACCAATCCCGTTCTCGCCCATAAAACGCATACGAGGTTGCGCAGGTTCACTAAAGCCACGGTAAATCTCAGCGACATCCCCCAACTGAATGGTTTTATCACCCACCAACAATGGTAGTTTTTTCAGATCATCAACACTATGTAAATGTCCACTGACCCGAATTTGAATACGATCTGTACCCGTTTCAAAGAAACCCGCAGATGCCATATCATTTTGCTTTTGAATCGCTTCTTGAATGGCAGTGACAGGGACACCGAGCTGAACCGCTTTGGTGTTGGAAAGTTCAATCCAGATTTTTTGATCTTGTAAGCCAACGAGATTGACCTTGCTCACGTCTTTAACACGCTGCAATTGCAGTTGTAGACGATCGGCATATTCTTTCATTACCGCATAGTCAAAATCCTTGCCCGTGAGGACATAGATATTGCCGAAGGTATCGCCAAATTCGTCATTGAAAAATGGGCCTTGTACACCACTCGGCAACTGATGACGAATGTCATTGACCTTCTTACGGACGTTGTACCAAACATCAGGAATTTTGCTTGATGGTAGCGAATCCTTAGCAACGAAAGTCACCAAAGATTCACCAGGGCGAGAATACGCCATGATGCGGTCATACTGGCCCGTGGTCATCAATTCTTTTTCGATGCGATCAGTCACCAGCGTGGAAACTTCTTTCGCGGTTGCTCCCGGCCAATAGGTTTGGACGACCATGACTTTAAAGGTAAATGGTGGATCTTCGCTTTGTGAGAGTTTCGAATAGGACATGATCCCTACAATGCCAAGTAACAGCATAAAATAGAGAATAATGCCCTTATTCTTAAGTGCCCATTCTGACAGGTTAAATTTCATGTTTAACCTCCCGTTTTTACCGTGACTTCACGATTATCACGATCTACAGGATGAATCTTTTGCTGATCGCGAAGTAAATGTACGCCACCGACCACAACCCAATCATTTGCTTTTAAACCTGAAATGATCGGCACACTATCACGTCCATATGCCCCCAAGTTCACAGCCACTTTACGTAAGGTGTTATTCGCATTCACAACCCAGACATAGGCATCTTGACCATTGGCAGTGACGCTAGACAAAGGCACGCTCAGTACGTTGTTTTGTTGCGTGACAAAGAAGACGCGAGCGCTCTGCCCGAGTTGGATCGAAGACTGCCCTTCCAACAACGAGACTTTCACCGTAAATGTTCTGGACTGATCTGCTGCGGGTGAAACCTCACGAACTTTAGCAGCAAAACGTGCTTCAGGTTGTGACCATAGCGTGACCCAAGCCGACTGACCGACTTTAATTTGGCTGACTGCTTGTTCTGGTACACCAAATACCACCTCACGCTCACCATCAATAGCCAGTTGATAGGCTGGCTGTCCAGCAGAGACGACTTGTCCGATTTCAATTTGCCGTTGAGTAATCACACCATTTTTATTGGAAATAAGTTGGTTATAACCTGTTTGGTTTGAAGACACCTCATAATTCGAGCGCGCTTGTTGCAAAGTTGCTTGCGCTGATTCGTACTGATTTTTGATCGCATCAAATTGCGAACGGCTCACCGCATTGACTGGAAGTAATTGCTGATAACGTTGATATTCCTGCGCTGCAATTTTTGCTGCGGCTTGCGCACTATCTAGTTGCGCTTTTGCAGCATTCATTTGCAGTTGTGCATCTTTAACATCTAACTTTGCCAAGACTTGCCCAACTTTAACGCGATCACCCACATCAACATAACGTTCCGTAATTTGTCCCCCGACACGGAATGCCAAAGCCGTTTCTTGCCTCGCCTGCACATCGCCAGCATAGCTCTTTTGATCAACATGCGTGCTACTCGGTTGCGTCACCATGACATACGGAATTTCCTCAGTCTTGGGAACCTCTTTTTGGCATGCGGATAAAGTGACACTGCTGAGTACGAGCAACCCCACAATTACATGATTTAGCAGATTCATCTCTTTTTCGCTCTTATTCAGATTGATTTTTTAAGGCACAATATGAATATCATGATAGATTGTTTATTTTTTAATTAATATACCCATGAGTACATTAATTGGAAATTAAAGTTATTTAATTGATTTTTAATTTAATTAAAAGAGAATGTCAGCGTGCAAAACAACAGTGGTCGCCCAAAAGATTTAGAGAAAAGAGCCAAAATCCTACAGGCTGCAAAATCTATTTTCTTAAAAATGGGTTATCACGCCACCAATATGAATCAAATTGCCAAAGACGCGGGCGTGACTAAACTGACGGTTTATAACCATTTCCAAGACAAAGCCAATCTGTTTATTTGTGCGATTGAAGAAAGTTGTGAGGAATCCATTTGTGCCAAAGAAATTGTCTTAACAGCGGAAAGTAATTTTGAACAGGCGCTGTATGTGATGTGTCACCGTGCACTCAGTATTATTTATCTTCCTGAAGCGCTGAAACTTGATCGTGTCCTGTTTGAACTCGCCGCGGAACAGAGTCCGCTGACCCAACAGTTTTTTGATGCATCGCATACACGGATGAGTAATGTTTGGTGTGATTTTTTCCGACAAGCCATCCACTTGAACTTTATCCAAGCAGATGATCCCCTCAAGCAATCAGAAATGATTGTATCCTTAATGCTGGGCTTACGTCACTATCGGGTGTTGTTAGGTTTAGACACTGTACCAACCGCAATTGAAATCGATCAGATGATTCAACAAGCAGTTGAGCTATTTTTGCTTAAATATCAAACTAAAATTTAAATAAATTTCACATTTATTTACGTTCTCCACTTGGAATGTCTCTCAATCGCGCTATAGTCAAATGAGAACATCAGGAGAAATAGAATGATTCAGCAAATCACGGCTCCATTACGTGAAGATGTCCGCTTATTGGGCAATTTACTTGGTGAAACCTTAAAGCAACATGCTGGGCAAGATTTGTTTAATCAAATTGAGCAAATCCGTGCACTCGCCAAAGGCGCACGAGACGGTCAAATCGAAGCAGAAAAACAATTAGAACAACTTTTCCTTGGCTTAAAAGATGAAGAGATTTTGCCTCTCACCCGTGCTTTCTCTCATTTTCTCAACTTCGCCAATATCGCAGAGCAATATCATGTGGTTCGTAGCCGTCGTCAGGCTGAGTTTGATGAACAAGCACCAAGCCCGAATCCATTACCGCACTTATTTGAAAAATTCAAAACCCAACAAATCAATGAACAACAACTGTTTCAACAGCTCTGTGATCTCAAAATCGAGCTAGTACTCACTGCTCACCCAACCGAAGTCAGTCGTCGTACCTTAATCCAAAAATATGATGATATTACCGATTGCCTGTCTCAGCTTGATCAGCAAAAGTTGACCCCACGAGAACGCCAACAAACCCTTGCGACATTGAAGCAATTAATTAGTTCGGCATGGCAAACAGATGAAATTCGTCAACATCGCCCAACGCCAGTGGATGAAGCTAAATGGGGTTTTGCAACCATTGAGCAGACCTTATGGAATGCAGTTCCCAAATTCGTTCGTGAACTCAATGAGCTTACACAACAACATTGTGAGCAAAGCTTACCGCTGACAGTTGCACCGATTCGCTTTGCTTCTTGGATGGGCGGTGACCGCGACGGTAATCCAAATGTCACCCATAAAATCACGCAAGAAGTATTATGGCTGTCTCGTTGGCAAGCAGCGGACTTATATTTACGTGATATTGAAAACTTACGCTGGGAACTGTCGATTCAGCATTGTTCTGAAGAACTCGCGCAAGCACTAGGTGAGCCACACCCTGAACCGTATCGTGAATATTTGCGTGAAACACGTGAACGTTTAAAAGCAACTCGTTATTGCTTAGGGCAACGTTTACAAGGTCTAGAAGCAGATGATCGAAATATCATTCGTCATAAAGATGAATTGTTACAACCATTATTGCTGTGCTATCGCTCTTTGGTTGACAGTAATTTAGCCGAAATTGCCAATGGTCAATTGTTAGATTTCATCTATCGGGTGAATTGTTTTGGGATTGAACTACTCAAACTCGATATTCGTCAGGAATCTGGGCGACATCGCCAAGCCATTTCAGCGATTACGGAGTATTTAGGTCTCGGCAATTTCGAATCTTGGACTGAGCAAGCGCGTCAAAATTTCCTGATCCAAGAATTACAAAGTAAGCGTCCACTGCTGCCAAAATATTTAAATGAGCCTGAAGGTAGCCTGATTCAGCATCCTGATGTATTGGAAGTATTTGCAACAATGCGAACTTTAGCGGAACAACCGCCTGAAAGTTTGGGTGCATATATCATTTCTATGGCTGAATATCCAAGTGATGTCCTTGCTGTTCTGTTATTGCAAAAAGAAGCAGGGATTCAGCAACCATTACGTGTCGTTCCACTCTTTGAAACGCTTAAAGATTTAGACGGCGCAGCAAAAACCATGGATACGCTGTTTAGTATGCATTGGTATAAGCAACATATTCATGCAAAACATGAGGTCATGATTGGTTACTCGGACTCAGCCAAAGATGCAGGCTTTATGTCAGCAAATTGGGCACAGTATCGCGCCCAAGAAGAACTCACGGCGATCGCTCAAAAGCATGGTGTGCAACTGACGTTATTCCATGGTCGTGGCGGTTCGATTAGTCGCGGCGGCGCGCCGACACAACAAGCTTTGTTCTCTCAACCACCTGGATCGATTTCAGGTGCGATTCGCGTCACTGAACAAGGTGAGATGATTCGATTTAAATTCGGACTAGAAGGCATCGCCTTACAGAACTTAGAAATCTATACTGCTGCAACATTAGAAGCGACACTCTTACCGCCACCTGTACCGAAACAAGAATGGTGTGCATTGATGAATCAAATGACTGATTTATCAGTAAAAGTCTATCGCCAGACTGTTCGTGAAAACCCTCATTTCGTGAGCTATCTGCGTACAGTCACGCCTGAGCTTGAGTTGCAAATGCTGCCACTCGGCTCACGTCCTGCCAAACGTAAAGTCAGTGGTGGCATTGAGTCATTGCGTGCCATCCCTTGGGTGTTTGCATGGACGCAAATTCGCCTCATGCTCCCTGCTTGGCTTGGAACAGGCACAGCAATCAATCAAGTCCATGAGCAGCACAAAAACACGCTAGATGAAATGTTAGAACAATGGCCTTATTTCCAAACCCTGATTGATATGTTGGAAATGGTGTTGTCTAAATCTGATGCGGATATTGCCTTATATTATGAAGCTCATCTCACCCAAGATGAAGAATTAAAAGCATTGGGCATTGAGCTACGTCAACGTCTACAAAATGCGGTGGATACGCTACTCAGTCTCAAAGGTGAATCTAAGCTACTCAGTAATAATGAGGTACTTGATCAATCGATGCAGGTGCGCAAACCTTATCTGTTGCCATTACATCTATTACAGGCAGAATTGATGAAGCGTCGTCGTTTGTATTTAAGTACTCATCAATCTGAACACACCCCTATTGATCATGCGCTTATGGTCAGTATTGCAGGGATTGCAGCAGGTTTACGTAATACAGGTTAAATGTCTTTTTGAATGAGTCATCAGCAGAAATGATGCCTGTTGATGACTCGATTGGCAAAATATTCCACTTTTATAAAAATTTTTAGAATTTTTTTAAAATTTATTTTCTCAAGTTGTTATTTCACTTTTCGTATGATCGACACAAAATAAATAATAAATCCGATAAGTTATTTTAATGCTTATTTTACCAAAAGGTAAAAATTATCAACTTCAAAGCCTTAGCACTCAATATTCTCAGACAAGGATAGGTGAAAGCGTGATTTAAGACAGAGTATGATACGCGCTGATATCACATAATGAGTCTCATCTATGTCAAATTGGTTTCCAAAATGGCAGCCGTATCAGGGAAAGATTGATCATCGCCCTGTTGCGACAAATGAATATTTACCGCCCTTACAAAGCGCGGTGCTCGGAGTTCAACACGCATTCGCAATGTTTGGAGCAACTGTTCTTGCACCACTGTTGATGGGATTTAGCCCTAACCTTGCCATCCTCATGTCAGGGATCTGTACCATTATTTTCTTCCTTATTACGGGAGGACGTGTTCCAAGTTATTTGGGATCAAGTTTTGCGTTTATTGGTGTTGTGGCAGCCGCAACAGGTCATGTCACAGGCTCAGGTGCGAATCCAAATTTAGCCATCGCCTTAGGTGGTATTGTTGCCTGCGGTATTTTTTATGCGTTGATTGGCTTTGCTGTGATGCTCACAGGAACACGCTGGATCGAAAAATTGATGCCACCTGTGGTTACAGGTGCGATCGTGATGATCATTGGTCTCAACCTTGCTCCTGTCACGATTAAAGGTGTTGCAGGTCAACCGTTTGAAATGTGGATGGCACTGATCACTGTACTCAGTATGGGCATTATCGCAGTCTTTACCAAAGGTTTATTGCAGCGTTTATTGCTTCTCGTTGGATTATTGATTGCTTATGCGATCTATGCAATTGCAACCAATATTCTGGGGTATGGCAAGCCGATTGATTTCTCCCAAATCGCTGCTGCTCCTTGGTTTGGTATTCCAACGTTCTCGCATCCGAAATTTGATTTAAACGCGATTTTGATTATTGCGCCAGTTGCCTTGATTTTAGTCGCTGAAAACCTTGGTCATATCAAAGCAGTCGGTGCAATGACAGGTGAAAACTTAACCCCACAGTTGGGTAAAGCCTTTGTTGCCGATGGTCTTGCAACCACGTTATCTGGCGGTGTCGGAGCACCCGGCATGACCACTTATGGCGAAAACATTGGTGTCATGGCGGTGACGCGTGTCTATTCGACGATTATCTTTGTGATTGCAGGTGTTTTTGCGATTTTTCTAGGTCTTTCACCAAAATTTGGCGCAGTGATTAGCACCATCCCAACGGCGGTACTGACAGGTGCTTCTATCGTCGTCTTTGGTTTAATTACCATTGCTGGTGCAAAAATCTGGATCGAAAATAAAGTCGATTTCTCTAATAATAAAAATCTGATCATCGCTTCTGTCACCATTATTTTAGGTGCAGGTAACTTCGAACTGCTCTTTGGTAACTTCAATTTAGGTGGGATCGGAACCGCAACTTTTGCTGCGATTTTCCTGAACTTATTGTTTAGCCTAAAAGATAAAAACTAGAAAACCAAGGCAGCGTAAGCTGCCTTTTTTATGCAATGTAGAACTATACAATGCCACCATTTGCTCTGATGACTTGTGCATTAATCCAATCACTTTGATGGCTTACTGCAAATTGAATCACGGCGGCAATATCTTCTACCGTACCTAAACGCTCTAAAGGTGCCGCTTTGCTAAGCTGAGCAATTAGCTCATCACTTTTGCCTTCAAAGAATAATTCTGTTGCTGTCGGCCCCGGAGCAATCGCATTCACCGTGATATTTTTACCTCTTAATTCTTTCGCTAAAATAGCAGTCAGCGACTCTATCGCCGCTTTAGACGCAGTGTAAATCCCATAGCCTTCAAGCTTCATTCCAATCACACTGCTCGACAGGTTTATAATCTTGCCACCATGTTCAAGTCGTTTTGCAGCTTCTCGCATGGTATACAGCGAACCTTTCAGGTTGATCGCGAGCACTCGTTCAATCATCTCATCATCCAAAGCCTCGATCTTTTTAAAACACATCACGCCTGCATTATTAATGAGGATATCTACTTTGCCATAGCTTTGAATGGCATAATCAAATAGTGCGCTAACATCTTGGGACTTACTCACATCAGCTTTAAAGCAACTCGCAACACCACCGAGCGCTTCAATTTGTGTAACGACCCGTGTTGCCTCGGCATCATTATTGGCATAATTAATCACAATTTTATGCCCTTGCTGCGCCAATAATGCAGCAGTAAAAGCACCAATACCTCGCGATGCACCTGTAATTAAAATCACTTTTTTGTCGTCAGCTAGTTTTACTAAAGTATCCATATTTGACCTCATATCAAAAAATTTATCTTTGGATACGATCTATGCTACTGTTCTTATAAAAGAAGATAATCCATCATATTTCGGCATGTTTGTCCGAATTTTCCGAACAAAATAATGAGCACTGTGACATGGATAAATTGAATGCAATGTCTGTTTTTATACATGTGGTCGAGCAAAGAAGTTTTACCAAAGCAGCACAACTCTTGAACCTACCTCGCTCAACAATCACGGATGCGATTAAACAACTCGAAGCGCAACTCAATACGCGGCTTTTGTTTCGCACGACACGTCAGGTCAACCCTACGGATGAGGGCAATCTTTACTATCAACGTTGTAAATACATTCTGAGTTATATTGATGAGTCTGATCATGACTTTTTACATGCTAAGCCACAAGGCGCATTAAAAATTGAAGTACATGGGATTTTTGCTGCTCACTTTATTATTCCAAAGCTACATGCATTTTTAACTGAATATCCGCAAATCCAGCTACAACTCACCGAGAGTGATCGCTATGTCGATGTGATTAAAGAAGGCATTGATTGCGTTATTCGTATTGGATATTTAAATGACAGTGAACTAGTGGTTCGACATCTTGGACATATTCAGCAAGTAACACTCGCAAGCCCAAAATATTTAGAAAAATATGGTATACCCAACACATTAAACGATTTAAAACAGCATTTTATGATTGGTTTTTACTCGACTGCTCGACAAAAACCACTCCCTCTAGAATTTATCGTCAATCAACAGCTAGAGACTTATGATTTAGCATCGATGATTCAAGTGAATGGCGCTCATTCCTATTCATCAGCCGCCGCAGAAGGCTTTGGGATTATCCAAGTCCCTCGTTATGGTCATTTAAAAGACATCGAGAGTGGCGAACTCTGCCCATTATTGACGGAATATCAAGTTCCCTCTCTACCCGTTTCTTTACTCTATCCTTCAAAAACTTTAGTGTCACCGAGACAGCGAGTCTTTATCGATTGGATCGTACAGTTATTTGAACAATATCCTTTAGACAATGATTAAATCTTTTTTTATCTTCAGACAAATGCTGAGTCAATCAAACTATTTTGGCTTGGAATGAAGCGCCCTATCTTTATTTCAAGCATTTTTAGTATGATGAGTTTTTACATTTCAATGCGTTGCTCATATGCGTTTTGATTTTTTTGATATCCAATTACTCCAACACATCGTAACAACAGGCAGTCTGACCAAAGGCGCTGAGCGTTCTGCTATTTCTTTGCAAGCAGCCAGTGAGCGGATTAAAAAGCTCGAACAATATTTCGATACACCGCTATTTATTCGACATAGTACAGGGGTTGAATTGACCAGCGCTGGACACGCTTTGGCTGAACATGCGCGGTTGTTATTGGTTCAAAAGCAGCAACTCGAACAAGACATGCAGCGTTTTCGGCAGCAAGTGCCTGAGTCATTAACGTTATGGTGTAACTCATCGGCACAAAGTGAATATTTGCCGACCTTGTTACCCCAATATCTAATGCATCACCCTGAAATTAATATCGACCTACATGAGGCTGAAAGCTCCGATATTGTTGCGGCATTAACGAAAGGGATTGCCAAACTTGGTTTAGTCTCTAGTTTTTTTGATCCACAACATCTGCAAACACAAGAGTTTGCAAGTGATCCTTTGGTTTTGATATGTCCTGCTGCTCATGCATTACAACACTCTGAACAATTAAATTTACTCGATGCATTGAACTATGGATTCATTGGTTTAATGCCACATCATTCTTTGCAACAATCTATTGAAACCCAAGCAAAATTACTTGGTTTTAATATTCAGTACCGTTTGCGATTGCCTAACTTTTCCGCTATTGCCGAAGTCGTTGATCAGGGCGTTGGAATTGCCATCATGCCTGCTCGTGCAGCGCAACGCTTGCAAGCTGACTATCATTTTCATACGGTACAATTGCGAGGGGCATGGGCGAACCGTAAACTATTACTCGCCACACAGGATTTCAATCAACTTTCTTTGAATTACCAACAATTTGCAGAATTCTTATTGCAGCATCGCCCTTTATCCGAATAGCGCTTAATGCGATAACATATAAGCCCCTAATGCCACCAAGCCAATAAAAAATAAGCGGCGAAAACGTTGTTCATTGAGTTGATAGCGAATTTTTTTACCCAACCACATCCCGACTAAGGCCGCAACCAAAGCCACAATGGAAAGACGATAATCGAGTGTGACACCAGCCATTGGGTTGTGATGTAAAAAAACAGCTAAGCAAATCGTCGATACGGTAAAGGTTAATCCCAAAGCTTGTACCAACTCATCGCGTTGCAAATGCAAAGATTGCAAGTAAGGCACAACTGGAATAATGATCACCCCAGTTGCCACAGTCACAGCTCCCCCGATATAGCCCACCACAGGGGATAACCAAGTTTCATATCGACTTAGATCAGGTAATGCTTTTACGCACAGTCCGTAAATACCATACAGTGCCAACATACTGCCCAATAAAAGCTCACTACTTTGTCCATGGCTTTGATTCAAGGTCGGTAAGAAACTCCAAATAGAACCCACCACAATTCCAATCAGCAATGACCAAAAGCGACAGACAAATGTCCAAACTCGACCCTCTGCAAATAGCTGCCAAATGTTCGTCATCATGGATGGGACTATGAGTAAAGAAGCGGCTTGAAAAGGACTCATTGCAATTGTTAATAGCCCCATCGACACGGCAGGTAAACCGAGACCGATCATGCCCTTAATCATCCCTGCGAAGATAAAGACGAATACAATAATTGCGATAAAGGTCACAGACATACTCCATGGATAGATCGGAGTTATGCTACGAAAAACTGAGGTACTGCCCTATTCTTATTTTTGGAAGTCAGCCTCAGGCAGAGCTTGAGGCCATTTTGTATTTATCTTCTAACACATTACTGATGATGCTCTCGATCATCCAAACACGATATAAGCTATTAAACACATAACTTTGCCCGTCAATTCGCAATTCTAAGACTGGAAAATCAGGCTGATGCTTTTGCTGACAGAGTTCATCATTTTGTTTTAACAAGACTTCAACATCTTGCTCAGTCAGTTGCTCGATCTCTAAACGTTTTTGCATCCGTTGGAAATGTGCTTTGAAGGACATGTCTTTACCGTGTGTCCAAACACTTTCTAATATCTGATGTACAACATCCACTTGCTGCTCTTCAGGCACGCTATAAAACAGCTTAGCCATTTCATAAGTGGCTTCTTTGGTTGGGCGACAGAACGGTGTAAAGGCAACTTGTGTTCGCTTAGATACACGTGTTGCTAAGCTCCAATCAAACCAATCTCGACCATGATAGCTCAGAGGATATACTTTCAACTGAATATTATAATAATTGGCCAGTTCTTCTTTGATATATGCCAATAATAACCAGCTCATTGGATCTTCAAGTGCAATATAGAGATCTAACTCTGGATGCATGGCTTGCACTTCATTCAATGCCTCACCATCATTGATCAAATGCTCACGCCATTCGATATGATTGATCAAGAAAATTGGATTTCCTGTCAGCAACTTCTGTTGTTTGAGGCGACGTGTTAAGCGCAATAAATCATCAACGGCTTGATATTTACGCTCACCAAATTCGAAATAGCTCGCAGCTACAGGAACGTCACTAAAAATACGTTCGGGATAATGTTGTGGGGTTTGATGTTTGCTTGCCATGGTATGCAAGGTACGCAATTTGCCATATTGTTGTTGCCACAACATATGAAAGACATCTTCAAGTAGATGTAGGAAGTTTTGTTCTCTTAACGGCGTATTTCTTAGAATTGTTTCAGCTTGTTGTAATGCTTCAGCGCTTGGAATTTCGGGAGTATCGTCAAAGCCAAAACGATGCTGTTTGGCTAAAATTTTGGCATCATTTAAACAATATTGCTGCCAATCCTGTGCAGACATGCCATTCGGAGGTTCTGCATCTTGCCTCGAAATAATCACTTTCAGCGGCTTGAGCTCATCACTCAAGATTTCATTGAGCTGATCAAGTTGTTGCACTGCAAGATAGCTATAAACATCGTCTAGACGTAGGTAAATGCTTAAACCCTGTTCCGTAGGTAAAACCGCCTGACGAGAAGGTTTCTGATAGAACCAACTCGATCGGATGGGATCAAACCAACGACGTAACAAAGACATGTCAATCGCCTCTAAGCGTAATGAATGATAGAAAAGAAGATATATTTCCCAAGTGTACTGTTAAATGAGAACCAAGGGTATTTTATATTATAAAAATCAAACATCAAAAAATTCTCCTTGTAACACAACGATGGCATTACAAGGAGAGCGATGCTGAGCATTTAGATCAGCAAAGGAGTTTTACAAAACGCGTACTGCACCTTTCGCAGCACTAGTCGAATGCATCGCATAAATCTTCAACGACTTAGATACTTTACGCTTACGCTCTTCAGCTGGGTGCCAGCCTTTAGCATCTTGTACGGTACGGCGATGTGCCATCGTTGCATCATCAATATCAAGATGAATCGTACGATTTGGAATATCGATTTGAATGGTGTCACCATCTTCAACCAAACCGATTGCACCACCTTCCGCAGCTTCTGGAGAAACGTGACCAATCGATAGGCCTGAAGAACCACCAGAGAAACGACCATCCGTAATCAAGGCGCAGTCTTTACCTAAACCTTTAGATTTCAAATAGCTTGTTGGATATAACATTTCTTGCATACCCGGTCCACCGCGTGGGCCTTCATAGCGAATGACCACGATATCACCAGCAACGATCTTATGATCTAAAATGGCTTCTACAGCAGCATCTTGGCTTTCAAAAACGCGTGCAGTCCCTGTAAATTTAAGGATTGACTCATCGACACCCGCAGTTTTTACAATACAGCCATCAAGAGCGATGTTGCCGTAAAGTACTGCCAAACCACCATCTTTAGAAAAGGCATGTTCAGCATTACGGATCACGCCTTTCTCACGGTCACCATCCAAAGTTGAGTAATAACGGTTTTGAGAGAATGCAACTTGCGTTGGAATACCACCCGGAGATGAACGATAGAATTCATACACATCTGCGTCTTCAGTACGAATAATATCCCATTTGTCTAAGGCATCTTTGAGTGTTTTTTCATGTACAGTTGGGCATTCAGTGTTGAGTAACTTAGCACGATCTAACTCACCCAAGATCGCCATGATGCCACCCGCACGATGCACGTCTTCCATATGTACGTCTGATTTTGCAGGCGCAACTTTTGACAATACAGGCACTTGACGTGACAGGCGGTCAATATCATCCATCGTGAAGTCAACTTCTGCCTCATGCGCAGCAGCAAGTAAATGCAATACAGTGTTGGTCGAACCACCCATCGCGATATCCAAAGTCATGGCATTTTCAAATGCAGCTTTGGTTGCAATAGAACGTGGCAAAATACTGTCATCATTTTGTTCATAATAACGTTTCGCCAGTTCAACCACTAAACGACCCGCTTTAAGGAATAATTTTTCACGATTTGCATGTGTCGCAACAATTGAGCCATTGCCCGGCAAAGACAAACCAAGCGCTTCGGTCAAACAGTTCATCGAGTTTGCAGTAAACATCCCTGAACATGAACCACAAGTCGGACATGCAGAGCGCTCGAAAGCAGCGACTTCTTCATCGGTATAACTTTCATCAGCAGCAACGACCATGGCATCCACAAGGTCAATGGCTTTTTCATCACCACGGAACTTCACTTTACCCGCTTCCATTGGACCACCAGAAACGAATACTACTGGAATGTTTAAACGCATTGCTGCCATCAACATTCCCGGTGTGATCTTGTCACAGTTTGAGATGCAAACCATTGCATCGGCACAGTGTGCATTGACCATGTACTCAACTGAGTCAGCGATCAAATCACGCGAAGGCAATGAATACAACATACCGTCATGGCCCATTGCAATACCATCATCAACCGCAATGGTATTAAATTCTTTTGCAACACCACCCGATGCTTCAATTTCTCTCGCAACGAGTTGCCCTAAATCTTTAAGATGCACATGCCCTGGAACGAATTGGGTAAATGAGTTGACCACCGCAATAATTGGCTTGCCAAAATCTTCATCTTTCATACCTGTCGCACGCCATAAGCCACGCGCGCCAGCCATATTTCTTCCATGTGTTGATGTTTTCGAACGATAATCAGGCATTTTTTATTCCCAACAAGTGTGTGCTCGAGAAAAATAGGGCTTTCTCTCTAGCGAAATGATACTGAGCTTTTTCCATCATACTACAAGTTATCGTTTAACTCATGACCAGTGGACCTATCTTTTTTGCACAAAAGCAATTCAATCCATCGAATTAGGGACTAGTGGCTTTTTCGCTTATAATTTGCAGCAAGTTTTAGTTGGATTATCTTTGTGAAAATCATTTTTGCTGGTACGCCTGAATTTGCGGCAACCGCATTGGCGGCATTATTAAAAACATCACACCAGATCATTGCTGTTTATACCCAACCTGACCGTAAATCAGGGCGTGGGCAAAAATTAACGCCATCTCCTGTTAAACAATTGGCGCTTGAAAACGGTTTACCTGTTTATCAACCTTTGCATTTTAAAGCGTCGACTGAAGAAGGCCTAGCAGCTCAACAAGAATTGGCAGCTTTGGGTGCTGATGTGATGGTCGTCGCAGCTTATGGTCTGATCTTACCGCAAGCCGTTTTAGATACACCGAAGTATGGCTGCCTGAATATTCACGGTTCGCTATTACCGCGTTGGCGTGGTGCTGCACCGATTCAACGTGCAATCGCGACGGGTGATGATAAAACAGGGATTACCATCATGCAGATGGCAGCTGGTTTAGATACAGGCGATATGATGTATAAAACCTATTGCCCAATTACAGCAGAAGATACCTCTGCCAGCTTGCATGACAAATTGGCAGATCAGGGTGCAGAAGCGATTTGTACTGTGCTTGAATCAGAACAAAGCCTGCAAGATTTTATTGCCAAACGTGAAGTGCAAGATGAAGCACTCACTGTTTATGCCCACAAACTCGTGAAAGCAGAAGCGCGTATCGATTGGACACAAAATGCCATTCAAATCGACCGTAATATCCGTGCTTTTAACCCGTGGCCAGTTGCCTTTATTCAACTGGATGAAAACAATGCGCTGCGTGTATGGGGCTCTACGCTTTCTTCCCACAGCAAAACCGATGCTCAAGTCGGTGAGATTGTGGCGATGGATAAACTAGGCGTACACGTTGCTTGTGGCGACAATACAACCGTCTGCCTCACCAGTCTTCAATGGCCGGGTGCTAAAGCCCTCAATCCAGTTCAAATTGCCCAAACCCAGAAATTACATATTGGACAAATTCTCCCATGAGCCAATCAAATCAATCCTCTGTAAAAAATTTGAATCTGCGTGCGCAAGTGATCAAAACACTTTTGGCGGTTCAAAATGGGCAATCTTTGTCTTCCGTTTTAAATCAACATATCAATATGGTTTCTGAACGTGACCGTGGTTTATATCACGAACTCACTTTAGGTTGCTTACGCCAATGGCATTCATTAAAAGCCATTACTTTACCATTGCTCACAAAGCCATTGGACAATGAAGCACTAGAAAGTTGTTTATATCTTGGTTTATATCAAATTTTATGTACTCGTATTCCTGTACATGCCGCGATTTCAGAAACGGTAAATGCGGCCAAGCAACTCGGTTTCGAGCCAATGAGTGGTTTGGTCAATGCGATTCTGCGTCGTGTTTCACGTGAAACAGATGAATTTCAAACAGCATTGAATAATACGCATGGTTTACCAAGTTGGTTATTCAAACGACTCAAAAAAGATTGGCCTGAGCAAACAGAGCTTCTATGCCAAGCCTTAAAACAAGTCGCACCGCTCACCCTTCGTGTCAATGAACGCCAAGTCAGTCGTGACGAATATTTAGAGATTTTGGATGAGGAACAGATTGATGCTCGTCCTTGCATGCTTTCAAATGTTGGTATTGTTTTGGGACAAACGGGCAATATTACCCATTTACCGGGTTTTGAAGAAGGTGGTTTTTCTGTTCAGGATGAACATGCACAGTTATGTGCCACGCTTTTACCGAACCTAGATGGCAAAGTGGTGGTTGATGCCTGTGCTGCACCTGGCGGCAAAACAGCACATATCCTTGAGCGCTTTAACCCTAAAAAATTGATTGCCCTTGATCATGATGCGAAACGTTTACTGCGTGTTTCTGAAAATATCGAACGTCTTGGCTTAGATCAAACTGAAGTAGAGATTATCGAGGCAGATGCCACTACATGGCAGACGCAGCAACTGGTCGACTGTATCGTGCTAGATGCACCATGTTCAGCAACAGGCGTAATTCGTCGCCATCCTGATATTCGCTTACTCAGACAGTCCACTGATATCGCGCAAACAGTCGCTTTACAGCAGCAGATTTTGCAACAGATGTGGCAACAACTTAAAGTCGACGGTACATTGCTGTATATCACTTGCTCGATCTTAAAAGTCGAGAATGAGCAGCAAATGGCGACATTCTTTGCGGAACATGCTGATGCAGAAGAAATTAAAATCGAAGCTGATTGGGGCATTGAACAGACCTATGGTCGTCAGTTACTCCCTACTGCACAATCAGGTGATGGTTTCTATTATTGCTTAATTAAAAAGTTGGCATAATAAAAAAGCAGGCTTAAAGCCTGCTTTTTTTACTTTTTAAGTATCTCAGCGTGATTCTAGTCTTCAGGATTGCGCAATAAGTGCAAAATCGAAAGAGATAAACCACCCCATAGTAAAGCAATTGCAATCACTAACATGATAATAGCTGAAGTCGTCATTTCACTCTCCTAGCGATTTTTTAAACTAGACATGAATAAAGCACCGATTGCACAGAACAAGATACAGCCCCAACCAAACCAAAGCTGTAAACTCATTGAGTAATCGCCATATCCTTTTTGCAATAAAGCACTTAAAGCAAGACCAAGCGTAGATAACAACACCACTGGCGTTATCACAGTCAACGTGAATTCCCAGATTTTTCCTAACTTGATTGTTGAAATGCTGTTTACGTGTAACTCAAGCTCTCGCATCAATGAGCGCTTGAACCAAGACACCATGATGATCGAAACAAGTGCACCAGAAACAATACCCAAGTTATTGATAAAGTGATCGATAATATCAACTAATTTAATGGCATTAGCACTTGAGAACAGTGCAATAGAAACAATACCAGTACCACCGCCAATAATGGTTACGGCTTTCGCACGGCCCCATTTTAATTTGTCCTGCATCGCTGCAATTGGCACTTCTAAAATACTCACCATTGACGTTACACCTGCAACGAACAATGAAGTAAAGAATAAAATACCGAATAATTCAGCACCCGCCCCTAAGCTTGAAATGATCTTAGGGAATGCAATAAACGCAAGACCAATACCACCGCTTACCACATCTTGAACACTCTTATCCGCAGCATGTGCCATAAAGCCCAATGCAGCAAATACCCCAATCCCAGCAAGTAATTCAAACGAAGAGTTTGCAAAACCAACAACGAAACCAGAACCAGTTAAATTCGTTTTTGGTTTGAGATACGAGGCATAGGTCACCATAATCCCGAAACCAACAGATAACGAGAAGAAGATATGACCATAAGCAGCAAGCCATACTTTATAGTCTTTCATCGCTTCCCAGTTCGGCGTAAAGAATGCATTTAAGCCTTCTGAAGCACCTGGTAAACGTAATGCTTGAATCACGAGTACGCTAAAAAGAACGATTAAAAGCGGCATGAAAATACGGTTTGCAAGCTCAACCCCTTTCCGAACGCCACCATATAGAATCACAAGCACAAGCGCCCAAACACCAATCAATGGCCATAACAAATGACTAATAAAAGTCATGTCAAAACCAGCGGCATCTGAAGTTGCTAAGAAAGCTTTAAAGAAATAACCCTCAGGATCAGCACCCCAAGATTGATTGAACGAGAAATAGATATAGCTACCAGCCCACGTCAATACACTGGCATAGTAAAGACCGATGATGATACATACACAAGCTTGCCACCAACCCAAAGCCTCAGCTTTTTTAGTCAATTGTTCATAAGCTTTTGGAGGTGCACCTGTACTACGATGACCCACGGCATAGTCTAGGAATAACAGCGGTAAACCTGCTGTCAAAAGCGCAACTAAATAAGGAATTAAGAACGCGCCGCCGCCATTTTCATAAGCGACATAGGGAAAGCGCCAAATATTACCCAAACCAACAGCAGATCCAACCGCCGCAATAATAAAACCAGATCGAGCAGACCAGTTTTCACGAGTATCTGTCATAAATCACCTAAATACGATAAAGGTTACTTTTAATGCTGCCTACACTTTATTTTTTTGTTACAAGCAAGAAAAGTACCACAAAAATTTTGTGTTGTTTGTCAAAGAGCATCACCTTTTGGGCAGATTGATTCTTCAGAACAAACGAGCAAAATAGAAAATTCTTCCTTAAAGAGCTTTGTCCATTTTTTGCTACTTAATAGCTGAACAATACCCGTTTTTATTTCTTTTTACTGTAAATTCTGGACGAAAAAACTATATTTTTCGAACGATTGATTATTTTTCAATTCACTGCAATATTGACCTGACAGTCAAGTTTTACAGGATAAGTTTATAAAATAATCAATCATTAAAATCATCACGCCCTCTTATCTAAATTATTGCTTATTGTTTAATTGCGAGTAACCGTTCTTCTTGCATATCTCGGATGGCCGAATGAATTCCTTCTCGACCTAAACCTGAGTCTTTTACACCGCCATAAGGCATATTATCCACACGGAAAGTCGGTACATCATTGATAATGACACCACCCACATGCAAATGATCCCAAGCATACAGCATCTTATTTAGATTCTGTGTATAAACGCCTGCTTGTAGCCCAAAACGACTTTGATTAATCGTCGCGATCCCTTGTTCAAAATCTTTGTACTTTTCTAAAATCGCAACTGGACCAAAGGCTTCATCTTTATACACCTCAAGCTTTGTATCTACATTCTCCAGAAGTGTCGGTTCAAATAGAACACCTTGTAATGTTCCTCCTACCAGTACTTTTGCCCCTTTTTTCTCCGCTTTATCAATCCACTTTTTCAAGCGCACTGCTTCTGCTTCCTTAATCATCGGACCAACCAAGGTTGTGCTTAAACTTGGATCATCAACTTTGATTTTTTTCACTTTCGCGAGTAATTTCTTTTTAACCTCCGTGTATATATCTGCATGAACTAAAACTCGTTGCACACTAATACAAATCTGACCTGCATGACCATAAGCCGCTCCAACTAAACGATCAATCAAAGCATCATCAACGGGAGTATCTGGCTCAATTAATACCGCAGCATTTCCACCCAGTTCTAAGGTAACTTTCTTGCGACCTGCGCGTGCTTTCATGTCCCAGCCGACTTGATCTGAACCAGTAAAGCTCAAAAGTTTAAAGCGATCATCTGTGACTAAAATATCCGCCGCTTGACGATCACACGGCAATACTGACCAAGAACCTTGTGGAAGATCAGTTTCAGCTAAGACTTGGGCAATTTTTAATGCACTAATTGGAGTTAAACTGGCAGGCTTTAAAACAAAAGGACAACCTGCCGCAATCGCAGGGGCAATCTTATGCGCCACCAAATTTAATGGAAAATTAAATGGGCTAATTAACGAGATCGCACCAACAGGTACATGTTTCACCATTCCTCTAAAACGTGCCGCAGCAGGTGTAACCGCCAAAGGTAACATTCGACCATCATCAAGTTGAGTAACCGCATCCGCAGCGAGTTGAAAAGTATTAATTAAGCGCTCTACTTCAGCACTCGCAGCACCGCGAGGCTTTCCACCTTCCGCAATTAAAATCTCGGTGAGTTCCTCCCTTAATTCGTTAAACCGCTTCACACAGTGCAATAAAATTTTTTGTTTTTGATACGGCTTTAATGCTGCCATTTCTGCTTCAGCTTTTACCGATGCAGCAATAGCCTTTTCCAAAAATTTTGCATCTGCTAAAGCAACCCGTCCATAGACAGTATGTTGATATTTATGCTGTACCTCGAGCCATTGCCCTGTTGTAATTGCTTTCCCTGCTACATATAAAGGGTAATCCACACACGATTCTACTTCTGTCATTATTTATTCTCTTTTCACATAATTTAAAATTAGACTACTGCATATTGCTCAAGATCACTATATGATGCGTCCAATCTAGGGTGAATTCATAACAATTCATTACGGTTTTGATATTAATTAGGACAATGCAATGAAACTATTAAAATTAACGCTACTTGCTTTAGGGACAAGCGTTTGTGGTTTAGCTCAAGCCGATGTGATCGGTGTAAAAGGCGATCTTAGCTACTGGAACTACAATGGTGAAGCCAATATGGCAGCACAAACCTCAGCACCCGATCAAGATCTTGATCGAAAAGGTTCTGCTCAATTATCACTCGCAATTGAGCATCCAATTCCACTGATCCCAAATGCAAAAATTCGTTATGTGAATTTAAAAACACAGACCGAAAATGAAGTTGCAGGTCAACCTGTTTATGACTTAGATATCGACCATACTGATTTTATTTTGTATTACGAAGTACTGGATAATATCGTAGATGCAGACATTGGTTTTGGCGCGAGTAACCTCAATGGTGATGTTAAGACGCTTGGCTTAAATAAAACAGATATTGATAAAACAATTCCTGTTATCTATGGATCAGCAGGCGTAAAACTGCCATTTACAGGTCTAAGTGCGAAAGCAGAATTACTATATAGCAATGTGAATGACACTAAAATTACGGATGCCCAAGCCGAATTACAATATAACTTTATTGATAATTTATTGGTCAATGTCGGCTTAAAAGCAGGTTATCGTATTCTTGATATTAAATTAGATGACTACGAAAAAAATGACCTTAAATTTAATTTTAAAGGTCCTTATATCGGTTTGGATGTTCATTTCTAAAATTCTAATACAGCAAAAACGGAATCTCTTGATTCCGTTTTTTTATAGCTAATCTAATCATTTCATCATTCTCTATTGGTGTACGCCAAAACCTACAACAATCGCAGCAATTGGCTAATATCCCAATCCAAACTTTTCGCCTATCATACAAATCATAGAGAGACAGGAAGTCTCATTGAAAATAACAAGATGCGCAGGAAGCGGTCGTTCATAAGGAATATAAACGACAATAAGCGAAATATGAAGAAGCCCCGTCAGGATGATGGGGCTTCTTTTTATCTATTATTTTTAAACGCGATTTGAAGACTTTTTAGGTAGGTGACCACTTCGACATGCTCCGCCATTTCTGCAAGCTGTAGCGCTGTATATTTGCTCTTATACGCCACATTTGCTCCTTTACTCACCAGTAACTTCACCACCGCTAAATGATCATTCTCAGCCGCAGCCTGTAATGCACTATAGCCTTCGTCATCAGTTTGGTTTGGATCTATTCCTGCGGCCAATAGCTGTTCGACTTGTTCCACATCACCAAGGGATGCCCAATACACCAGTTCAGGTAGATGTAATTCATTATTATCTTCTGGGAGTGGTGAAAAAGAGTTTAGTTTCATTATCATTTTCCTAAAACTATAAATTGACTCAATTTAACTCATAGTAAATGATTTTTCAGTAGAGCTATCATATATAAAAATCTCTTTGAAATTATGTTCAATATTTAAAGCTCTGACTTTTTCTTGTAAAATGTTCCACTCATGCGAAAAATATATGATATCTAGCTCACAACAAATGATTAAAATAGTGTTTTGTGGGTAATTTTTACCCATTTTCTTATGGACTCTTAGAGCAATTAAATCTACAAAATGTTCAATAAAACTAGAATTATCATAGCTGATACACTCTGTAATTATATCCCTACCAATCTTCTTAACTCCATCAGCTGCATAACAATATCCCTGTTTATTTAACAATTCTCTTACCAAATATTCTTTAGGGTGTACAGCACAAGTTACTTCTAGGAAATAACTTTCCTCCATTACTTTAATTTCAGCATCAAAACATGCTGTACGTGATGTCCAACATACTTGAATATAATTTCCTAATCTATATTTAGTTCTTACATATACTGAAATTGGAAGAATTTCTTCTATTAATTCTTTTATATTACGAGGTCTTTTTCTTAACTCATAACCATCTTGATCATGCTCTTTAACATATTCAAATAGATCATAGGCTATTCTGCAGAATTCTAATCCATCTACATAGCGATCTTTTAACTTATTGAAAAATTCTGCCTCATCTTTCCAATCTAATTGTTTCATAGAATTTGAATAATAATTTTAATAAAAGAGCAGTATATAAAACTTTAGCCGATAAAAAACACCCCAACCTCTCTCGAGACTGGGGTGTTT